>JADLEH010000382.1 GCA_020846255.1 Propionibacteriaceae bacterium
AAGACCTTGCTGACGCCGGCAGCTGCCGCAGCGGCCGCTGCCACCGCGGCCTGCACCGCCGAGACCTGGCCTTCGATCTTGACCGCGACCATGCCCATGCCGTCGGTCGACTCGTAACCGATCAGCTTCACGTCCGCGGTCTTGCAGGCCACGTCCGCGGCCTCGACGGCTGCGGGCAGGCCGAACACCTCGATGGTGCCGAGGCTGAGGTTTGGCATTCGCTGCTCCTTCATTCTGCGTTCATGTCGGACAAGGGCATTCGTTTGACCAGCCGGGCGGCGTTGGCCCCGGCTGCGCGGTCGGAGGTGGCCGAGCGGTTGAGGACCGCAGCCAGGTAGGGCCGGTCGGGCGGGAGCTTCTCGGTCGTGATCACGATGTGGTCGAGACTGATCCCGATGCCGACGCCGAGGCGGGACTCCAGGCTCGCCTCGTGGGCCAGCACCAGCGGGTTCAGCTCGGCGTGCGCGGTCACCTCCACCGGGACGCCCTCCTCCTCGACGCCGTGCAGCACCTCTGCCACCCGGGCAGCGTCGAGGAGGTCGTTGATGCGCAGGCGGATGCTGGGGCGTTCGGCGTTCAGCGGGGTTGTCATCGCTGCGCCTCCCAGGCGAGGACGAGGCCGGTGGCCACGGCGTTGCGCGGCCCCTCGGTGCCGCGGATGTTCGCGCGCCCGGCGACCACGCGGTACTCCCCCAGCGCCTTGGTGACCAGCTGGGGAATCTCGAAGTCCAGCGCCGAGCCGCCCACCAGCACGACGTGGGCGATGTCGCGAACGTTGCTGGTCGGGCTCACGGCTGCCAGCGCCCGCAGGGCGTTGGTGACGAAGACCCGCTGCTTGGCCCGGATCCGGACCTGCCGGATCACCTCCAGCGGCTGGCGCAACGGCAGCGGGATCATGCCCTCCGGGTGCAGCACCACCGTGCGGGCGAAGACCTGCGGGGGCAGTGGCTCGTCGAAGAACTCGACCGTGCCGTCCTCGTGCCGGATGTTGAACAGGGTCTCCACCCTCGCCAGCGGGTAACGCTTGACGTGCTCGGCGTCCTCGGTGCTGTCCAGGCCGAGCTCGGACTGGATCAGGAGGGTGACCATGTTGCCGGCCCCGGCCAGGTGGATCGACCGCGCCGGCCCGTCGTTGCGCAGGACGCAGGCGTCGGTGGACCCGGCACCCATGTCGAGGATCGCGATCGGGATGGAGGAGCCCGGTGTGGTGAGCGCCCCCCGCACGGCCATGTCGGCCTCGACGCCGCCGACCTCCACCGGGATGCCGAACTGGGCGGTCATGTCGTGGGCGAGCTTCTGCATCTGCAGACGGTCGGCCTTCACCATCGCAGCGATGCCGACAGCGGCCTCGAGGGAGAACTCGCCGGCGAGGCCACCGGTCACCTTCTGCGGCACCTGGGTGTCCACTGCCAGCAGGTCGGTCACCTCGATCCCGGCGGGGTCCCGATCGGTGAGCCGGCCCATGACGACCCGGACCTTCTCCATCATGCCGCCGACGTTGGTGCCGGGTTCGCCCCGGACGTTGCGGATCGGGCCGACGTTGCCGGCCACCCGCATGATCTCCTCCGCCCCCCGGTCGACGTCCACCTCGGCCGTACGGTCGCCGATGAACTGCAGCCAGCCTGCGGGGATGCGGCGCTCGGTGACGTCACCCTTCGGTGTCTTGATCACCACGGCCGACCGGTTCCCGACCAGGGAGCGGGCCATCGGCACGACCGAGGCCGTCTCGTCGGAATCCAGGCCGAACAGGGTGGCGATGCCGTACGGGTTGGCCAGCGTCTCGATGATCCGGCCCACCTCGGCCACCTCGATGGCGGCCAGCATGCCGATCGGGACCTTGGTGATCAGGCCGACCTCGTCGACGATCGGGATCTTGCGGGCCAGCCGGTTGTGGACGAGGACCGCGTCGTCGTGTTGCAGGATCGCGCCGGTCACGTCGACCCGGGACGAGGCGGCGTTGATCAGCCTGGCCACGTCCTCGAAGGTGTAGCTCCGGTCGGCGACCACGATGTAGGGGGTCCCGGCCGAAGCCCGGCCCAGGTCGCCGATCTCGATGGTGGTGCCCACGCCGATGCCGAGGCCGCCGGGCGTGGTGGGGTTGTGCCCGATCATCGTGGACTCGGTGATGATCGTCTCGGAGATGGTCTCCATCGCGACGTCCCCGATCACCGGGGCCGCCTCGTTGATGCGGATGAGGTCGACCTCGGCAAGGGTCCGGCCGGCCGCGTCCAGGGCGACGGTGAGTGCCTGGAACACCCCCTGGGTGTTCTGAGCCGTCCCCTTGATCCCGGTGGTCGGCACGATCGAGGACGCGACGAACACCGGGGCGGCACCCGCGGAAAGCTCCGCGAGTGCCACCTCGGTGGTGGCGTTACCGATGTCGATACCGGCGATCAAGGCCATTGTGGTTCGGTCCTCAGGTCTGGGGCTCCGCCAGGCCCAGCCACCGTGGCTGGGCCTGACGAGATGCCCGCTGAGCGTGCTCGTGCTTGCTTCGTCGAAGGACTAGGCGTCACTCGGCCTTGAGTCGACCGCGCTTCTCGTACACGTCCGCGGCCTCCCGGATGAAGGCAGCGTTGACCTTGCACTTGTACTTCTGCTCCAGCTCGTCCGCGATTCCGTAGAGCTCGGCCTTGGTCGAGCGGTACGGGCGCAGCGCGTTGTAGACGCTGAGCAGCTGGTCGTCCGGGACTGCGATGAGTTCCGCAGCCCGACGCATGTTGCGGGCCAGGCTGTCCCGGTCGACCGACTCGGCGACCTGGGCCTGCATCTCGAGGGTCTCCGGGGCGATCCGGAAGTCGTCTGCGGTCAGCTCGCCGTTCTTCAGCTTCTCGAGGCTGAAGTCCGACAGCTTCTTGCCCGTCGCCGAGAAGACCTTCTCCGGCATCTTCTCGCCGAGCGGGTACTGGTCCCGACCGATGGTGCCGGCGGCAGCCGGCGACTTCTTCTGGAAGGCCACGCTGTCCTTGCCAAGATTGGCCATGACCTCGGCCATGATCTGCCGAATGAGTTGTTCCTGATCCATATTGGTCACCTCCTACCGGTACTCGACCCGAAGTTCTTGGGTCTTCTTGTTGGGATCGAGCAGCTGCGTCTCCTTGATGTGCAGCAGCGCGGCGATGGCCTGGTACTTGGGCCTGGCCATCTGGTCGTTGCGGACGGGCACGGGGCTGGGCGATTCACCCTTGGCGTACTTGGCCGCGTTCTTGCCGATCGCCCGGAAGGTCTCCAGGTCGATCAGCGGCGACTGGCTGAACAGCTCCAGGTTCGACAGCGGCGGCAGGTCCTTCTGGTGGATCACCGTCGTGCCGCGGGACTGGATGCCGATGCCGATGCCCGATCCGGACAGCTTGGCCGCCTCGTGTGCGATGAAGCCGACGTCGGCGGTGCGGAAGAGGCGGATGAAGCGGTAGCTCAGCCCCTCCTCCTCGATGCCGGCGCAGATCTCCTTGACCACCTGGTCGTGCGGCAGGCCGATGATGGTCTGCGTCTGCCGACCACCGAAGGCTGCGGCGAGGCCGATCACGATCTCGCGCGGGTTGGTGCCCCGGGCCGCCGTGCCGGTCTCGCTGATGACCAGCGATGTGCTTCCCGAATCCGACCGTCCGGCAGGCTTGCCGGCCGGGGCGGAGGCCCCGACCACGGCCATTTCCTTCATGACCTCTTCGATGATGCTCTTGAGCGTCTTCTCGTCCATTGCCATGACCTCAGATGCTCTCTGGGCTGATCGCCTGGCGGATGTCTTGCAGGATCGCCCACTTCTCGTCGGAGATCTGGTAGCCGGTCTGCGGCCCGCGGTAGTCGTTGGGCTGGTTGACGGCAGAGATCACCTCGAAGTCACGGGTGAGGATGGCGGACGTGTGCAGGTAGTCACCTGCGACACGCTGCTTGAGCATGCCGAACACCGCGTCCGCGACATCCTCGAAGCCACCCTTGGAGAGTGCCTTCGCGATGTCCACACCGGTGGTCCCACGCTTCATCATGTCTTCGGCGGACTTCAGGTCCTCCACCACGTTGCGGGCCGGCATGTCCTGCGAGCCGCGGGCGTAGGTGGCTGCTTCGACCTCTGCGTCCGTGATCTCGGTGAGGCCGAGATTCTTGAACACAGCCTGGAGCGCCCGGGCTGCCTTGTTGCGGGCAGCGACCACATCGACTTCGACAACCGGAACCAGGCCACCGTCGATCTTGAGGTCGCGCTGGATGATCAGCCAGTCGTCGTAGTCGTCGGCGTCCCAGTTGGAGCCGGCGAACATGTTGTCGTAGTTGGGCGTTGCCGAGTAGCCGGAGCAGATGAAGTCGGTGCCGGGCACGAACTGCATCAGGGACCGGGCGACACGGCGCAGGTCGGAGTGGGTGAAGGTCTGGTCGTTCGACGATGCGCACTCCAGGTCGAGGGCCATCGCGATCAGGTTCTCGGCGAGGATGGCGCGAATGCCACCCGGCACGGCGGCTGGGACGCCGACGCAGGAGACCGAACCGTTCTGGATGCCCTGGGAGCCCGCACCCTTGGTGATGTAGATGCAGCGGGCCTCCAGGTACAGCATGGACTTGCCTTCGGCGTAGCCCATCTGGACCTCGGAGCCGGTGCCGGAGGTGAACCGCATCTTCAACCCGCGAGACGCGTAGCAGGAGGCCAGGAAGGCCTTCGACCACGGCGTGTCGTCACCGTCCATGAACACGGCTTCGGTGCCGTAGACGGAGACGGTCTCTGCATAGGCGGTGAAGCCGCGCATGCCGAGGTTGAGTTCGGTGGCCTCTTCGACCGCGCACTGGGTGAGGATGCCGGGACGTCCGACCTGCGCGCCGACCATGATGGCCATCGCGTTGAACGGGGCGTACCGCCCGATGCCGACCGTCGTCTCCTCCTCCGCGAAGCCACGCAGGGAGGCTTCGGCGGCGTCAGCTGCGATCTGTACCGGGTTGTCCTTCAGGTTGGTGACGTGGCACTGGTTGGCCGGCGTCAGCCGGGCCCGCATCTTGGCCACTGCCATCATCATTTCCAGCACCGTCATCTTGCCGACGACCTCGGTGATCTTCGCCGGCGTCATCGACGTGGTCAGCTTGACCACCTCCGAACGCGGGACGTTGATGTCGACGAGCTTGCGGGCCAGGTCGAGGGAGTCCATCTTGCAGACGGCCTCGGCGTTGTCCAGCCGGATCGCGTAGTCGGCGATGAAGGAGTCGATCATGTCGAAGTCGGCGCGCTGCTTGCCGTCGAGTTCGACGACCTTGCCGCCCTCGACGCGAATCGACGGCTTGGGGTCGTTCGGGCTGTTCATGGCCATGAGTCCGACCTCAGGCCATTCGGTCACGTACCCGTCCTGGTTGACGGGCCTGGCGTCAAGCGCCTCAAAACGCTTTGATCTCACGCTGTTTCCCGTCTCAGATGTAGGGCGTGGTGACGGACTCCGGGTACGCACCCATGGCGCCCAGCAAGCCTCGGCCGACCTCGCGGGCAGCGATGATCGCCTGGCGCACTGCGCCGGAATCGCCACTGAAGAACGAAATGACCTCGTTGGAGTAGCTGGTGCCGGCAGCCGGGCTGGCGTAACCGACGACGTCGATCGTCGATGCCTTGACTGCGGTGTCGGCGAGAACGACGCCGATCGCTGCCGGGGCGCCGACGGTGATGCCGAAGGCCTTGCCGATCGGTGCACCGAACGCCTTGTTCAGGGCGTAGGACGCGCGGGCTGTGTACTGGAACTCCAGGTGGCCGGCGTCGTTGGCGTAGACGTCACCGAAGGTCCGGTCGAGCTCGCTGATGGTGACCTCGACGGCGCGGCGGGCGTCGGAGACGTCCTCGGCACCGAAGATGATCAAGGAACCGTGCCCGGCGCCACCCTTGGTGTCGCGCGGCAGTTCGATCGTCACGATCTCGCAGTTGGTCGCCTTGACGGCTTCGTCTGCGGCGAAGATGTGCGGGCCGGCGCCGGTGCGGGCACCGACGATGCCGATCGACTTGTACTTGGGGTCGATCTTCATCAGCGCGTGGACCTGGGGGTCGACGTTGGCGATGACCAGGCCGATCGTGTCACCGAGGGCTGTGCTGCAGACGAACTCGGTGGATGCGGGGCGGGGGCTGTTGGCCGGCTTCGCTGCCGGTGCGGGCTTCCCGTCCATCTTCTTCATGACCGCTGCCATGATCTGGTTGACCAGTTCTTCACTTGCCATAGTGGGTCAGGACCTCACTTCTCGGCCTGCGGGAGAATCTTCTCCACGTCGGCGTGCGGACGCGGGATGACGTGGACGGAGACGAGCTCCCCCACGTTTTGGGCGGCGACGGCGCCGGCATCGGTTGCGGCCTTGACCGCGCCGACATCGCCGCGGACCAGCACGGTGACCAGACCGGAGCCAACTCGCTGGCTTCCGATCAGGACGACGTTGGCCGACTTGACCATCGCGTCAGCGGCTTCAACGGCGGCGACGAAACCCTTCGTCTCCACCATTCCCAGGGCTTCTTGCATTCCAGCTCCTCCGTTGGGTCGGTGGGCCGCAGGTCGGAACCCGACCTGGCGGCCATTCGGTTGAGGTTAGGTCTGAAAGCACGGCAATAAACTCACCTGCAGCGACCACTTTCGGGTCTCCTTGGCGGCGTCGGGACGACCAGAAAGTGCACCTCCGACGACCAGAAAGTGCACCTCTGCACAGGACCGGCGAACTCATTGACAGCCACCTCGGGAGTACGCACCATGGCAGCAGCGAGCGGGCTCGCCGCGCGCCATCCGGGCGCCACGAGAGGTGGGGATGTCCGAGAAGCAGCGCATCATCCAGGAGTTCGTCCCGGGCAAGCAGGTGACGCTTGCGCACGTGGTCGCGAACCCGGACGCGCGGCTGTACCCGAAGATCGGCCTGCCCCCCGGCGGCGGCGCGATCGGCGTGCTGACGATCACGCCGAGCGAAGGCACCGTGATCGCTGCGGATGTGGCGACGAAGGCCGCGGCGGTCGAGCTCGGCTTCGTCGACCGGTTCTCCGGCTCGCTCGTCGTCACCGGGAGCCTGACCGACGTCCAGGCCGCCGTGGAGGCCGTGGTAGCGGTGCTGTGCGGCGAGCTGGGTTTCGCCAGGCCGCCGCTGACCCGCACGTGAAGCGGCTCCTCCTGGTCGGTGGTGTGGGTTGCGGCAAGACCACCCTGCTGCAGCGGCTCCAGGGCGGCGAGCTCCACTATGCGAAGACCGGCGAGATGTACACCTCCGGTGGGGTGATCGACACCCCCGGCGAGTACCTGGAACTGCCCTGGTTCAAGCACGCCCTCCGGCTGGCGTCCTTCGAGGTCGAACTGGTCGTGCTGCTCGCGTCGGCCACGGTCGCCGAGGGCCGGTTCCAGCCCGGCTTCACCACGTTCTTCATGCCGCCGTCCATCGGCGTGGTGACCAAGGTCGACATCGCCACCCCGGCTGAGATCAAGGTGGCCGGCAACCACCTGCGGCTGGCCGGCGCCACCGAGATCCTCGAGGTGTCCGCCCTCACCGGGGCCGGAGTCGAGGAGCTCGCCGCCCGCCTGGCGTGAAAGGGGACGGTTCTCTTTTCCCGCCACCCGGCATCGCAGGGGGACGGTCCCCCGTCCCGCCACCTGGCGGGAAAGGGGACGGTTCTCATTTTCCGCCAGGTGAGGGCTGGACCGTAGTCCCCACCACCTCCGGCGGGGCGGACGGCTGGCGCGAAAAGAGAACCGTCCCCATTCCCCGCCACCTCCTCGGACGCGGGGCGGACGGCTGGCGGGTAAAGAGAACCGTCCCCTTTCCCGCCAGGAGGCGGCGTCAGCTGATCCAGTCCAGGATGCGGGCGAGGTCGGCGACGGTCACCTCGACCGGGTTGCCGGACGTGCAGAAGTCCTTCAGGGCCGTGGCCGCAAGGCCCGGGATGGCCTCGCGGAACGCCACCCGGTCGATTCCGGCCGCTGTGACCGTTGCCGGCAGCTCCAGCTCGCGGCGAACGCGCTCCACCCAGCCGACCAGGCCGAGCACCAGGTTGCGATCGCTGGACGCGGAGAGGCCGAGGGACCTGGCCAGGGTGACATAGCGCCTGGCCACGTCGGAGATCTCTCCCGGACGGATGCCGAGCTCGCCGGCGTTGAACTCGATCACGTGCGGCA
>JADLEH010000383.1 GCA_020846255.1 Propionibacteriaceae bacterium
CGTTTGGCCAGGCGTGTCGCCGAATGCACCGTCAGTTCGCGGCCGCCCGACGGGCGCTAGCTGATCTCGAGAATCACCTTGCCGGTGGTGGCGCGTCCTTCGAGCGCTCGCTGCGCTTCGGCCGCCTCTGCCAGCGGGAAGCGGGCACCGATCCGGACCTTCAGCTTGCCGGTGAGCACGGCGTCGAACAGCTCATCGGCTCGTCCCCGCAGTTCCTCGGTGGTGGCGGTGTAGTGCCCCAACGTGGGACGGGTGAGGTACAACGACCCGCCTGAGTTGAGCCGTTGGATGTCGAACGGCGGTACCGCCCCGCTGGAGGCGCCGAACAGCACCATGATCCCGCGCTGCCTCAGGCAGGCCAGGGAAGCGTCGAAGGTGGATTTGCCGACCCCGTCGTAGACCGCAGCCACTCCGCCGCCGGCAAGCTCACGCACCAGGCCCGGCAACTCCGCGGTCAGGTCCTGGAGCAGGTCGTAGCGGATAACTGCGCAAGCCCCTGCGTCTCTGGACAGCCTCTCCTTGTCGCCGGTGGAGACGGTGGTGATGACGCGGGCCCCGCGCGCCTTGGCGAGTTGGGTTAGGAGCAGGCCGACACCGCCGGCGCCGGCATGGACGAGGATCACGTCGCCCTGCTGCACCGGGTACGTGGAGGTGACCAGGTAGTGGGCGGTCATGCCCTGCAACGGGAGGGCAGCTGCGACGTCGAGGCCGACACCGTCGGGCACGCGGAGTGCGCGATCGGCCTTGACCCGAACCAGCTCGGCGTAGGAGGCGGGGGAGTCGTTCCAGGCGACCAGGTCGCCCACGGCCAGGTCGCTCACATCGTCCCCGACTGCGGTCACCACGCCGGCGCCCTCGCTGCCCGGCACGTGCGGGAACGGCATGGGGTACATGCCCCCGCGGCGGTAGGTGTCGATGAAGTTGATGCCGGCCGCAGCCGTCCTGACCAGGACCTCGCCGGGACCCGGCGCCGGGTCGGGCAGGTCGACCAACTCGAGAACCTCCGGCCCGCCGGCCCGCTGTGCCTGGATAGCTCGCATGAGCCGACACTAGCCCGGGATGGCGTCTTTGTGACCGCATCGCCGCGAGCCTGCCAGTTCACTGGCAGTTCGCCGCCCGAACTGCAGCCCGCGGCGGAACGCCGGAGGGTTCCCATCCTTCAGCCCCTGAAGTGCCCATCCCCTTATCCCCTGCGTGGCTCCGCCGCGTTCCGGCCGCAGTGGGTGGACACGGCCGGGCCAGCCGGGTGGGTCCGTCGAGAATGCCGGTCGTAGTCACGCACTCGTGACCGATCCCCGACAGAAGGACCCGATTGTGCTGCGGATGTCCCGCGACCCGAAGACCTCAGCTCCCCGACTCACGTTCGCCATTCCCGCCGCTGCGGCCGCCGGCACCATCAGCGTCGTAGGCGACTTCAACGACTGGGTGCCCGGTGTCCACGTGTTGCGACGCCGTAGCAACGGGACGCTCAGCACCGCGGTGCTGGTGCGCCCGGGAACAACGCTGCGCTTCCGGTACCTGGGCGAGAACGGGCACTGGTTCGACGAACCGGACGCCGACTACATCGACTCCGATGGAAGCGTGGTCACGGTCAAGTCCTGACCGGTGTTGAGCGTCACCGATCCAGAGTGACACCCGCTGCGCGTCGGTTCGAGGCAGAAATGATGAAGGAACGGTGTTGCTCATTTCCAGCGGGTCAGGATGGTCTCTCGCTGGAAGAGCTTCACCCCAAGGCGCACCAGCGCTACGTCGGCGGCGCCAACCAGCAGGGCAGCGATCCAGAACACGCCGCCGCTGAGCTGGAACAGGCCGCTCAGGGCGCCGATGAGCAACAGCATCAGGGGCAGGACGACAAGGCTGCCCAGCTGTTGCGCAGCTCCCGGGTCGGTTGCCCGGCTGCTGACGATGATCCCGACGCTGACAGCCATCACGGTGAGCAGCGGGGCCAGCACGAGTAGTGCGACCAGCCACATCGGGTCGACGAAGATCATGAACACCCGGTCGCTGGCCGAGAACGCCCTCGCCCCCACCAGGAACACCGCATAGCTCGCCCACACCGAAGCGATGCCGGGAGCTGCAGCCGCGATCCCCTTGGCGACCAGAAGCTCCACAGTCGAGATCGGCGTCGCCAGCAGCGGCTCCAGCGAGCGGGTGAGCTTTTCCCCGACGATGCTGTTGGTGGCGATCGTCACCGGAACCATCACCGGCATGATCAGGAACAGCACCAGCATGTTGGACGCCAGCACCGACTGCATCGCCTCAACCGGGGTCATGCCAGCGAACATCGGGTTGTCCAGCAACGGCCCGAGCTGTTCGTAGTCGGACTGGTTGATGCCCACCCGCGACATCACGGCGAGCATCACGACCGGGATGGCCGTGATCAGCAGTGGCATGAACAGCACCACCGACAGCACCAGCCGGTTCCTGCGCACATCGGCCCATTCCTTGCCGATGATGGTGGTCACAGCGCTCATCGGGAGGCCCCTTCCCGCTCAGCCACGCCGTGGATGAGGTTCAGGTAGACCTCTTCCAGCGAGTGATGAAGCTCCGTGACGAACTCCACATCGGCGCCGTGTTCGACCAGGGCTCGCACGATTGCGGGGTTCTC
>JADLEH010000384.1 GCA_020846255.1 Propionibacteriaceae bacterium
AATGCCCGCAATAGCTTTGCTCGCATCAGGGTGCGGGATCTGTTGGGTCCCTGGACCGCGCTGCTCATCAAGGGGGAATCGGGATGCGCAATCTAGTCAAGGTCGGGCTGAGTTCGCTCGTCATCGCCGGATCGATGTTCGTGGTCACGCCGGCTCAAGCGGTCACGCAGCACTGCGATACGGCTTCGTTCCCGAACAAGGTCGAGCTCGGCGGGGACGACGCCAGCGTGCACACGAACCTGCCCTCCAGGACCGAGGTCTGCCTCAAGGTTGGCACCCAGGTCACCTACGTCGTCGTCGACTTCTACGGCAACGTCACCAATACCTCGGTGACGAACCAGAACGGCAAGGCGCAGGGGATCAGCTACTACGCCTGGGGTGACGAGGCGTACCCGTCCTGACAGCCACCGCCGTGCCGCCTCGACTCATGCCCGAGGCGGCACGGTGCTGCCTGCGGTCCAACCGGTTGCACGACCGCCATTGCGGGAGCGGCGACAACCCGGATTGCTCGCCGCCGCGGCAACCCCGCTCGGCCTGAACCGCGACCAGCAAGGAACCGACGTTCCTACCCCACAACCGGAACGACGTTGTGATTCCGGGAGAAGAGGTTGTCCCGATCCCACTCGAGCTTCAGCGCCCGCAGCCGCGCAAGGGTCGGCTGTGTGTACATCCGCTCCGGCAAGCCGGGCGCCACCGAGTTGGTGAAGTTCCCGTAGGCACCGACGGAGTGCTCGACGAACGGAGCCAGCGCCGCCTTCACCCGCGCCACATCCTCGGCTGTGCCGTCGGGCGGGACGAACGCCGCCGACATCACGAAAGCCTCGGCCCGCCGGAACCCGATGGCCGTTGCCTCCGGGGCGACGTCGCCGAACGCCCCGCCGAGCCACCGCACCAGGAGCATCGGCGCCCCGGCCTCGGCGGCTCCGGCGACCAGGGCATCGATGACGTGGTCGTCGAGGGACTCAAACCAGCCGTTCTCGTCGACGATGGTCGGCATCGTCATGCCGGGAGGCGGCATCGGCGGCTCCTGGAGCAGGTCGGGGTAGGCCACCGGGGCGACCTCGCTTGCCGTCACCTGCGGCAGGCCCAGCAGCGGGGCGAACGCCGCCCGGGCCGCCGCCTCGTCCGGGCCGGCCCAGGCCAGCTCGATCACGGTGCGGCTCGGCAGTTCTGGCCCCATCGGGGGCGTCCGCATCAGTGAGCCGTTGAGCTCGCGGGGCGCTGCGCGCATCACATCTCGGAACGCACGGATCAACGCCGGCAGGTCGGCCCCGTCGAGCGTGATGGCGGCATGCACCACGCCTGTCAGGGGGTGCGCCAGGAAGTCGAAGCGCGTGACCACGCCCAGGTTCCCGCCGCCACCTCGCACGCCCCAGAACAGCTCCGGGTACGAGGTCTCAGACAGCTCCAGCACGTCACCGCCCGCCGTGACGAGCTGGGCTCCGACCAGCTGGTCGAGGGCGAGGCCCCAACAGCGCACCACCCACCCGATGCCGGCGCCAAGGGTCAGGCCGCCCACTCCCACAGAGCGGGTGTCGCCGGAACTGATGGCGAGGCCGTGCCGGGCGAGTTCCTCCGCCACCTCACCCCAGGTCGCGCCACCCCCGACATGCACCAGTCGGGCACCGTCCGCCGTTGGCGCAGCATCCTGGTCGACAACCACTTCCCGCAGGGCACGCAGGTCGATCACAAGGGCGCCGGGCAGCGACTCCCAGTTGCTGTGCCCACCGCCGCGAATCGCCACCGGCAACCGCTCCTCGCGGGCAGCGCCGACTGCCGCCACGACGTCGTCGACGCCCCCGACATGTGCCACGGCTGCAGGATCACCTGCCCGCCCGTGGTAGAGCCGGGCGCCGTCGAAGTCGGCGGAGCCGGGCAGGACGAGGGAACCGGAGATGGTGGCGGCGAGCTGGTCGAGCGACATGCCGGCAACGCTACGAGCCGGCACCGACACTTCGACACCCCTGCCGCAACCGACTAGGCAAATGATCCCAGCCGGCGACACGCTCGACCCTTCGCACGGCCATGGCGGAGGTTCAGCCAATCCACAGCTTTCAGGTCTGGTCGTGGCAACGACCGGCCCCTAGGCTGCGGGTGCGGGGCCCGGCACCTCCCTGAAGAAGGTTGGCAGCCGGGTCCGTCCACGTCCTGGCCCGCCAGCACAGCGCCGGCCAGCGCCGCCGGGTCAGCCCCCCGACATCTTGACACGATATACCCCGTAGTCAGAGGCTTCTTGCTGCCGTCAAGGCGGGGACGTCGCCACGGTGTAGCCTGAAACCACAAGTCCACTCTTGGACCAATTTGGCGCACCGACGACTGGCGTCACCGACCAGTCGTCGCGCCGGAAACGGGAGCTGCATGAAGATCACAGACAACGGCCCGCAGCCGAACGTGTTCGACCTGGAGACCGCAACCATCGAGAACTCGAACTACCGCACCGTCGCGTGGACCGGGCGGTACCTGCAGGTCACCTTGATGTCGATCCCGCCGGGTTCCTCGATCGGCCTCGAGGTCCACCCCGAAACCGACCAGTTCATCCGGATCGACGCCGGCACCGGCCGCGCGACCATGGGTCCGGAAGAGGACGACCTGAGTTTCCAGGCCGATGTCAGCGACGGCTGGAGCGTCCAGGTTCCCGCAGG
Source organism: Propionibacteriaceae bacterium (assembly GCA_020846255.1). GTDB lineage: Bacteria > Actinomycetota > Actinomycetes > Propionibacteriales > Propionibacteriaceae > Propionicimonas. Next base: position 2,643 of record JADLEH010000384.1, read on the forward strand.
CACCTGGCACGACATCATCAACACGGGCCAGGTGGATCTGCGTCTCTACGTGGTCTACGCCCCGGTGCACCACACCCCCGGAATCGTCCAGGCGACCGCTGCGGATGCCGAGCGCGATGAGGACTCCGGCAGGGACGAACCACCTGAATGGTCGGTGCAGCCGGCCGACCCCGAGCCCGACCAGAAGGCCTGAGCCCGAACAGCGCCGCGACGTCACCTGGAGAAGAGCAGCACCACTCCCCCGAAGTCGAGGTGGCTGAGGTTCGTCAGCCGGGTGGTCTCGGCGACCGCCGGCCGGGTGGTGACGAGACCGGCGAGGGTCAGCGCCAGCAGCATCAGCAGCGTGACGATTCTTCGGGGGTGGGTCATCTCAGTTCCTCACTAGTCGGGCGACCCCGATTCGGGAGTCGGCCATTCCGTAGAAGACGAAGGTCTCGCCGTCGATCTCGACAGCTGCTGTCGGGAAGACGACGTTGGGCACCACGCCGGCACGTTCCTGTTCGGTGTCGGCCTGCAGGATCGAGTCGACCGACCTCGCGACGACCAGCCAGGGCTGCTCCGCGTCCAGGATCATGCCGCCCGCGGCGTAGTGCACGTGCTGTTGAAGGATCCGGGACGCGTCGAAGCGACCGGTGACCCCGTGGTGCAGGAGCAGCCAGCCCTCAGGCACCCGGATCGGCGGCGTGCCACCGCCGATCTTCAGTTCCTCCCAGGCGTACTCCGGCCCGGCGACGTACCGGTGGCCCCGCCAGACGGTCAGGGCTGACAAGTCGTCCTGCACCCCGGCAACCGGGATGAAGCTCATCCAGATCGCCTCCCCGCCGGTGGCTCCGGTGGGCGGCTTGGCGTCGGGCAGGTCCCCGATCGAGGTGTCGGGGTTCAGGATGCCCATCGGCCGGTGCAGGACGGCGAAGCTGAGCTCGCCGTCCGGGGCGATGACGGGCTCGGGCAGGAACAGCGCGTCCTTGTTGTGGTAGAGGTTCAGGTCGACCTCTGCGTCCTCATCCCACCGGTACACGACCGGTCCGAGCCGCCGCCAGTCACGCAGGTCGGCGGAGACGGCGAGCGCCGTGCGAGGTCCCACCGGTCCGTAGGCCACGTAGGTCATCACGTGCAGGCCCAGGAGCGGCAGCCAAGTGGTCCTCGGGTCCTCTACGCCCGCGTTTCCCGGCCCGCGCTCCCAGGTCGTCCGTGGCTCGAGGACCACACCGAGCCGGGTGACGCCGACCGGCCGACCGGCTTCGACCTCCACCCGGGCGAGCCCCACCCGGGAGACGTTTCCTTCAGCCACCATCCGCGGCAGCAGGAACAGCTCGCCGCCGGCCCAGCCGGCAGCCGGGTTCAGCACCCCCTCGGCCTCGAGGGGCTCCGCCTGGTCCGGGGCCATCAACAGCCCTTCCCGGACCAGCCGGAACGGGAAGTCCGCGACGCTCACCCCTTCAGCCCGGAGCCGAGGTCGCTGGCCACGAAGTAGCGCTGGAACACGATGAACAGCACGGCCACCGGCAGGGCGAGCACGACGGCGCCCGCCAGCAGGGTTCCGAAGGGGTTGGACGTGGAGTTGGCAACGTTGCTGATGAAGTTCGCCAGCGACACAGCCAGCGGTTGCATGTCGGCCTTCTTGGTGACCAGGAACGGCCAAAGGAACTCGTTCCACGGCCCGATGAAACTGATCAGGATCACGGTCACCAGGGCCGGCCGGATCAGGGGCAGCGCCACCCGGGTCAGCACCTGCCACTCCGAGGCCCCGTCGATCCGGGCGGCCTCGAAGATGCCTTTCGGCAGTTGCAGGAAGTACTGGCGGAAGATGATCACGGCGGTGGAGTTGATCAGGAACGGGAGCATGATGCCCAGGTAGTTGTCGGCCAGGCCGTAGTCCCGGGCGATCATCACGTACAGCGGAACCATGAGGAGCTGGAAGGGCACGACCTGGACCAGCAGGGCGAGGGCGAACACGGTTCCCCTGCCCCGCCACTCGAGGACGGCGAGGGCATAGCCGGCGATGGACCCGAACACGGCTGTGCCGATGATGACGCCGGCGGCGAAGATCCCGGAGTTCGCGATGCCCTGGAGCAGGTTCACGCGGGCGTTGATGTCGAAGTAGTTGTCGACGGTGAGGTTCGCAGGGTTGGGGAACAACCCGGCCAGCGACTGGTCCGGCTGGCGCTGCAGTGAGCCGATCACCATGTAGTAGAACGGGAAGAGGAACAGGATCGCTCCAAGCCCGAGCACCGCCCCGCGCAGCAAGACTCCCTTGGCCATCAGTCCCGCTCCCTTCCGAGCCAGTTCTGCAGGAAGGCGATACCCAGGGTGAGGATCACCAGCACCACGCCGATCGCCGCGGCATAGCCGGGCTTCCCCTGCTGGATGCCCTGTTGGTACATGATCAGCACCGGCGACGTCGAGGCGCCGTTGGGGCCACCGCCGCCGGTGAGCAGGTACGGCTCGGTGAACAGGTTCGCCCCGGTGATGGTCGCGAGCAGCAGCACCAGCACAGTCGCTGAGCGGACGCCGGGGACGGTGACGTTCCAGAACGCCTGCCAGCGGCTGGCGCCGTCGGTGGCCGCGGCCTCGTAGAGCTCCTTACCCACGTTCTGGAGCGCTGCCAGGTACAACAGGATGTAGAAGCCCAACCCTTTCCAGGTCACGTAGAGCGCGATGCTCGGCATCGCCAGCTGCTCATTGACCAGCCAGGACGGAGTCGGTGCCAGTGGGCCGAGCAACTGGTTCACCAGTCCGGTGCCACTGAAGAGGAACAGCCAGACCCCGACCAGGGCGACGCTGGACGTCAGGTAAGGCAGGTAGAAGGACACCCGGAGGAATGCCTTTGCGTGCAACACCTGGTTCAGCAGGGTGGCCAGCACCAGCGACAGCACCACTGTCAGCGAGACGTTGATCACGAGGAAGACCAGGACGTTGTAGAACGACCGACGCACTGCCGGGTCGGTCAGCGCCTGGACGTAGTTGCGCATCCCCACGAACGGCCGGTCGACGTTCACACCGGGCGCAGTGAAGAAGTAGTCGTGCGCTGACATGTAGACGGCGAAACCGAGGGGGAAGGCGAAGATCACCGCAACGAACACCAGGTAGGGTGCACTGAACAACCATCCGAGCACCCCTTGCCGCGCGCGGTGCCGACGCGCCTCCGATCCCCTCGCAGCGCGGGGCGCTACCGCTGGAGCGAGGGTCCCCGTCGCCATCGACCCGGCCTACTGGCCGGCCAGTGCGGTGACCTTGTCGGCAGCCTCGTTGAGAGCCTGCTGGAGGTCGCCCTCACCGCTGACCACGGCCCTGGTGTAGGCGTCCCGCAGGATCTGCAGCATCTCCACGGTGTGCGGCCCGCCGGGTGCCTCGACCACGCGGGCGGCCTGGTCGCCGAACTGGGTGTAGGCCGGGTTCTCGGTGAAGAAGTCCGGGTAGGCCTGCTGCAGGTCCGCCCGCATCGGCATCTGTCCGGTCTTGGTCAGCAGGCTGCCGTCCTGCTCCTCACTGGTGGCGAACTTCAGCACGTCCCAGGCGGTCGCCTGGTTCTTGCAGGCGGTGTAGAGGCCGACGTTCTTGGCGTCACCGAAGGTGTAGGTCTCGGCTGCCGGCTTGCCGGTCGATGTCGGCACCGGGACAGCGCCCCAGTCCACTCCGCCCTTGTACGCCGCGATGGCCCACGGACCCACGATCGACATCGCGCTGACCTTGGTCCCGAAGGCGTCGCCCTGCACGGGCTCCTTGCCGGCAAGTCCCTCGGCGTAGATGGTCTTCCAGAAGTCCGCCACGGCGAGGCCGGCGGCATCGTTGAAGGTGGCCTTGCCGTCCGCGACGATCTGCTTGCCGCCTGATTCCGCCGCATACAGCGGGATGAAGTCGAACTGGGTCTGGAAGAACTCGCTGGTCGGGGCGGGGTTGATGGCGTACTTGGCCGCCTTGGACTCCTTGATCTTGCGGGCTGCGGCCAGGAAGAGGTCGTAGGTGCTCAGGTCAGGCTTCTCGGCGTCCAGGCCGGCCTTCTCGAACATGTCCTTGTTGTAGAAGATCATCACCGGGTTCGCCTTCCACGGCAGCTGGTAGTACCCGCCGTCGTCGGCCTTGTACTGCTGCGCTGCTTCGCCGGTCCTGGTCTCGATGTACGCGGCCCCGTCGGGGAAGGTGGCGAGGTTGACCAGCCCGCCCTGGCGCTGGAACTGGCCAACGGCGGACGGCGCGGTGTTGAACACCAGGCAGGGTGCGGTGCCGGCCGTGATCGCTGCCCCGATGACCTCTTCGCTGCTCTTGCCGGCCGGGATCTCCTGGCCCTCGATCTTCTCCTCCGGGTGGGCGGAGTTCCAGGCCTCGACCATGGCCTTGCCCCACGCAACCTCCTGCTCGTTGTTCGAGTACCAGATGGAGATCGGACCCCGGGCCTCGAGGGCACCACCGGGCGCTGCGGAGCCGCCGCCCCCTCCGCCGCTGCATGATGCCAGGACCAGGCCGAGACCAACTGCCGCCGCCATTACCCTCAGCCGCACCTTCATGAAGTTCTCCTAACGATTCGGAGCCTGACCACCGAGCCGGGGTGGACGACCGGGTGGGCCGCGTTGTTCCGGTGGGTGGGTGGCAGGTTTCCCGGCGTCGTCGTCGGCTGCCGTGGGTCTACCACCCGGCACAGGTCTCTCCATAGGAGTACCCAGCTTCGGGCCGGCTAACCTCAGCTGGTTGCGCGACCTTCATTCGCAGCGCCGACGACCGGCAGCTGCACCGGGTTTAGGCTGAGGCGTATGCCATGCGTAGTAGTCACCGGTGCCAGCGGGAAGCTCGGCCGGGCGGTAGTGCAGGACCTCTTCGACCACGGCTACCAGGTCGTGACCACCGACCGCACTCCACCGCCCCCCGGCCTGCCCGGAAGCTTCACCCGTGCCGACCTGACCGACCTGGGCCAGGTGATCGAACTCCTGACCGGTGTCGACGAGCGGCATGACCACGTCGACGCCGTGGTCCACCTGGCCGCGATCCCCGCCCCCGGGCTGTTCACCAGCGGAGCGACGTTCGCCAACAACGTGCCGTCGACGTTCAACGTCTTCCAGGCAGCCAGGATCGCCCGGGTGAAGAAGGTGGTGTGGGCCTCGAGCGAGACGGTTCTCGGCCTGCCCTTCGAGGTTCCGCCGCCCTACGTCCCGGTGGACGAGGAGTACCGGGTGCG
>JADLEH010000385.1 GCA_020846255.1 Propionibacteriaceae bacterium
CCTTGTCGGCCGTCACCGTCACCGCGATCTCCTGGGTGACCTCCGCGCCCGGGCCCGACGCCTTGTGCACCGCGGCATTCATCTCTCCGCGACCGCCGTTCATGCGGAAGGGAGCCGGGCCGAACCCGCGAACGATGAAGTTGCCGGCGCCGTAGGCGGCACAGTAGAGGTACGTCTGCTGGTCGGTGCCGAGGTCATTGCCCCCGATCATGAGGCCGTACGGATGCGGGTGGTCATTCAGGGCCATGTACTTCGGCTCCTTGAACGTGGCCTTCACGGTGTAATTGCCGCTGGCCGTGTTGGCGGCGTTCCAGTAGACGAGCTGCGGCCCGGTGGTCACGTGCAGGGCATCGCCCTCCTTGGCCAGTTTCGAATCCGTCAGCTTCGCGCCCTTGGCGGATTCGGTGGCGTCGATCATCCCCGACCAGCCCGGGACGGAGATGCCGCCGCCCGCCACCGCGCGCGACGCATCCTGCGCGGCGATGGCCGCCGGCGTGACCAGCGTGACGGCGAGGGAAAGCGCGAGTCCATGGCTCCAACGCATGATCAATCCTCTCAGCAATAGGGGGGTGAATCCGCCAATAATACGCGGTCAGCGGCGCAACGGTTACCCCGCCCACCCCAGCCGACCCATCCGTGGATGCGGTTCGTCACACAACGCGGCCCGTCAACAGCCTACCGTTCTCCCGGCCTCAGCCGAAAGATTCACAGACTTCCTACGAGAGGACCGATGGGGCGATCAATCGGCGCAGTACTGGCGGGCCTCCTGGTTGCCTTCGCGGTGGTCTTCGTGGTGGAACTGGGCTCCGCCCTCGCCTTTCCAGCGCCGCAGGGGATGGACCCGATGGACCTGGAGTCGGTCCGGCAACACATGTCCGAAGTCAGCACCGGGGCGTTCGCGCTGCTGCTCGTCGCGTACGTGTCGGCGGCCTTTTGCGGTCCCCTGGTTGCACGCCGCGTCTCCCGGTCCGCCGGCCGCGGGACCGCCCTTGTGGTCGCAATCCTGTTCGCAGCGGTCTGCGTGCTGAACTTCGTCCGCGTGCCGAATCCGCTGTGGCTGGTGGTCGCCACCGCGGTGTTCGTCCCGCTGTCGAGCTGGATCGCGATGCGGGGTACAGGCGGTACGGCGCGGTGAGGCGAACCCGTTTCGCGGCGTCCCTGCAGGATCGGCGGTCGTTCCTGGCGAGCGCCGTCCGCGGCCTGTCGGCGATGGCGCTGGCTCCGCTGGGAGAACGACTGGCGCCGGGCGGACCCGCAGGCAATCCCGACTTCACCTTCGCCCGCCTGCGCTACGACTCCGGGGATTGGGACTACAATCCCAAGGTGTGCGCGAACGTCCTCGACGCCGTGGTCCAGTACACGAGCATCCCGGTGCACCAGGAGGAAGTGGTCATCACCGCCGACTCGACGGAGCTCCTGGCGTTTCCGTTCCTCTTCATGACCGGCCACAAGCTGGTCCGGTTCAGCGAGAAGGAGCGCGCGGGGCTGGTGCGGTTCGTCGAAAACGGCGGGTTGCTGTTCTCGGACGACTGCAACCACGACGTGAACGGCCTGTACGCGAAGTCGTTCGAGGCGGAGATGGCGCGCCTGTTCCCGGGTGGCGACCCGATGCCGAAGCTCCCGAACGCGCACGCGATCTACCGCTCGTTCTTCCGCTTTCCCGACGGCCCGCCACAGACGAGCCACGAACTGAACGGCTGGGGCGACAACATCGTCCACGACTACCTGCGGGGACACGAGCACCGCGGCCGCCTGGGGGTGCTGTACTCCAACAAGGACTACGGCTGCGAATGGGACTACGACTGGCGGAACAAGCGGTTCAGGCGCGACGACAACACGAGGTTCAGCGTGAACCTCGTGGTGTACGCGATGACCTGACACCGGGGCCAGCGGCCAGGCGGATGCGAATTCGCCTGGTCGCTGGCCTGCGTCAAGGTCAGTCGAACGCGGCCCCGGTCATGATGTTCCGGATCAGCAGCCAGGGGCTGCCGTGCGAGATCGCGTTCGTCTGCGTCGGCTGGCCCTTGGCGTCCCCGCCGGTGCCGAACATCTGCCACTCTTTCGGCCCGGTGATCGCGTCGAGGTTCGCCCAGAAATCGGTCGTGATCGCGTTGTAGGTGACGTCGGTGCACATGCGGGTGACCTTCCCGTTCCTGATCTCCCAGAACACGTGCCCGCCGAACTGCCCGTTGTAGCGCTGCTGGTCGATCGAGTAGCTCCCGCGGCCATCGATCATGATGCCGTTCTTCACGTCGGCGATCATTTCCTCCCGCGTCGGCGCGTTCGCCGGCCCGGGCTCGAGCTGGACGTTAGGCATCCGGAGGAAGGGATAGTCGCGCCAGGAGTTCCCGAAGGTGCACCCGCGGCTGAAGTTCTCGTTCATGTAGTGGGCGGTCTCACGGTTGGTCGCCAGCCCGACCAGGATCCCGTCGCGGATGATGTCCCACTTCATGGTCTTCACGCCGTCGTCGTCGAAGCCGACCGAGCCCAGCCCGCGGGTGGTCTTGTCCGCCACCACGTTGAGGTGCTTCGACCCGTACTTGAGCTTCCCGACGTCGGACAGCTTCACGAAGCTCGTCCCGGCATAGTTCGCCTCGTAGCCCACGACCCGGTCGACCTCGGTCGCGTGCGCGATGATCTCGTGGATCGTGAGCGCGGCGTGCGACGGCGACAGGATCAGGTCGCGCAGCCCGCTCGACCCCATCGGCTTCGCCGAGCAGGTCTCGACGGCCTCGCCGGCGACCCGCTCGGCCACGTCGAGGAAGTCGCACTCGTCGATGATTTCCCAGCCGGCGGTGCCCTGGACGCCGGGGTAATTCCGCGTCCGGGTGACGTCGCCCACGCGCGCCGTGATGTTCATGTTCGGCGTGGTGGTGAACAACTCCTGCTCGATGAACGAGCCCTCGCTGGAGGCGAAGTAGCGCCACTCGTAGCTGCACTGGGCCGAGACGTTGACGGCCGTCACGCCGGCGACCTTGCTGGCCTTGTCGACCACGGCCTGCGCCCAGGCCTGCTTGTCCGCCTGGGAGACGCTCAGCGGGTGCTTCGTCATGGGCGTGATGAAGTTCTCGACGTAGGCCGGCACGGGGGCCAGGCGCACGTCGGACCGCTTGGCGATCGCGCTGGCCCGCGCGACCTCCACGGCCATCCTCGTTATGCGGCGGACCTCGTCCTCGGTGACGATCGGGCTGCTGGCGAACCCCCAGACCCCGCTGTGGATCACGCGCACGCCGAAGCCGCCCGGGCGCCGGTCGGCATCCACCGGGATGCCCTGTGTGCCACCGCCACCACGGCCCCCGCGTCCGCCTCCGCCCCCGAATCCACCGCCGCCCCCGCCGCGGCCCCCACCCCCGCCGCCGCGCCCTGCTCCGGCGGCGCTGAAGTTCGCGGTGGCACCGGGCAGCGTCGACGTCAGCGTGAACCGGACGTCGGCGTACGTCGCGCCGGCCAGCCTGGCCTCCGCCAGCACGATGTCCGCCATGCCCTTGAAGCGCGTCTCGAGGACGCGGCCCTTCGGCGACGTGGCGAGGAGGTTGTTGATCAGGTCACGCGAATAGAGCGCGAGCGCGGCCGAGGAGCCGGCGGTCTTCAGGAAGTCGCGTCGGGAACCCATGAGGTCCGAGGTCCGGGGTCAAGGCGAAGCGCCGCGCGCACAGCGCACGGCGCGAGGGACGGCGTCAGAGTGCCGGGGACACTGAGGTCATGTAGAACTCTTCGATCCGGACCGGTGGGACGAGTGCCGTCCCCAGTCCGTCGTACGATTCGCCGGTGTGCATCGGGACCGGCTTGCCCACCAGCGTCAGGTTATTGTAGCCGACGATCGGCGACATATTCCAGCGGAAGTTCTGCACCGGGCCGACCACCTCGCCGTTCTCGATGAGGAACAGCCCGTCGCGCGTCATGCCGGTATTGAGCAGTGGCTGGTCCTCGGACGGCACGCCGCGGAGGTACCAGAAGAACGTGACCAGCAGTCCGCGCCGCGTCTGCCGGATCATGTCCTCGATCGACAGGTTCGATCCCTCCTGCGACAGGCTCATGTTCGGCGTGGCGCCCTGGTCCGCCCCGACCGCCTTGAGGAGGCCTTTCTCCACCCAGGTCACCGGTTTCGCAGGGCGGTTGTCGTTGAGGATCGGCGTCTGGCGCAGGATCGGGTTGCCGACATCGCTCTTGAGCGTGAACAGGTCGCTGAAGAGTTTGTCCCCCACCTTCTTGTCCGCCATGTACCGGCCGACGGTGTTCAAGCCCGCCGCGCCTCCGCCCTGCGGCGCGCCAGCCCCGGGGGGACCACCAGCCCCGGGGGGACCCCCAGCACCGGGGGGACCACCAGCACCGCGTCCGCCACCGCCGCCGCCACCACCAAAGCCACCGCCGCCACAGAGGCCGGTCATCAGCGACAGGAAACGCGCATTGGCGCGGGGCTCCCGGATGACCGTGTAC
>JADLEH010000386.1 GCA_020846255.1 Propionibacteriaceae bacterium
CCGACGACGTCCGGGTGCACGCGGACGGCCCCAACCAGCCGGCGCTGGTGGAAGTCACGGCACGCTCCACCGCCGAGGTGATGGAGAAGCTGTCCGGACTGAGTGTCGACGCCCCGCTGTGCCTCACCTGCGGGACGAAGATGCGTCGCTCGGGCTCCTGCTACATCTGCGAGGGTTGCGGTTCCACAAGCGGCTGCAGCTGATCACGACGCGAACCGCCGGGCCGTTACGGCCCGGCGGTTTCGTCGTCCTCGGGGTCGGCCTCCGGCTCCGGCGTGGGCTGCTGAACCTGGAGGCTCACCCAGGTGGTGGTCACGGTAGCCGGCGCAGGGGGAGTGGGCTTGGGGGCGTCCTCACCGGGCACGCGAGGACGGACGCCCTCGCCCATCGCTGCACGCAGCGCCTGCTGGATCGCGGTACCCGTCGCCGGGTTGTGCTTGCGGATCTCGGCCATGACGGAATGCTAGGCCCTTGAGTCCTCGGTTCGGCGGTCGTGGCGCACGCGACCGCGGACCTCGACGAACAGGTACGCGGCGACCGCGAGCACTGCGACGATCACCAGCGCGATCGCGGCCGGTGGTGAGAAGGCGTACAGCCGTGTGAAGAGGTCGAGACCGACCGTCCCGAGCGTGGCGTAGAGGAACGCCCAGGCGACCGAGCCGATCGTGACGGCCGGCAGATAGTGGCGGAGCCGCATGGCAGTGACGCCGGCGGCGAGGTTGGCGACCGTCTGGAAGCCGATGGTCAGGAAAGACAGGGCCACCACCGGCGGCCCGTACCGGTCGATCCGTTCCGTCGCGCGGACATAGCCGGGGGAGTCGAGGAGCCGTGCCAACCGGGTGCGGCGCGCGCCCGCAGAACCCAGACGACCCAGCCAGTAGGTGCCGTTCGCCCGCAGCATGACGATCACGAACAAGGCAGCCACGAGCGCCGGGAACGGCAGGTTCCAGGTGGTGGGATCCATCGCTGCCTTCCCTGACGGTGGAACGGAGCGCCAGTCTACGTTGAGGTCTGCGTGGTGGCCCGGTGCAGCGCCACCACCCCCGCAGCGAACACGACGACCGCAACCGCCGCCAATGGGTCGCCGGGGTGCAGCACGGCCCCGAACTGCCACACGGCCCAGGTGCCGACCGCGAACAGCGCGTAACCGGTGAGAGCAAGCGCCCGGGGTGCAGGCCCGGCCCCGGGCTCCGGGATGAAGCGCACCTCGACACCGGCGATCAACGGCACCACCACGACGACCACCACCACCACGACGACCATGAGCAGCGCCTGGTTCATCAGCACCGGCGCAGCAGCCGGCACCAGCAGGGACAGCCCGAGCAGGAGGCCGGCGGACACCACGATCACCGGGATGTGCCACAGGTACGCCGTCAGCAGCAGGGCGTTGGCCAGCCGCACCAGCCCTCCGGCCCGGCCACTGAGCCGCCTGGCGACGCCCGCGCGCTCGAGCAGGCCGAGGACGCAGGTCTGGATGAACCCGAGCGCGACGATCGCCAGCGTCGGCGGCAGGAGGTTCGCGACCAGCACATCCGCCCAGGCGACCGCTGCAGGGGGGTAGCGCAGGCCGAAGACGAGCGCGACGATGGCGAGCGCCGTTGCGCTGATCGCGGCCACAAGACGTCGGGTCGACCACGTGCGGACCCAGCCACGGTGATAGGCGATGCCCCACTGGTGGGCCAGCGGCCACGCGAAGGCGAGGTTGACCCATTGCAGTCCGAGGTCGCCGGTGAGCCGCACGGCAACGTCCACGCCGACCACGCCCGCAAGGAGCGGCAGCATCACCCAGGCGCCGGCCCGGTCGTGCAGCCACACCGCCACCGGCGCAGCCGCCAGCAGCAACTGGTAGACAACGGCGAACCACAGCAACTGGGCGAACTGGCGGCTCAGTGCCGCCGCCTGCGGCAGCCACCCTGCCCAGGCGGCCACGCTGCCGACGAGTACGAAGACGATCAGGAACAGCGACATCGGCCCCAGCAGGCGGCCACCGCGCAGGGTCAGGAAGTTGGCGTACGTCGCTCCGGTCGCGCGCCACTTGTCGACCACGACAGCGTTCGCGTAGCCGGCGGCGACGAAGAACACCGGGATGATCGTGGCGATCCAGCTGACCGCCCACCAGATGGGGCCCGGTGCCCACGGCACCACCACGAGCTTGCCGTCGACCAGCATTACCTGCCACAGCAGGGAGTGGAACACAACCACGATCAGCATCGAGGAGATGCGGGCGAGATCGATCAGGTGATTGCGTTCAGGCACCGGCACATCGTAGGGCGGCTCGGGCGGCGGGCCTGCCAACGTCGCATGCGCGGGCGCTAGGTGGCGAAGGCGCTGCCCCAATATGCATGGTGCCCGTCGCAGGGCGCCGGGACCAGGCTCCACCTGGTCGACCTTCCCAGCAACGTCGCGTTGCTACGGGTGACCGAGCCACTGGTGCTGCATCCAGACGTCTGTTCGTCAGGTGTCCCGATGAGCAGGCTGTCCCGGGAAGGGGTGCCCGGCACGGCCGTCAGGCTTGCGCCGAAACGATCACCGCGCTCGACGGTTCCGGGCATGCGGGAGGAGTTCTGGGTGTAGGTGCGGTAGGTCGACCGGGAGAAGTTCGCAACGGTCACCGAGCCGGCGTCGGTCCGGCTACCCACATCCTCGGCGGGGGTGCCGACCGCGATGTCATAGGAGCCGTTGCCGGTGAGGCCGCGGGTGACCACCAGTTCCGCGCCGAAGTTGTCGTTCTTCTCGTTGCTGCCGGGCACGCCCTTCGTGTTCTGGCTGATGCTGCGGTAGGCGGTGTAGGTGCCGGTGTCCGGGTGCCACAGCACTGGCTGGACGATGCCCGCCCCCCTGACCCCGCCCACGGTTTCGCCCTGGGCGCCGATCGCCAGACGCCCATCACGCAGCGCCAGCGCCGCGCCGAACATGTCGTCGGCTTCTGCCGTGCCGGGAACGCCCGGGCTGTTCTGGGTGATGCGGGTCCGGAACACGACCGCGGACGGATCGTTCGCGTCCGAACTGAACAGGTAGACGGCGCCGGCCCCCGACACCGAGCCGACCGTGTCGTCGTAGGAGCCGACCGCGATCAGGCCGTCGTCGGCAACCACGGGCTTGACTTCTCCGCCGTGGGCACCGAGGGGACCCAGGTCGAACGAGCGGATCGAGGCCAGGTGTGCCGTGGAATCCAGGGTGAGCACGTCGAGGAAGGAGCTGAGGAAGCTGCCGTCGTCCTCCACCGACCCGGCGACGGCGATCTGGCTCGTGTTGTGGTGGCGCGTGCCGGCCACGGTGAAGAACAGGCGTTCCGAGCCGGACAGCTCGACGGCCCGGGGGAGGCCCAACCGGATCGACGCCGCGGTGTCCAGTCCGGAGGGGGTTCCGAGGAACAGCACGACGCTGTCGTCGGAGCCGCTGGCAACCGCATCCATGCACAGGTCACCGTTCAGGTCGGCCGTCCGCAGTCCGGTCCCGGCCGAGATGTCGAGCCAGCCCTGGGTGCCACCGTCGCCGGGCAGCCAGCGGTAGGTCGTCCCGTCCGTGCGGGTGTCGACCACCCCGATCAGCAGGTCGGGCAGGGAGTCCCCGTCGACGTCGTCCGGCACTGGTATGCCTGCGGGGCACGGCAGGACGGCGGCTTGAGCGGTGGGAAGCGGAAGGGTGAGCGCGCCGGCCACTGCGAGGACAGTGCTGCACAGCACTGCTCCAGCGATACGGACGGCGGCGGCGGTTTCGGTCACATCAGGAACCTACGACGCAATCGGTCAGCGACACGGTCGTCAGGGGAGGTTCATACAGCTTCGGTCGGTCCGCCCGGCACAAAGGTCGCAGACGCCCGCGCTGCCCGGCCATAGGCTGACCCGGTGCAGGCTGCCCTCAGCGGATACCTCACCATCTGGTCGGTGATCGGGGTCGGCTGGGTGGTCGCCCACTTCCGCGTCCTCACCGAACAGCACCGCAAGCTGCTGTCCAGGCTCGCTTTCACCGTCG
>JADLEH010000387.1 GCA_020846255.1 Propionibacteriaceae bacterium
ATGACGAGCACGGCGGCTACGGGCATCCCGATCACGTCGCCTGCCACCACATCGCGACGGCTGCAGCGGCGATCAGCGGGGTGCCGCTGTTCGAGGTGGTTTCCGAGCCGCTGCTGCCGGTACCCGCCGCCACCGAGATCGCCCTGCCGCAGTTCCTGCCCACCGTCCGGCGGGCACTCGGCAACTACGCCAGCCAGCTCACCGTCGACGGCGACGAGGTCGTCCACGTCGGCGGCCAGCGGCAGCCGATCGCGACCACGTCCTGGCTCCTCGCCCGCTGAGCCCGGCGAAGGGCGTCGGGCCGCCCGGTCGGGCCCTGCCGTCACTGCCTTGGTCCGGTGCCGTTGTCCCCTGCGCTTGACGAAGGGTGTGGGGCTACTACGTTGAGTGCCATGCCGACAGTTGAGCCGCCTCGGGTCGCCATCGTCGGCGCAGGACCGGCGGGGTTGTTCGCCGCAGCCGCGCTGGTCGCCGATCCGGACCTCCGGGTGGACATCTTCGACCGGATGCCGACCCCGTTCGGGCTGTTGCGGTACGGCGTCGCCCCCGACCACGCGAGCATCAAGGCTGTGGCCACCACCCTGGCGAGGGTGTTCGAGTCCGACCGGGTGCGGTTCCTCGGCCTGGTGGAGTTCGGCCGGGACGTCACGGCCGCTGAGCTGGTCGCAGCCTACGACGCGGTGATCTACGCGGTGGGCGCTGCCGACGATCGCCGTCTCGGCATCCCGGGCGAGGACCTGCCGGGGAGCCGGTCGGCACGCCAGTTCGTCGCCTGGTACTCCGGGCACCCGGACGCGGAACCGCAGCCCCTCGCCGGGGTGCGGGACGCTGTGGTGGTCGGTGTCGGCAACGTCGCTGTCGACGTAGCCCGGATCCTGCTGAAGGATCCCGCGTCCCTCAGCTCGACCGACATGCCGGACCAGGTGCTCGAAGAGCTCCGCTCGGCCGAGGTCGAGAGAGTCTGGCTGGTCGGTCGCCGCGGACCGCAGCATGCGACCTTCACCACACCAGAACTGCGGGAGCTGCTGGAGACGCCGGGCATCGCAGTGACCGTCGAGGGATGTGACCTCGGCGCCATCGACGAGCCCGGGCTCGAACGCCACGCCCGCGCCAATCTGGCAGCCATCGCCAGGGCTGTGGCCGAGTCGCCGGCAACCCCCGACCGCTGGTTGCACCTGCTGTTCTGGCACCGGCCGGTCGAGCTGTCCGGCGCCGGTCTGGTGCAGGCCGTCCGGTTCGAGCCGACGGCCCCGGGCGGGGAGGCTGTGACGGTGCGGGCCGACCTCGTCCTCCGCTCGATCGGCTACCTCGGGGTGCCGCTGCCCGGCGTCCCGTTCGACGGCGGCCGGATCCACAACCACGAGGGCCGGGTGCTGGAACTGGACGGCTCGGCGCGTCCCGGTGAGTACGCGGTCGGCTGGATCAAGCGCGGCCCGGTCGGCCTGATCGGCAGCAACAAGAAGGACGCTGCCGAGACCGTCGGGCACCTGTTGGCCGACCTCGCCGTCCAGCCGCGCCGCCCGCTGCGCAACCTGGACGCGACCCTCGCCGCCCGCGGCGTCCGGCCGAGCGACCTCGCCGACTGGCGTCGCATCGACGAGGCCGAGATCGCCCGCGGGGGGATCCGCGGCAGGGAGCGCACCAAGATCGAGGCCTGGCACGACCTGCTCGACCTGGTCCGCGCCGGACAGGTCAAGGACTGACCCGCGGGCAAGGCCGCCACCCACCCGAAACCATCGCAGCCCGCGGGATGGTGGGGGCGGGGCGCGGCCGCAAACCGTAGGGTGTGACCGTGATCAAGCACATCGTGATGTGGAACTTCGCCGACGAGGCCGAAGGCGCAGACAAGGCCACCAACCTGCGAATCGTCCGGGACCGGCTGGCCGGGCTCGCCGACGTCGTCCCCGGGATCATCACCCTCGAGCCGGTGATCCCGACCGACCCCTTCGAGCACAGCTACGACCTGGTGCTGTACTCCGAGTTCGAGTCGCCGGCAGCGCTCGCCGCCTACGCTGCGCATCCCGACCATGTCGCGGTCGCCGGCCTGATCGGCAAGGTGCGGACCGCCCGGGTCTGCGTCGACTACGAGGCCTGAGCCCGGCCTCGGGACCTGCCGCCCGCCGGCGGGGAGGACCCGGCTGGTCCGTCCTGGCTCGCGTCGTGCGCGACGGGCGCGGGCCGGCCCTACCATTGTGCGGGGAGCACGAGCCTCCCTACCGCCCGCGGGCGGCAGCAGTAGACGGAGGATTCAATGGATTCGGTGAGTCGTCGCACGGCCGTCATCGGAGCAGTCGGCGTAGCCGGCGTGGCGCTGGTCGGATGTTCGACCGAGGCCCCGGCCCAGACCATGCCGCCGGCAACGCAGAGCCCGCCCGACACCACCGGGGCCACGCCGACGCCGACCCCGACCGTCGACACCACCCCGAGGTGGCCCCTCACCGGCAAGGTGCTGAAGGACCCCGAGGACGCCAAGCACATCGCTGTCGCGGTCAAGGTGCCCGACAACCGGAACGAGCACCCGCAGATGGGCCTGGACAAGGCCGACATCGTCTACGTCCAGATGGACGGGTACCCGGCAGCCGTCGGCCGTTCCAGCACGCGCCTGGTGCCGGTGTTCCACTCCCAGTTCGCCGACACCGTCAACCCGGTGCGCTCCATCCGTCCGGTGGACATCCCGATGCTGGCCCCGATGAACGCCATCATCGGCAACACCGGCGCCTTCAAGTGGGTGCTCGACTACGCCAAGGAGTTCTCCGACCACCTGGTCCCGATGAAGTCCTACATGGCGACCAAGGGCACCGGTTCCTACAGCATCCTCGCCAGCCGCGTCCGCACCTGGCAGGGCAACACCTACTACGACCGGGCCGTCGCCTGCCACCCCAAGGTGCTGGCCGAGCAGACCAAGAAGTTCCCGGACGGGCCGAAGCAGAACTACTTCCCCTGGGCGGCCAGCGACGACGAGGTGAGCACGGAGGTCGCCGGCAAGCCGGCGAGCAAGGTCAGCGTTCCCTGGATGAAGGGAAACACCTACGACATGACCTACACCTACAGCGCCAAGGCCAAGCACTACCTGCGCTCGATGCCCTGGGGCCCGCACGTGCTCGCCGGCGGCAAGCGCGTCACCTGCGACAACGTCCTGGTGATCAGGACCAAGCACGTCTTCGGGAAGATCTACTCCAGCGGCAAGATCGTGCCGAACTACGGCGGTCATGACGAGCCGATCCACGACATCATCAACACCAAGGGCAGCTTCTACTACGCCCACGGTGGCAAGTACGTGACCGGCACCTGGACCAAGGGTGAGGTGGACGAGGTCTTCCAGTTCACCCTCGCCGACGGCTCCCCGCTGAAGATGGCCCCCGGCCAGACCTACGTCGAACTGCCCAACTACAACGCCAAGGTCCGCTTCAGCGGTTGAGCCGCTCCGGCCCCTGGTGGGTCTGGGTCCAGTCGGTGCGGCATGAGAGCATCGGGCCATGCGCTCGTTGATCCGCATCCTCGGTGTTGCCCGGGAACTGCTGCCCGCCTACGCGGCAATCGTCGCTGCCGGCGTGCTGGTGGCAGCGACCGGCCTCACCGTGCCGTTCATCATCAAGGCTGCGACCGATGAGGTGGTCGCCGGCCTCAGCGGGGGCGGCGCGGGGGTGCCCGGTGTCCTCTGGCTGGCCTTCCTGCTGCTGCTCACCGACGTGGCCAACACGATCATCAGCAACATCGGCGGCTACCTCGGCGACGTGATGGCCATCCGGTTGCGCTCGATCCTTTCCCGCAACTACTTCGAGAAGCTGCTGCGCCTGCCGCAGCGCTACTTCGACAACGAGCTCACCGGCACGATCATCTCCCGGCTGCAGCGCTCGATCACCGAGACCACCGCCTTCCTGAACATGTTCGCCAACAACTTCCTGCCGATGTTGCTGAGCGTTGTGGCCGCGCTCGTGATCATCGGCTGGTACTCGTGGTGGCTGGCCCTGCTGATGCTGGCGGTGTACCCGCTGTTCACCTGGCTGACCGCGCTCACGTCCCGGCGCTGGCAGCGGCTGGAGACAGCCAAGAACCTCGAGTTCGACGTCGCCGGGGGCCGGTTCGCCGAGGTGGTCGGGCAGATCCGGGTGGTGAAGAGCTTCGTGGCGGAGCCGAGGGAGCTGGCCCACTTCAACGGTCGCTACGACGCAACCATCGGTCTCACCAGGGAGCAGTCGGCGTACTGGCACAAGATGGACGTGGCCCGCAGGGGGGCGCTCAACCTGATCTTCTTCGGCATCTACTCCATCATCTTCACCGCCACGATCTCCGGCGAGTTCACCCTCGGCGTGATGGTGCTGCTGATCCAGCTGGTGAACATGGCCAGGCAACCGGTGCAGTCGATGAGCTTCCTCGTCGATGCCTCGCAGCGGGCGATCACCGGCTGCCGGGACTACTTCAAGGTGATGGACGAGCCGGTCGAGTCGGCAGCCGTCTCCGCGGATGCGCCGCCGCCGCCCACCCTGCGGACCCGTCCGGGCGAACCCGTCGTGGTCTTCGACAACGCCCGCTTCGGCTACACCGGCGACGTCGAGGTGCTCCGTGGGGTCAGCTTCGAGGTGCAGCGCGGTGAGCGGGTGGCCTTCGTCGGCGAGAGCGGAGTCGGCAAGACCACGATGACCAGCCTCCTGCTGGGCCTGTACCCGCTGACCGGCGGCAAGCTGCTGGTGGACGGCCGTGACGTGACCACCGTCCCACTGCCGGAGTTGCGCGCCCAGGTCGGGGTGGTCTTCCAGGACCCGGCCCTGTTCTCGGGCACCATCCGGGAGAACATCGCCTACGGCCGTCCGGGGGCCTCGGAGGCGGAGATCGTCACCGCAGCCCGGCGCTCGCACGCGCACGGCTTCATCATCGCCCTGCCCGGTGGCTACGACGCCGAGATCGGCGAGCGCGGGGTGAAGCTCTCCGGCGGCCAGAAGCAACGGATCGCCGTAGCGAGGGCGATGCTCAAGGACGCCCCGATCCTGGTGCTGGACGAGGCCACCAGCTCGCTGGACTCGAAGGCCGAACGCCTGGTCCAGGAGGGCCTGGAGGAGCTCATGTCCGACCGGACGTCGCTGATCATCGCCCACCGGCTGTCCACGATCAGCTCGGTCGACCGGATCATCACCCTGCGCGAGGGCCTGATCGAGGAGATCGGGACCCCGGCGGAGCTGGCTCGCACCAACGGCATCTACGCCGAGCTGCTGGCCCTGCAGGCGTCCGCGTCCAAGGCCGACCGGAAGCGCCTGCAGCGCTACGAGATCCTCGGCTGACCGGAGACCGGCTGCCCGGGGACGGTTCCTTTTCCGTTCAGCTGGGCGTCTGCCCGGGGACGGTTCCTTTTCCGTTCAGCTGGGCGGCGGGCCGGGGACGGTTCCTTTTCCGTTCAGCTGGGCGGCCGGCCGGGGACGGCCCGTCTTCGTCGGGCTGAACGGAAAAGGAACCGTCCCCGGGTTTCGTTCCGTCCTCGTGGGCTGAACGGAAAAGGAACCGTCCCCGGACGCCACCGGTGTCCCGATGGCTCACCGGGTAGGTGGCAGGATGCCGGGATGACCCGCCACATCCGCCCACTTGAGAGTGGGGACGCCGCCCGCCTCGCCGAACTGATGCAGCGCAATCGGGAGTTCCTCGAGCCGTGGGAGCCGGTCCGCCCGGAGAGCTACTTCACCGTGGAGGGCCAGGTGGAAGCTGTGGCCGACTCCAGGCGGCGCGCGGCCGAAGGCACCATGGCGCCCTACGTGATCATCGACGAGGCCGGCAGCGTGGTCGGCCGGATCAACCTCAACAACATCGTCCGGGGACCGTTCCAGTCGGCCAGCGTCGGCTACTGGCTGGACGAGGCCGCCGGCGGCCGCGGGCTGGCCACCGCAGCTGTGGCCGAGCTGGTCGGCGTCGCCTTCGAAACCCTCGGGCTGCACCGCGTCGAGGCCGGCACCGTGCCCGAGAACGAGAGGTCCCAGGCAGTGCTGCGCCGGAACGGCTTCAAGCGTTTCGGCTACGCCCCCGGCTACCTCGCCATCGCCGGCAGCTACCGCGACCACATCCTCTTCCAGCGCCTCGCCGACGACTGAGCCGGGGAGCAGGTTCCGGCGCAGCGGGCGGTTTCGCTCCCGCTGTGCCATGCTCGGATCGAACCAATGCCGGCGAGCGACGCGGAGTGCAGATGAACGACAAGTCGGAGCCCGGGGGGGCAACCGAGCCCAGGCGACGCATCCTGTTCCTGTTCTCCGACACCGGCGGTGGCCACCGGTCGGCGACCGAGGCGATGATCGAGGCGCTCGACCTGGAATTCCCGGGTCGCTTCGAGTCGCGCAAGGTCGACTTCTTCCGCGAGTACTACCCGCGGCCGCTGAAGTTCGCGCCCGAGATCTACCCGCCGATCTCGCGGGTGCCGCAAGCCTGGGGCTTCTCCTTCAAGGTCTCCGACGGCAGGGGCCGGACGAAGGTGGTCAGCGAGCTGGCCTACCCCTACCTGCGGCGAGCGGCCCAGCGGCTGATCAAGGAGAACCCGGCCGACCTGATCGTCTCGGTGCACCCGCTGGTCAACACCACCCTGATGCGGGCGATGCGGAAGTCGCCCCGCCCCTACATCACGGTGGTCACCGACCTGGTCTCGACGCACGCCTTCTGGTTCGACCGCCGGGCCGACCTGGTGGTGGTCGCCACGGAGGAGGCGAAGGCCAAGGGGATCGACTACGGCATCCCGGAGGGAAACCTGCGGGTGATCGGACTCCCGGTCGCCGACCGCTTCCGCCAGCCGCTCCCGGACCGCGACGCCTGGCGGCGGCAGCAGGGCTGGCGCACTGACCTGCCGGTGATCCTCCTGGTCGGCGGGGGTGACGGCATGGGACCGCTGAAGCGGGTTGCCAAGGCGATCAACGAGGCCCGGTTGCCGGCGACGCTCGTGGTCATCTGCGGACGCAACACCGAGCTTCGCGAGGAGCTCGAGCAGGTGGAGTGGAACCTGCCGGTGCACCTGTACGGCTTCACCTCGAACATGCCGCAGTTCATGGCCGCGGCCGACATGCTGGTCACAAAGGCCGGGCCCGGCTCGATCAGCGAGGCGTTCATCAGCGGCCTGCCGCTGGTGCTGTACGCCCGCCTGCCCGGCCAGGAGGACGGCAACGTCAGTTACGTCGTGAACGAACACGCCGGGGTCTGGGCCCCACGCCCCCGGGAGGTGGTCGAGGCCCTCCGGCGCTGGGTGGAGGACCCGGAGGCGAGGGCGAGGGCTGCCGCAGCCAGCCGGCGGGTGGCCAAGCCGGACGCGGCCCGGGCCATCGCCCGGCTGATCGCGGACCAGGTCGGCGTCCGGGACTGACAGCGGTCGTCCCCTGTCGGGCCGCCCGGGGCACCGGCTACCTTTGAGGGTCGGAGCCAACCAGGAGACGAGCACTTGACGCAGGACCAGAAGCCCGCCGAGGAAGCAGAGAAGGAACCGATCAAGGTCGCCTTCTCGTTGCCGCAGATCCTCGGCGGCGCCCTCGCCGCCGCGACTGCTGCCACCATCGGCTCACAGCTCGGGGTGGCCGGCACCATCGTGGGGGCTGCGGTCGCCAGCATCGTCGGCGGGGTCGCGGGCACCCTGTACAGCGCCGGCCTCGACCGCACCCACCGCAAGGTGAGCGAAGCGATCAACCGCGGCTACAGCCGGGTGCGCAACGCCGAGGACTACGACCCGGACGCTGTGCTGGCACTCGGCGCCGACGAAGCCAGCCCGGTCCTGCCCGGGCTGGGTGAGGTGCCCGCGGCAGCGGCGAACCCGGAGGCGACGGCGGAGACCAGGCTCGACCTTTCGCCGGAGGGCCACCCCGATGACCGGCGCCGGCGGGTCTGGAAGGTGATGGGGCTCACGGCGGCCGCGATGTTCCTGCTTGCCCTGGTTGCCATCACCGTCGTGGAACTCGGCCTCGGCCGGGCGCTGGACGGCAAGGGCGGGACCACCATCTCGCAGGTGGTGCGGCCGAGCCCGAGCTCGAAGCCCACTCCGTCGGCGACGCCGACAACGCCGACGCC
>JADLEH010000388.1 GCA_020846255.1 Propionibacteriaceae bacterium
GATCATCCTCCGGCCGCAGGAGATCTCCAACCACCCGGAGATGATCCGCCGGCTGGGCGTCATCGCCTGCAACGGCATGATCGAGGCCGACATCTACGGCAACGTCAACTCGACCCACATCATGGGTTCGAAGATGCAGAACGGCATCGGCGGCTCGGCCGACTTCACCCGCAACGCCTACATCTCTGCCTTCGTCACCCCGTCCACTGCCAAGGGTGGTGCGATCTCGGCGATCGTCCCGATGGTCTCCCACCACGACCACACCGAGCACGACGTGCAGGTGCTGATCACCGAGCAGGGCCTCGCCGACCTGCGAGGCCTCTCGCCCAAGCAGCGCTCGAAGAAGATCATCGAGAACTGCGCCCACCCGGCCTACCGGCCGATGCTCCAGGAGTACTACGAGCACTCCCTGAAGGTGGCCAACGGCATGCACACCCCGCACGACCTTCGCCAGGCGCACAGCTGGCACGTCCGGTTCCTCGAGACCGGCAGCATGCTACCGTCCTGACCGACAGCCCTCGACGCCGGCGCCCGCTTGAAGCGGGCGCCGGCGTCGTCGTTGCGTCAGGGGTGGATGTGGCCTGACAACCATTCGCGCCACCCAACCGCTTGTTAGGTTGAGGAGGTGCGCCGATGGTCGCGGAGGTGACGGCGATGCCCGGTGTGCTGCCACCGGGTGACTTCGATGCGTTCGTCGCCTCCCGGGCGAAGACCCTGTGGCGGTCCGCCTGGCTGCTGACCGGCGACCACCAGCGCGCGGAGGACCTCGTCCAGGCCGCGCTGGCGAAGGCCTATCCGCACTTCGCCCGGTTGGGCAGCGAGGCTTTCGAGGCCTACCTCCGTACCACGATGTACCACACCTACGTGGCCTGGTGGCGTCGGCGCTGGACCGGGGAGGTCCCTGCCGAGGTCTCAGCGGGAACGACGACCGAGCCGGACCTTGCGCTGCGCCACGACCTGGTTCGCGCCCTCGCCGAACTGCCCAGGCAACAGCGCGCCGTCGTGGTGCTGACCTACTTCGAGGACCTGAGCCATCCACAGGCAGCCGAGGTGCTGGGGGTCAGTGTCGGGACGGTGAAGAGCACCCTTGCCCGCGCCCTTGCCAAGCTGCGGGTCTCTCCCCGACTGGAAGGTGGGCGATGAACGAGGATGAACTGCGGGAAGCGCTGCACGCGACTGCGCCGGCGACACCGGAGACCACGGGCTGGGCGGAAGCGGCCCGGCGGCGATCCCGTCGGACCCGCGGGATGCTGGCCGGCGGAGCAGTGCTGGTCGTCGGCCTGGTCGTTGCGCTGGCTGTGCCCAACCTGCGACCTGGCGCCGTGGTCGCTGTACCGGCTGCGCCCGGGACCAGCTCGGCGGCGACGAGCGCCCCTTCCGGCGAAACGGTGGCCGGCTGTGCGGGCTATTCAGCGGCCACCGGCGGCGACATCCCCACGGACGCGCTCGCGCTGCGCCTGTGCCCCACCGGCTACGCTGCGCTGCAGTTCACGCCGCTGGATGCGCTGGACGTGGCGGGGGCCCACAGCGTGCTCGCCGTCCTGCGGCAGCAGCCGCGCCTCCGGAGCAATGCGATGTGCAGGGCGGACCTCGGGTCGGCGTTCCTGCTCGTCGCCGAGTACTCCGGGCGTGAACCCGTCGTGATGGATCTTCAGCTGTACGGCTGCGAACCGGTCGGCACGACCACCGACCGGCGCAACGGGGCTGAGGAGGTGCTGACCGCCTTCCGGGCAGCGCTGGCCGAACAGCGCGCCCAGAGTCCCCGCAGCCTCGTGCGCAGCGCACCGTTGTGCCCGCCGCAGGCTTGGGAACAGCGGCTCTCGGTGATGCCCGTCCACCTGGCCGAGGTCACCGGCGGCTCGCTGTGCAGCTACGAGAGCCGGACCGGTGGCCGGTTGCGGGAGCGACAGCTCGACACCGATGCCATCGGCAGGATCACAGCCGACCTGGCAGCCAACAGCGCGACGTCGGAGCCGATCTCCTGCCCCGCAGCCAGTGCTGGCGAGCCTGCGTTCGCCCTCGCGCTCACCACGCGCTGGGGGGACGTGTTGGCCATCGTCGGTGACGGTTGCCCCGGCAGCTACGGCTACCAGCTGGACGGCGAGGGGCTGCGATGGCGGCCCGGCGCAGCGGTGACCGAGCTCCTGGCCGGCCTGGGTCGCTGAACGGCGAACGCCACCGGCAACCGTTCAGACCTCGAACAACTTGTCCCTGAGTTCCGCCACGGTGTCGACCACTGCCACCGGCCCGGCGGCCTCCAGGTCGGCCCGGTCCCCGGCGCCCCAGGTGACCGCGATCGCGGCCATGCCGGCAGCCCTTGCCGCCAGCACGTCGACGACGGCGTCGCCGATGTAGACGGCGTCCACCGCCCGGGCCCCCAGCCGGTCGAGGGCGAGCAGCAGCGGCTCCGGACTCGGCTTGTGCCTGACGGTGTCCTCCATGCTCACCACCAGGGGCAGCAGCGCTGCCAGCCCGGCGGCCTTGAGGGTGTTGGTGGCCGACACCAGCCGCTTCGACGTGGCCACGCCGATCGTGACGCCGGCGGCGCGGAGGTCGGCCAGCAGCTCGGGTGTGCCCGGGTAGTCCTCGAGCAACTCGGCCAGGTGCTCGCCGTTCCAGGCGATGTAGGAATCGACCAGTTCCCGCGCGCGTTCGGGGTAGCGTTCGGAGAAGGTGTCGTAGAGGGTCTGGCCGATCCAGCCGCGCGCCTCCGAAGACGTGGGCCTCACCCCCAAGACTGACAACATCGCGTGCTCATATGACGCGATAATGAGCGGGATGGTGTTGGCCACGGTCCCGTCCAGGTCGAAGACGACGACGGGCCACCGAGGAACAGACACGACCGCGAGGATACGACCCCGGAACAGGAAGGAACGCAGGTGACCATCCAGGCGCATCGGCCAAGGGGCCGACGCCCCGGCCGCACCGACACCCGAGGAGCCATTCAGAGCGCAGCGCTGCTGCTGTTCTCGGAGATGGGCTACGAGAAGGTGTCGCTGCGGGCCATCGCGCGCGCCGCCGAAGTCGATCCAGCCCTGATCCACCACTATTTCGACAGCAAGGCCGACCTGTTCTCCCGCTCGGTGCTGGACCTGCCACTCGATGCCGAGGCCATCGTCCGGCAGATCCTCGAAGGGCCGAGTGACACGATCGGTGAGCGGACGGTCATGGTCTTCCTCGAGGCCTGGGCGCAACCCGGCGCCGGGGAACGGTTCACGGCGATGATGCGAGCCGCCGTCACCGACTCGCGCGCCCGGCGTCCGCTCAGCGAGTTCATGAGCCGCGAGGTGCTGGTGAAGGTGGCTGAGGCGGTCGGTCACAGCAACGCCAAGCTCCGCGCCCAGCTCGGCGTCAGCCTGCTGCTCGGCCTCGCCCTCAGCCGCGACATCCTGGAGTTGCCGGCCCTCGTGAAGGCGAAGAACTCGACCCTGGCCAAGCCGCTCGGCCGGGCGATGCAGGCCCACCTGGTCGATCCCTGGTGACGCGTAGGCTGGGCTCCCCACGACGAGCGGAGGTGTGATGAGCGCGGACCAGCCGACCAGCGGGCACGTGCCCGGCCAACTCGCCGAAGAGCCCGTCACGATGCCGGCTGCGCCCCCGGCGACCAGCGACAAAGTGGCCGTTCCTGAACCTGTGCCGGCGATCGCCACGCTGGAGCCGCCGCCCCGGCTCGTGGTGGGGGTGCCGGACAACCCGCGCACCGGCGAGCCCCGCCGGCCCCTGGTCGTCGCCCTTGCCACCGCCCTGTGCTGGCTCGCTGTCGCGGCGACCGGGTTCTCGGTGCTGTGGGTCTACTGGGACGCGGTCTCCCGGTTCGCCCAGGCCTCCTGGCTGATGGGCCAGTTCCAGACCGCCCCTGGCTCGCTGGAGCGGGTGCTGCTGGCCGTCGCCGTCACCGTGATCGCGCTGGTCATCGGCACCGCCAACGCCATCGTCGGGTACTACGCCTGGACCGGCTACCGCTGGACCCGGATCGCCGGACTGATCAGCGCAGCCCTGACCTTCGGGGTGCTGGTGCTGAACCAGGCGGGGTGGCTGGCGATCCCGTTCGCTCTGGTCGGCGCCGGGCTGCTGTGGCTGCCCCCGGCCGGCGCGTTCTTCGCGGCCTGGCGAGCGCGGCGCCACCCCGAGCAGGTGTTCGCGCCGCCTACGGTCGGCGTCGAGTACGGCCCCCTGCCCCGCTTCCGGAAGTCCTGAAGCTCAGGGCTTCAGGGGTAGCAGGAACGCCCCGGCGTGCCGCGGGAGCACCACCGAAGTGCCCTCGATCCTCGCGCCCGCCGGGCTGGCCCAACGCAGCTGGTGCAGCCCGCCGAGCTCGACGACGGCCTCCGCCTCGCCGAAGTTCACCACCACGGCGAGCCCGCCCCGGCGCATCAGGAACGTGCGGGCAGCCTCGTCGACGACGCAGTTCGTGCGGGCGAGCACCGGATTCGTGAGCTCCGCGTACTGCCGCCGCAACCTGATCAGCTCGGTGTAGGCGTCCAGGAGCACCCGGTGCCGGCCGTCGTGGAGTTCGGACCAGTCGAGCCTGGCGGAGGCGAAGGTCGCCGGGTCCTGCGGGTCCTGGACCTCCTCGTGGTTCCACTCCATCCTGGCGAACTCGTCGAGCCGGCCCGCGGTGACGGCTGCACCCAGCTCCGGCTCGGGATGGGAGGCGAAGAACGGGAACGGGGCTGTGGCCGCCCACTCCTCACCCTGGAAGACCATCGGGGTGAACGGTGCGGTGAAGGTCACCAGGGCTGCGCAGGCCAACTGGTCGATGTCGAGCTGCTCGGCCGGACGGTCGCCCCTGGCCCGGTTGCCGACCTGGTCGTGGTTGGCGCCGTAGGCGATCAGCCGCCAGCCGGGCACCTTGGCGACGTCCAGCGGGCTGCCGTGGGGCCGCCCCCTGAAGCTGGAGTAGCTGCCGTCGTGGAAGAAGCCCCGCTCGCAGACCTTCGCCAGCGCGGCCAGCGGTGCGAAGTCGGCGTAGTAGCCGCTGGTCTCGCCGGTGAGGGCGACATGCAGGGCGTGGTGGAAGTCGTCGTTCCACTGGGCGTCGATCCCGTGGCCGCCGGCCTCTGCGGGCGTGACCAGCAGCGGGTCGTTCTGGTCGGACTCGGCGATCAGGTTCAGCGGCCGGCGCAGGTGCGCTGACAGGTCGGCGGTCACCTGGGCCAGTTCGGCCAGCAGGTGCGGGCGCGACCGGTCCACCAGGGCGTGCACCGCGTCCAGCCGGAGGGCGTCGACGTGCATGTCGACGAACCAGTGGCGCAGGTTCTCGAAGATCAGCCGTCGAACCTCGGCGCTGCCCTCACCGTCCAGGTTGATCCGGCTCCCCCACCCGCTCTGTTCCTCGGTCAGGTAGGGCCCGAACTCCGGCAGGTAGTTCCCGCTCGGCCCGAGGTGGTTGTACACGACGTCCTGGACCACCGCCAGGCCGAGGCCGTGGGCCGCGTCGACGAAGCGCCGGTAGGCGTCCGGGCCACCGTAGGGTTCGTGGACGGCGAACCAGGCGACCCCGTCGTAGCCCCAGCCGTGCTCGCCGTTGAAGGCGTTCACCGGCATCAGCTCGACGAAGTCCACCCCGAGCTCGACCAGGTGCGGCAGGCGTCCGATGGCCGCATCCAGGGTGCCCTCCGGCGTGAAGGTGCCCAGGTGCAGTTCGTAGAGCACTGCGCCGGCGAGCTGACGACCGGTCCAGGCCTGGTCGTGCCAGGTGAAGCCGGCCGGGTCGAACGTGCGGGACAGCCCGTGCACCCCGGCCGGCTGCCAGCGGGTGCGCGGGTCGGGCAGCGGGTCCGGGCGGTCGTCGACCAGGTAGCCGTAGTCCACCCGGCTGAGCGGCTCGGGCTCGGCCGGCGTCCACCAGCCGTCGGAGTCCCTGGTCATGGCCACCACCCGGTCGGCGACGACCAGCCGCACCCGCTTCGGCAGTGGCGCCCAGACGTCGAAGCGGCCGCGCTCCCCGGCCCTGCGGACCTCACGGACCAGCAGCGCCACCGGGTAGTCGGCAAGGATGTCGGCCAGCAACGCGTTGCCGCGCTCATCGGTCACGACCGGCCGGCCGGAGATCTGGTCCCGCCAGCGTCCCTCCGGGAGGGCGAGCACGGTGTCCCGCCAGCCGCCGGCGGCGGCGAGGCCGACCGGGAGCCGGGTGGCGAGGCTGAGCGCGCCGCCCCGGTCGAAGGCGATCAGGTGGCCGGCAGCCGATCCGGCGGCCGCCATCGGGGTGTAGCCGCTGAACAGGTCCGGGTGGTCCCGGCGCAGGGTGAGCGCCTGCTGCACCAGCAGGAGTTTCGCCTCCCCGCCGTCGGCGGCGCCGCCGGTCAGTCGGGGCCGGCGGCCGGTGCCGACATCGGCGAGCACCCGGGCCCTTGCCGCGAAGTCCACCGGACGCCGGTTGTCCGGGTCGACGAGGCTGAGCTCCCACAGCTCGCTGCCCTGGTACACGTCCGGCACCCCCGGGACCGTCAGGTCGAGGAGCTTCGCGGCCAGGGCGTTGCTCCAGCCGGGCTCGACGATCAGGTCGAGCACCCCCTCGAGAACCGCCCGGACGGCCGGGTCGTCGAACACCGCGTCCACGCAGGCCTGGATGGCGCCCTCGTAGCCGACGTCGGGTTCGGTCCAGCAGGTGTGCTCGCCGCCTTCCCGCATCGCCTTCTCCGCATAACCGGCTAGCCGCTCGCGGTCAGCCGGCCAGGCCCCGACGACCGCCTGCCAGAGCAGGTTCGCGAAGCCGGGGTCGGGCACCGGGACCAGCCGCTGCAGTTCCGCCAGCGCCGCAGCCCACGCCTGCGGCACCTCGGACAGCACGCTGATCCGCGCGCGCACGTCCTCACCACGCTTGGTGTCGTGGGTGGTGCCGGCGGTGAGCGCGTGCGGCCACTGCTGCCCACGCAGGGCCATCAACCGGTGGAAGTCGGGGACGTCGACGGCGAAAAGGCTGGGGTCGCCCCCGACCTCGTTCAGCGAGGTCAGCCGGGCCCAGCGGTAGAAGGCGCTGTCCTCAACACCCTTGGCCATGACCATTCCGGAGGTCTGCTGGAACCGCTGCGCGGGCGCGGAGGCACCGTCGGACAGCACCGGGTAGATGAGGTCGAGCACCGGGCCCAGTTCCGGGCGGTGCTCCCAGGCGAAGCCGAAGGCACGGTCGAGGTTCTCCCGTCCCTCCGGCAGGTAGGACCGGTACACCTCGAGGTCGGCCAGCAGCTCGGCCACGGCCGCCACCACCTGTTCGAAGTCCGGCTGCCCGGCCACCTCTGGTCCGGCGAGGATCTCGCGGGCGATGCGCCGCACCTCGGACTGCAGGATGCCGTCGGCGACGGCCAGCTTCCCGTCGTGCACGAGTTGGCGCCAGTCGACCTCCCGGCCGCGCAGGCTGTTCTCGAGCTCGGTGAGCGGGGCCTCGCCGGCTGGGTCCACCAACACCCGGTCGATCAGCGCAAGGGCGTCGTAGCCGGTGGTCCCCGCGGTCTGCCAGGTCGAGGGCAGCTCCTCCAGCAGGACCCCCTCGGGCTCCGCCTCGCCGATCCCAAGGATCTTCTCCACCAGCACGTACGCGCCGCCGGTCAGGCCGGCCAGGTCCTCCAGGTAGCGGCCGGGGTCGCGCAGCCCGTCCGGATGGTCGACCCGGAGACCGTCGACCAGACCCTCGTCGAACCAGCGCCGGATCTCGGCGTGCGAGCGGGCGAACCACTCCGGGTCCTCGACCCGGATCGCCACCAGGGTGTTCACGGCGAAGAACCTGCGGTAGTTCAGGCTGCGATCGGCCTCCCGCCAGCTGATCAGCTCGTAGTGCTGCCTCGCGTGCACGGCGTTGGGGTCCTCGTCCGATCCCCGGGCAGTGTCCGGAGCGAGCGGGAACCGCTGGTCGTGGTAGTGCAGTTCGCCACCGAGGACGGACAGGTTGGCGATCCGGCCCGGCCCCCCCGAGGGGTCAGGGAGCAGGTCGTCGTCGCCGACCACCGGGATCCGCAGGCGGCCCCCGCCGGCAGCCCAGTCGATGTCGAACGCCCCGGCGTAGGGCGAGTCCGGGCCGTGGGTGAGCACGTGCCACCACCACTCGTTCTCCCATGGCCTGGCGACCCCGACATGGTTGGGCACGATGTCCACCAGTACCCCCATGCCGAGCCGCCTGGCCTCGGTGGCCAGTGCGGCCAGCCCGGAGGCGCGCCCACGCGACGGATCGATCGCCCGGTGGTCGGAGACGTCGTAGCCGTGGTCGCTGCCGGTCTCGGAGGCGAGCAACGGGGAGAGGTAGACCCAGTCGACGCCGAGCTCGTGCAGGTAGGTCAGGATCCGGGCGGCCGCGACCAGGTCGAAGTCCTCGGTGATCTGCAGCCGGTAGGTGCTGGTGGGGGTGCGCATCCTGCGTGTTCCTCCTCAGCCGTCCGTGTCGGGTACGGCTCCGCCGGTCGCGGCGTCGGTCATCGCAGCCACCGAGGCAGCGACCGAGAGGTCGGGCTCCGGCGGGGTGTCGACATGCTCGGTGAGCACCAGGACGCTGCGTCCGCACAGCGTCCGCCGGCTCCCTGCTGCCACCGGACCGTCCTCCGGGGTGTCGGCGGCCGTGTCGATCACGACCCGCCAGTCGGCGGTGTACTCCGGTGGCGGAATGGTCAGTTCGACCTCGTCCGGCCCGCCGTTGAAGTAGATCAGGAAGTCGTCGTCGATGATGTCGCCACCGGTGGCGTCCTTGCCGGCGATCGCGTCGCCGTTGAGGTACATGCCGATCACCCGGGCACCGGCAGCCGTCCAGTCGCCCTCGACCATCGGCCGGCCCTCCGGGTGCAGCCAGACGATGTCGTTGAGCCGCTGCTCGTCGCCGACCCGCTCGGCGCTGCCGGTGAAGAACCGCCTTCGCCGGAAGGTCGGGTGGTCGGCGCGCAACCTCGAGATGGTGGCGGCGAACTCCAGCAGGGGACGGTCCACGACGTCCCAGTGCACCCAGGCGATCTCGGAGTCCTGGGCGTAGGTGTTGTTGTCCCCGTCCTGGGTGCGGCCGGTCTCGTCGCCGTGCAGCAGCATCGGCACGCCCTGGCTGAGCAGCAGGGTGACCAGGAAGTTGCGTTGGGTCCGGGCCCGGGCTGCGAGGACCTCCGGGTCGTTGGTCGGGCCTTCGACCCCGTGGTTCCAGGAGCGGTTGTGGCTCTCGCCGTCGCGGCCGCCCTCACCGTTCGCCTCATTGTGCTTCTCGTTGTAGGAGACCAGGTCGCGGAGGGTGAAGCCGTCGTGGGCCGTGACGAAGTTGATGCTGGCGAACGGGCGCCGGCCGGACTGCTCGTAGAGGTCGGCGGAGCCGGCTATCCGCGCTGCGAACTCGCCCAGGTTCGGCTCACCCCGCCAGAAGTCGCGGACGACGTCGCGGAACTTGCCGTTCCACTCGCTCCACTGAGGCGGGAAGTTGCCCACCTGGTAGCCGCCTGGGCCGACGTCCCACGGCTCTGCGATCAGCTTGACCTGGCTGATCACCGGGTCCTGCTGCACCAGTTCGAAGAAGGCGGCGAGACGGTCGACGTCGTAGAACTCGCGGGCGAGCGCAGAGGCGAGGTCGAAGCGGAAGCCGTCGACGTGCATTTCGATGACCCAGTAGCGCAGCGAGTCCATGATCAGCTGCAGGGAGTGCGGGTGCCCGACGTTCAGGGAGTTCCCGGTGCCGGTGTAGTCCATGTAGTACTGCCGCTGGTCGTCGACCAGGCGGTAGTAGGCGGCGTTGTCGATGCCCTTGAAGCTGATCGTCGGGCCGAGGTGGTTGCCTTCGGCCGTGTGGTTGTAGACCACGTCGAGGATCACCTCGATGCCGGCCTCGTGCAGGGTCTTCACCATGCCCTTGAACTCCTGCACCTGGCCGCCGGCCTCCCGGATCGAGGAGTACTCGGCGTGCGGCGCGAAGAAGCCCAGCGTGTTGTAGCCCCAGTAGTTGCGCAGCCCCCGCTCGACCAGGGTGGCGTCGTGCACGAACTGGTGCACCGGCATCAGCTCCACCGCGGTGACCCCGAGGCCCTGCAGGTGCTTGATCACCGCCGGCTGGACCAGCCCGGCGTAGGTGCCGCGCTGCCCGTCCGGGACGTCGGGGTGCAGCTCGGTCAGCCCCTTCACGTGGGCCTCGTAGATCAGGCTCTCGTTGTAGGGGATGTTCAGCCGACGGTCGCCGGTCCAGTCGAAGAAGGGGTTGATCACCACGCCGAGCAGCATCCGCGAGGCGGAGTCCTCGTCGTTGCGGGAGTTCTCGTCGCCGAAGTTGTAGCCGAACAGGGGCTGGCCCCAGTCGATCTGGCCGTCGGTCGCCTTCGCGTAGGGGTCGAGCAGCAGCTTGTTGGGGTTGCAGCGCAGGCCCTGCCCCGGGTCGAACGGCCCGTGCACCCGGTAGCCGTAGCGCTGCCCCGGGTCCACCTGCGGCAAGTAGCCGTGCCAGACGTGGGCGTCCACCTCGGTCAGTTCAACCCTGGTCTCGTTCCGGTCGGCGTCGAACAGGCAGAGTTCGACCCGCTCTGCGACCTCGCTGAACAAGGCGAAATTGGTGCCCCTGCCGTCATAGGTGGCACCCAACGGGTACGGCGCTCCAGGCCAGACTTGCATGAGCCCTCCTCGGGTCTGGAAGGCCAGACTAGCCATGGCGTCGATCGCCGTGGCGGCAGTACCCCATCGTCGACCCGGGGAAACCCCCGCTCGGCCGACCCCGTGGGCGGGTCTCAGCGCACGTTCAGCCCGCCGACCAGCACGCAGCGACGCCGCCGGGCGAAGGTTCGGGCCGAGGTGAGGCCCTCCCCGGTCGGGCCGGCGATGGTGAACGAGCAGTAGCCCTCGCCACCGATCCCGATCCCGGCATAGGACGGGCCGTTCTTCACGAAGATCGTGGTCTGGATGCGCTTGGCCATCCTGGTGAGGGCGTTCACATCGGTGGAGTGCATGATCGCGGTGTGCCGGTTGCCGTGCTCGGCGATGACGGCATAGTCCATGCCCTGCTCGACGTCCTTCACCCGGACGATCGGCAGCACCGGCATCATTAGCTCGACCCGCACGAAGGGGTGCTCGAACGGTACCTCGGCGATGATCAGCCGAGTGCCGACCGGGGCGTCGACGCCGATGGCCTTCAGGATCGACGGTGCCGACTTGCCAATCCAGTCGGTGACGGCGTGGCGACCGTCGACGACGAGGGCTGCGAGCTTCTCGATCAGTGCGGGGTCGCGCAGCTCGTAGGCACCGTTCTTGAGCATCTCGAACTTGAGCAGGTCGGTGATGGACGCAACGGCAAGGACTTCCTTCTCCGCCGTGCACGGCAGGTTGTTGTCGAAGCTCGCGCCGTCGACGATGTCCTTGGCTGCCTTCTCGATGTCCGCTGTCGCGTCGACCAGCGCCGGCGGGTTGCCCGCTCCTGCGCCGATCGCCTTCTTGCCGCTGGAGAGCACGGCCTTCACGATGCCCGGGCCGCCGGTCGCGACCAGGAGGCGCACCAGCTTGTGCTGCATCATCGCGTTGGTGTTCTCGATCGACGGTTCCGTCACCGTGACGATCAGGTTCGGCGGAGCCCCTGCTGCCACCAGCGCGTGGTTGAGCTTGCGGATCAGCCAGTGGCTGACCTTCGTTGCGCGCGGGTGCGGGCTGAACACAACGGCGTTGCCTGCGGCCAGCATGCCGATGCCGTTGTTGATGATCGTCTCCGTCGGGTTCGTGGTGGGCGTGATCGCACCGATCACGCCGAACGGGGAGATCTCGACAGTGGTCAGGCCGGCATCGCCCGACCAGGCTTCGGTGACCAGGTCCTCCGTGCCGGGAGTGAGTTCAGCCACTGCCCGGTTCTTGGCGATCTTGTCAGGCACGTTGCCCATGCCGGTCTCCTCGACCGTCGAACGGGCCATGAACTCGAGGTGCTCCGGCACCAGGGCCACGTCCCGGATCGCCTGCACGAAGCGGGCGCGGTCCTTCATGGTGCAGTTCAGGTACGCGCGCCAGGCGGTGTCGGCGGCGACGATCGCGCTGTCCATGTCGGGAAAGATGCCGTCGGTGACGGTGGCGGGGGGGCAACTACTGGCCCCGACGACCTGGCGGACGACTTCGGCTACGACCTGGCGAACGGTCTCGGCGCTGATGGTGCTCATGGCTATCTCGCTTCCTGAACTGCGGAAATTGCGTGCGTAACGATGCAGACGTCCTCATCGACCGTGCCACCGGAGACGCCGATGCCTCCGGCGATCCGGCCGTCGACGAAGACCGGCAACCCGCCACCGAAGACGACGACGCGGCCGTCGTTGGAGTTCTGGATGCCGTGGAGTTCCCCTGCCGGGGTGGAAGCGTCCTTCAGGGCCGAGGTCGGCAGCTTGAACGCAGCGGAGGTGAAGGCCTTGTTGATCGCGATGTCGATGCTGCCCATCAGGGAGTCGCCCATCCGGTGCAGCAGCACGAGGTTGCCGCCGGCATCGACGCCGGCGAACACGATCGGTACGCCGAGCTCTGCCGCCTTCGCCTCTGCCGCCGCCGCCATGCGCTTCAGCGTCGCCAGGTCGTACGCCTCGATCGTGCCCGTCGCGCCGAGGGCCCGCGCCACGGCCGTCCGCACGAGCCGCTCGATCATGGTCAGGTCGTGGTGGTGCTCGGTGAGGCGGGCCAGCGCGTACAGCGTGTCGGAGAGCCGGTTGAGGTACTTGATGAGCTCTGGCCGCACCGCGATGGTCTCGCTCATGGTCAGCACCCGCCGCTCGGCGCGACGTACCACCGTCCGCGCGCGGTGCAGGGCTGCGGACGGGACGTCCCGGCCGGGGACGACGAACTCCCGCTGCGGGCCGGTCACCACCTGGCACATGTCGATCAGGTCCTCGAGGTCCTTGACGTCTGCCGGGCCAACGGTGTTGGCGAGGATCTCCCTGCCCCTGGCGTCGCTGGCGAGTTCCGCCGCGACGACGAAGAGCCGCTGCTGGATGCCGTGCAGGGTCGCCCGGACCGACTCGTCCATCGCGACGACCTTCGCCTCGCCGATCGCGGAGTTGGCCTCATCGACGGTGCCGTAGGCCTCCACGCCCGGATCCTGCTTGGGCACGCGCGAGCCGCCGAACAGGCCGGTCAGCCCGGCGTCGCCGGTGCGCGTGTAGACGTTGGGCATCGGCTACTCCTGCTCGATCTCCACCGCGTCGACGATCCCGACGATGGTCGAGTCGATCGGCGAATCGGGGCGGGAGGAGACCCGGGCGGAGCTGCCGCCGGTGACGATCACCGTCTCACCGACCCCGGCGCCGACCGTGTCGACCGCAACCTGGGGCAGGCCGACGTAGTCGCCGCTGATCCCCAGGCGGGAGATGACGAGCAGCTTGAACCCGACAAGGCGCTCGTCCTTGCTTGTCGAGACGACGGTTCCGCGAACCTTGGCCAAGAACATGTCACACCTCTCGTGAGATCCGGATGGAACGGGCCGCCGCCAGGTCCCGCGCCATCGCGGTCACCTTCGCGTTGGCGGGGATCCGCAGTTCGACCCCGTCGGGCAACGGCTGGATCACCTGGTTGCTGATCAGGCTGCGCGTGCAGGGCACCACGCCCGGGTCTGGGGCCGGCGCCGCCTCGATGGCGACCGTGTCGGGAGACACGGCGGAGGCTGCGGCCCACGCGGCGACGTTCGTGGCGAACCCGGCAACGGAGGTGCCCATCGCCGCTACGACCGGCGCGCGCCGGGCCTCGTCGCGGCGCTCGTAGGCCGCGATCACGGTGCGGTAGAGGAAGCGGGCATCGGACAGGCGGACCCCGAAGGACGCGAGGGTGGCGAGGTTCGACCGCAGCAGGTCGGCGTAGGCCGGCGGCATGTTCGGGAACCACCCGCGCTTGGGGGCACCGTCGGGGCAGATCGCGCTCCGCGACACCACGACCAGGCGGTTGCTCATGATGAACTCGCTGAACAGGTTGCTGGCGAGGCAGTCGGCAACGCCGTGGGCCACCTTGGCCGCGATGTTGCTGGTCAGGGTCGGCGCGAGCAGCAGGTCGTGCTCCTCGACCATCTTCTTCGACACCTCGCGCATCCCGATCGATGCGATCTTCGCCTGGTCGAGCACGCGGAGTGCGCTCGGGGTCTGCAGGTAGTCCAGCTGGACGCCGGCAGCAGCCAGCAGCTTCAGTTCCTCGACCGCGTCGTCGAAGCCCAGCAGCCCGCCGGTGAACAGCACGAGGACGCGCCGGGGCGCGGGTGTCATCAGCTCGATGATGGCTTCGACGATGATGGCGCGCAGTTCAGCCTCGGTCATCGTCGGACTCCTTCATGGGAATGCCCAGCGGGGTCACGAACAGGGGCTCGATCGGACGGACGACCGGCCGGCCGAGCCGCGAGGCGAACACGTCGGGAGCGTTGGGGAAGGAACTGGAGCCGCCGACGAGGTAGACCATCGGCACGTCGTGGCCCACCAGCGCGGCGTGCGCGATCGAGGCCATCTTCTCCAGGGTGGGCCGGATCACGCCGACCACGTCGTCGCGTCGGGACGGATCCTTCTTCATAACCTCAGCGGCTTCGTAGTCGATCCGGTAGGCGCCGGCGAGGACGAGGTTCATGTGGTGGCCACCGGTGGCCTCGTCAACGCTCTTCAGGACGCGGCCGTCGGCGAGGATCGACACCCCGGTGGTGCCGTGGCCGATGTCGATCACGCAGCCGTCGGTGATGCCGAGGGCTCGGGCAGCGGCGACCGGCTCGTCGACAACTTCGTCGGTCTCCAGGCCCGCCGCCGTAGCAACGTTCCGGAAGACCTTGATGTCGCCCTCGCTGATGCCCGGCGGGATCGAGACCGACGCCGTGGTGAAGCGGTGGCCGAGCCGGCGCTCGACATCCTCCTTGAGCCGGCGGACGGCCGTCGTCGCGCCTGCCCAGTCGACGACGACGCCGTCCCGCACGACAGTTGAGTGCACCCAGGCGCCGGCGACCGGGCGGTTGCCGCCGTCCACGACCGACACGACGATGTTCGCCGTGCCGAGGTCGATGCCGAGCCGCAGTTCGCCCCGCGGTTCCTCGACCTCTCCGGTGCGCACCAGTTCCGCGAAGCGGCGGATGGCCGCTTCGGGTGCCATCAGGGCAGGCGCCATTGTCGTCGTCACTCCTTGATCAGCTTCCCGAACTCGCCGTCGTGCAGGCCGAGGGCGTTCGCCTCGTCGGTGTCGAGGTGGATCTCCGGTACCCAGTCGTCCTTGACCCGGATGATGAAGTTGTCCAGCACCCCGCCCCGCTCACCACCGAAGGCGACCTTGACCAGGTCCTGGTCGGCCACCCCCCAGGCCTTCGCGTGGCTCGGGCCCATGTGGATGTGGCGGGCGGCCACCATCACGCCGTGGGGAACGTGGATCTTCCCTGCCGGACCCTCGATGTCGATCGGACCGGCGTTGTCGAGGAACCCCGACTGGGTGATCGGGGCTTCGATGCCGAGCGTCACGCAGTCGGTGAGGCTGAGCTCGACCTGGGTCTTCGCTCGGCAGGGCCCCATCAGCCGCAGCTTCGGGAAGGCGCCACGGGGCCCGGACACCCGGACCGTCTGCTCTGCGGCGAAGTCGCTCGGCTGGCGGACCCTCCGGTACACGGTCATGGCGTCGAGGCCGAACAGCGTGGCCAGATCCGCCTTGCTCAGGTGGGCGTGCCGGTTCGACACCCCAACGACGACCTGGAGTTCCAGGTCGTGCAACCGGGTGAGCACCATGCGGGTCACCTCCTCAACGACCTGACGGGTGTCCGGAACGGCCATGTCAGGCCTTCTTGGGCAGCAACTGCTCGACGTCGGCGTGCGGGCGCGGGATGACGTGCTTGCTGACGACCTCTTCGCCCACCTGGGCAGCGGCTGCGGCGCCGGCGTCGACGGCAGCCTTGACCGCACCGACGTCGCCGCGCACCATCACGGTGACGAGGCCTGCGCCGACCTTCACGTAGCCCATCAGGGAGACGTTGGCTGACTTGACCATCGCATCGGCGGCCTCGACGGCGCCGACATAACCCTTGGTCTCGACGAGACCGAGTGCTTCATTCATGGCTTTCCTTTCTCACTGCTTCTTGGTGGGACGAGGGGTCCGCGACCGGGCTGCGCGGGGCTTGGGGGTCGGCTCGACGA
>JADLEH010000389.1 GCA_020846255.1 Propionibacteriaceae bacterium
CGCCGCAACCGGCGGGCGATCCGCAGGAAGCTCTCGGCGAGGGCCTCGGGGAATATCTCCATGAACACCGGCCTTATATGCTGTGGTTACCTCACTATATCGGAGGCCACATGGCAGAGCTCCACCCGACACCGGAGTGGCGCGGTCCGTCGCGCATCAATCCGGCCGACCGCGCCCAACTGGCCGAGTCCCCGGTCAGTCTGCGTCGGGTCGCCGGGTTGTTCCGTGGGCACCGCAGCGAACTGGTCACCGTCACGATGATCATCGTGGTCGCCTCGGTCGTTGGCCTCGCCCAGCCCTTCCTGCTGCGCGAGATCATCGACGTGGCGCTGCCGACCGCGAACACCGGGCTGCTGGTCTGGCTCGTCTCCGGGATGGTCGCGGTGGCCGCTGTCACCGGTGTCCTCGGGGTGTGGCAGACGTGGCTGGCAACCACCATGGGCCAGCGGGTGATGCACACGCTGCGCGTCCGGGTCTTCACGCACCTCCAGGCCCAGTCGATCGCGTTCTTCAAACGCACCCGCGGCGGGGACATCCAGTCCCGGCTACTGCAGGACGTGGCCGGTCTCCAGTCGGTGATCACGACCACTGCGACCTCGATCGCCTCCAACCTCACCACCGCCGTGGCAACGGCCGCAGCCATGGTCGCCCTGAACTGGCGCCTCTCGCTGCTGTCGCTGCTGGTGCTCCCGCCGGCGATCCTGCTCACCCGCCGGGTAGCCCTCGTCCGCCGTGACCTCACCATGGCCAAGCAGGTCGCGCTCTCCGACCTGCACACCCAGGTCGAGGAGACGCTCAGCATCAACGGCGCCCTGCTCACCAAGACCCTCGGCAGTGGCCCGGCGAGCCAGGAGCGGTTCACCGACACGTCCTCCCGCCTGATCGAGCTCGAGGTGCGCTCCCAGCTGGCCGGACGCTGGCGGATGGCCACCATGGGGATCGTGTTCGCTGCCATCCCGGCACTGCTGTACCTGGTGGCCGGCTTCCCCGAGGTCTCCGGCGGCATCACGATCGGGACGCTGATCGCCTTCGCCAGCCTGCAGTCCGCCATCTTCCGGCCGATCATGGGCCTGCTGAACGTCGGTGCGCAGTGGGTGGCCTCGATGGCGCTCCTCAGCCGGATCTTCGGTTACCTCGACCTGCCGGTGGAGGTGCCCGAGCCGGCGCGGCCGACGCGGCTGGAGCCGGCAGCCATCCGCGGCGAGGTCCGGTTCGAGGACGTGAGCTACCGCTTCCCCGACGGCGATGGCGACACCCTCAGCCACATCGACCTGACCATCGGGGCCGGCCGGTCCGTCGCGGTGGTCGGTGAGACCGGTTCGGGCAAGTCAACCCTTGCTGCCCTCCTGGTGCGGCTGGCCGACCCGACCGCGGGGCGGGTGCTCATCGACGGGGTCGACGTCCGGGAGCTGGCTGCTTCCGACCGCAGCCGGATCATCGGGATGGTGACCCAGGAGACCTACCTTGCGCACACCACCATCGCCGGCAACCTCCGGCAGGCCGCCCCGAGTGCGACCGACGCCGAGCTCTGGGCAGCGCTGGCCGCCGCCCAGGTCGACCAGGTGATCGCAGCCCTGCCGGACGGGCTGGAGACCGTGGTGGGGGCGCGCGGGCACCGGTTCAGCGGTGGGGAGAGGCAGCGGCTCGCGGTAGCACGCACCCTGCTGGTCAACCCGCCGATCCTGGTGCTCGACGAGGCCACCTCAGCCCTGGACACCGACACCGAGCGTGAGCTGCAGGCGGCCCTGGACAACCTGATGGCCGGCCGGACCACGCTGACCATCGCTCACCGGCTCAGCACGGTGCGGCATGCTGACGAGATCGTCGTCCTCGAGGCCGGCCGCATCGTCGAGCGCGGCAGCCACGAGGAGCTGCTCAGCTCCGGTGGCCGCTACGCCAGCCTCAGCCGCTGAACCACTGAGCAGCCGAGCCGCTGGCCGCTAGCCGCTGAGCTGCCGGCCGCCGGCCGCCAGTTCGTGCGGCGGGCCCACCGCCCCGGAGTGGGACAAACCTGACCCGGGTTGCTGCTGACCCGGCTGCGGAGGGCGTTTACTGCGAACTGGCGGCAGGTTTGTCCCACAATGCGGCTCGGCCACCGATCGCCGGCGGCCGAACCAGCGGAGGCGCCCCTGGCTGGGAGCGATGCCGCTGCCAGGGGTGGCAGAATCGGGGACGTGTTCCGTCCGGCCGACGATGCCCGGGGCCTCGACCAGGCCCGGGGGCACTGGCTGCGCGCCGACCTGATCGCCTGGCCGGTGCATGACCTGCCGCCGGGTGAGAACCCGGCAGCCCTCGACTGGCGGCTGCACTGGTCGGCAGACGACCACATCGACCCGTTGGCCAGCGAACCCGTGCCCTGGGCCACCGCTTCGCTGCGGTTCGACCCGGCCGGCATCCCGGCAGCCGTCGCAGCCCAGTTCCGGCACCTCCGCAACCACCTGGCCCTCCGGCTGCCGGCGGAGGCCGTCGGAGCCGTGGCCGAGGCGCTGCGCTGCCAGGTGGCGGTCAGCGTCCACCTGCCGTCGGGACGCCTGGTCAGCGCCGGCCAGCTGCAGCTGCCCGGCGTGATCGACGAGCTCTACGCAGCGGCCGCGGAGGCCGAGCTCGGGCCCACCTGGCACCAGGGCACGCCGACGCTCCGCCTCTGGGCGCCGACGGCCCGGAACGTCGGGCTGCTGCTGTGGCCCGCTGGAGCCGACCTGCACACCGACCCCCGCCGTCACCGGATGATCCCGGCGGCCGACGGCACCTGGGCAGTGACCGGGCAGCCCGGCTGGCTCGGCGCCCGCTACCGGTACGAGGTAACGGTCTACGCCCCGCAGTACCGGCGCGTCGTGGTGAACCAGGTCACCGACATCTACTCGCACTCGCTCACGGTGAACTCCACGCACTCGGTCCTGGTCGACCTCTCCGACCCGGCGCTCGCCCCGAAGCAGTGGCTGGAGGTGCCGTGCCCGCCGCTGGCCAATCCCGTGGACCAGGTGATCTACGAGCTGCACCTGCGTGACTTCTCGATCTCGGACAAGACGGTCCCAGAGGAGTTGCGCGGCAGCTTCCTCGCCCCGACCGTCGCCAGTGCCGGGATGGCACACCTGCGCCGGCTGGCCGAGGCCGGGCTGAACACCGTCCAGTTGTTGCCACTGTTCGACAACGCGACCGTCGAGGAGCATCCCGAACAGCAGGTCCTCCCGGCCAAGGACCAGCTCAGGCAGCTCCCGCCGGACAGCCCCGAGCAGCAGCGCCGCATCGGCCAGTTGAGCGGCCGCAGCGGCTTCAACTGGGGCTACGACCCGTGGCACTACTTCACACCGGAGGGCTCCTACTCCTCGACGCTGGCCACGGCGGACGGTGCCGGCCGAGTCGCGGAGTGCCGGGCGATGGTCGGTGCGTTCCACGGCATCGGCCTGCGGGTGGTGCTCGACCAGGTGTTCAACCACACCGCCGGCGCCGGCCAGGACAGCAAGTCGGTGCTCGACCGGACGGTGCCGGGCTACTACCACCGGCTGTCCGAGACCGGTGTCGTGGAGACGTCCACCTGCTGCCCGAACGTCGCCACCGAGCACCTGATGGCCGGGCGGCTGATGGTCGACGCCTGCGTCCACTGGGCCAGGCACTACAAGGTGGACGGCTTCCGGTTCGACCTGATGGGCCACCACAGCCGGGCCAACCTCGAGGCTGTGCGGGCTGCGCTCGACGCCCTGACCGTCGATGCGGACGGGGTGGACGGTTCGGCCATCACCATCTACGGGGAGGGCTGGAACTTCGGCGAGGTCGCGGACAACGCCCGCTTCATCCAGGCGACCCAGGGCCAGCTGGACGGCACCGGTATCGCCACCTTCTCCGACCGGCTCCGCGACGCCGTCCGCGGCGGCTCGGTCTGGGACGGGGACCCGCGCGGGCAGGGCTTCGGCACCGGACTGCTGACAGCGGACAACGGCAGCGGCCGTAACGGCGACGACCGGGCCCAGGGTGAACGGCTGGCCTGGTGCACGGACCTGATCCAGCTGGGCCTGGCCGGGAACCTGCGCGACTTCCGCTTCGGCTCCAACTCCCGGCACCTGACGCTGGCGGGCTCCGAGCTGCACTTCGGTGGCAGCCCGGCCGGCTACGCGGCTTCGCCGGAGGAGGTGATCAACTACGTCGACGCCCACGACAACGAGACGCTGTTCGACGCTTTGACCCTCAAGCTGCACCCGGCCACGCCGATGGCGGCCCGGGTGCGGCTGAACACGGTCTGCCTCGCCCTCGCCACCCTTGGCCAGAGCCCGGTGATGTGGCATGCCGGCACGGACATGCTGCGCAGCAAGAGCCTCGACCGCAACTCCTACGATTCGGGCGACTGGTTCAACTACCTCGACTTCACGATGGTCGACAACGGGTTCGCTGCCGGGCTCCCACCGGAGCGCGACAACGGCGGGAAGTGGCACGTGCTGGCACCGCTGCTGGCCGACCCGCGCCTGAAGCCGACCCCCGCCGACATTCGCGCCGCGCACTTCCAGGCGCTCGACCTGCTGCGGTTGCGCGCCTCCACCCGGCTCTTCCGGCTCGGCAGCGCCGACCTCGTGAAGGCGAAGGTGACGTTCCCGGTTTCCAACACCTGGCACCAGGTGCCCGGGGTGATCGCGATGGGCATCGACGACAGTACTGATCCGGTCGACGAGCGTTGGTCGGGGGTGCTGGCGGTGTTCAACACCACCCCCTGGCTGGTCCGGCAGGGGTTCGCCGGCGACGTCGGCGGCTTCGGGCTGCATCCGGTGCAGGCTGCTGGCAGCGATCCGGTGGTGCGGACCTGCGAGGTGGGCACCGACTGGGTCACCGTCCCCGCCCGGACCGCCGCGGTGTTCGTCCGTCCGCGCTCCTGAGCGACAGACCTCCACCCCGCCGTACCAACCGGGGACA
The DNA here is from genome assembly GCA_020846255.1 of Propionibacteriaceae bacterium. Lineage (GTDB taxonomy): Bacteria > Actinomycetota > Actinomycetes > Propionibacteriales > Propionibacteriaceae > Propionicimonas. The sequence continues at coordinate 4,900 of JADLEH010000389.1, forward strand.
GTCCCCCTTCGTGTCGGAAAGCCGGGCACCGAGCGGTCGAGCAGCCGAATCAGGTTGAACGGAAAGGGGACTGTCCCCGTTCGTGTCGCCTTGGCGGGTCAGATGAAGATGATCTGCGCGCCCTCGGAGATCTCCATGAAGTCGCTTGCGCTGATCACTGCCTCAACGCCCTCGTAGAGGTCGGCCTCGTTCAGCTGCATCATGTCGAACGACATCCGGCAGGCCCACAGGTGGCCGCCCATCTCGGTGATCTGTTCCAGCATCTCCGGGACAGTCGGCACCTCGAGGTCGGCGATCTGCTTGCGCATCATCTTCGTCGCCATCCCGGTCATCCCGGGGATGGCTCCCATCAGCGCGGGGATGGGCATCCTCGGTGCCTGGTTGAGGTGCATGGCGGTGTTGCCGAGCATGGTGAACTTCAGGTTGTCCATGCGTGCGGTGGTGATCATGTCCAGGCCCCAGAAGGTGAAGAACATGTGGGTTTCGATGCCCTCGCCGAGCGCTGCCGCGCCGAGGATCAGCCCGGGGTAGGCCATGTCGAGGTTGCCCTTGGAGCAGATGAGGACCAGCTTGCGGCCTCCCGGTGAGGTCGCGGGCTCGTCGAAGGTCGGGACGATCATGGTGTCGGTCATTTCAGTCTCCATCCGGCCTAGACACAGCCCTTGGGCTTCGGCAGCCCGGCGATGTAGGCCATCTTCTTGGCGGGCTTGCCCGGGAACAGTTCGAACAACTCCTTGATGGCGAACCCGCCGATCGTGCTGGCCCGGCGCAGGGTGGCCGTCTCCCCGCGGGCGGGGTAGTCGGCGCGCAGGAACCGGATCGGCGCCCAGTGGGCCTCGGTCATCTCGATGCCGATCAGCTTCGCGAGTTCGGCGCCCAGCTTCTCGTCCCACTGGTCGTAGGAGCTCAGGAAGCCTTCGTCGTTCACATCGATCGGACGGCCGGCGATCATCGTGGTGGGCATGTTTCTCCTTGTGGATCAGAACTTGGGGACGATTGGAGCAGGCAGGACGACTTCGGCCGTCGAGTCCACTCCTGGACGGTCGGAGTAGCCGGCGGCCGGTTTGGTGCCGGCCGGCGCGGTCACGGGGGCCGGTTTCGCCGCGGCCGGTCGCGGGCTCGGCGACGGCTTGGTCGGTTTCGGCATGGCCGGACGTGGGGCGGGCGCCGGGCTGGACGGTGCCGTAGCTGTCGGCATTCCGGTGCCTGCCGGGGTGACGTCCTTCTCCACACGCTTGCCGGCGAGGCTCATCGTCGTCGGGATCATCGGGATGGGCCGGCCGCGCAGCAGCAGGTTCCAGTAGATCCAGCGGAAGGCGAGTTTGCCGAGGTGGTTTAGCCGGGTCTCCTTCAGCAGCTTGAACGGACCCACGACCGGCAGCGGGAAGTCCCCGGTGAACGGCTCGGTGGTGTAGTTGAAGTCGAGCAGCATCCCCTTGCCGTTGCCGGACTCGATGAAACAGTTCGCGTGCCCGTCGAAACCGTGGGTGGCGGGTCGGCCGTTGAAGTCGTCCAGGAAGTTGTGCACGAACACGTCCACAGCGAAATGGGCAACCGAGCCGGCCTTCGAGGTCTGCAGGGTGCCGGCGTCGCCGAGCACGTGGATCTCCGGGTGGGCGAGGCTGACCATGGTGTGCTGGTCACAGGGCACCAGGTTGAGCTCGTCGCCGAGCCCTGAGCGGGCGATGTAGTCGGCACCCATGTTCAGCGGCACCGTGACCAGCAGGTCGAACCCGATCCGGCGGCCGTCGAAGGAGACCAGTTCCCTGGTGTCGTTGTCGATGTGTTCCACCGCGAAGTCGGTTTCGAGCCCGATCCGCCGGTCGACGAGGGCTGTGGCGAGTTCGCGGGAGGCCACCGGCTTGGTGAACGCGCCGTCCAGCGGCGTGACGTAGGTCAGTTCGGTCCGATCCCGGATGCCGTGCTTGCGCAGCCAGTCGTCGGCAAGGAAGGTGAACTCCATCGGGGCCACCGGGCACTTGATCGGCATCTCGGTGATGTGCACGACCATCCGGCCACCGCGGAAGCGCCGCATGGCCTCGGTCAGCGCCTGCGCCCCGGGCAGGCTGTAGAACTCGTGGATCGACTGGCCCCACAGTTTGCCGAGCATGCCGGGGGTGGCATCGGGACGGGGGCTGACGCCGGTCGCGATCACCAGCACGTCGTAGCTGAGGGTGCGGCCGTCGGCCAGGTGCACCACCCGGTAGGTCGGGTCGACATGGTCGATCTCGGTGAGCACGAGGTCGATGCCGTCGTCGATGAAGCGATGGCGTGATCGCACGATGTCGGAGGTGTTGTAGATGCCGAAAGGCATGAACAGGTAGCCCGGCTGGTAGTGGTGGTTGTCGTCCCGATCGACCACCGTGATGTGCAGTTCGTGCTTGCCCAGAGCTGCGCGCAGCTTGTTGGCAACCATGGTCCCGGCGGTGCCGCCGCCGAGTATGACGAGTCGTTTCACGTTCAGCTCCGAGTCCGCAAGATTGCCTACAGCGTACCCCCACGGGTATGCCCGTGTCTGTACTCGAAAGGACGACCCGGCGGCAACTCGTGGCACTGCGCTGGCGGCGTCGGCGCGGTGTGAAAAACTAGCTGTCCAGCGGCTCCACCGAGCCGGTAGAGTCCCTTGTAACGTTTCAGTAACTGCTGCGGAAGGCCGAAGATGACCGAATTCACCTGGACAGACCTGGACGAGCGTGCCGTCGACACCGCCCGGATCCTGGCTGCCGACGCGGTGGAGAAGGTGGGCAACGGCCACCCCGGCACCGCGATCTCGCTGGCCCCGGTCGCCTACCTGCTCTACCAGAAGGTGATGAAGGGCGACCCGGCCGACCCGAAGTGGCTGGGCCGCGACCGCTTCGTCCTCTCCGCCGGACACTCCTCCCTCACCCAGTACTGCCAGCTCTTCCTCGCCGGCTACGGCCTCGAGATCGGTGACCTGGCCGCGCTGCGCACCGAGGGCTCCCTGACCCCGGGCCACCCCGAGTACGGGCACACCGCCGGCGTCGAGTGCACCACCGGCCCGCTGGGCGCCGGTATCTCCAACGCCGTCGGGTTCGCCATGGCCGCCCGCAGGGAGCGGGCCATGCTGGACCCCGACACCCCGCTCGACGAGCCCTCGGTGTTCGACCGCACCATCTACACGATCGCCGGCGACGGCTGCATGCAGGAGGGCGTGGCCTCGGAGGCTTCGTCGCTGGCCGGGGCGCAGAAGCTCGGCAACCTCGTGCTGATCTACGACGACAACCGGATCTCGATCGAGGGCGACACCCAGATCGCGTTCACCGAGGACGTCGCCGCCCGCTACGCCGCCTACGGCTGGCACGTGCAGCAGGTCGACTGGACCAACGGCGGCACCGGCTACACCGAGAACATCCAGGGCCTTTACGAGGCGATCGAAGCCGCCAAGGCGGTCACGGACAAGCCCTCCTTCATCAAGCTGACCACCGTGATCGGCTGGCCGCTGCCGACCAAGGCCGGTAACCACTCCGTGCACGGCGCCAAGCTGGGCGGGGACGAGATCGGGCTGCTCAAGCGCGAACTCGGCTTCGACCCGGGCGCGACCTTCGCCGTCGCGAACGACGTGCTCTCCCACACCCGCCGGCAGGCGGCGGCCAACGCAGCAGCCGCGAAGGCCGAGTGGCAGCCGAAGTTCGACGCCTGGCGCGCGGCCAACCCCGAGCCGGCC
>JADLEH010000390.1 GCA_020846255.1 Propionibacteriaceae bacterium
CGAAGCCCGGCTCCGGGCTCAGCGAGGCGCCTCCCCAACGTCCGGGATCGTAGCGTCGGTCACCGTTGACCAGGACGGGTGCGGCGAGCACCGCTGCGGCTCCGGGCCGGATCGCCCGACCCCGGACGACGACGAACACCAGCGGGGTCTGCTCGGCCGAGTTCAGGCTCGACTGTTCGAGCCGGGTGCCCAGCTCGACCCCGTCCACGGTCACCTCCCCGCCGAAGAAGCGGGCCCGCTCCCCCACCGCGGCCGACCTCGCGGAGGCGTCGGGCAGCTGCCCCAGCAGCGTCACCGAGGTCATTGCGACAACCAGGGCTCCGACAACTGCCACCTCCGCCAGCCGCACCCACGGACGCGCCGGCACTGCCGGTCGTGAGCCCGAGTCGGCCTGCAGCTGCAGCATTCGGACGAACCCGCTCCCCAGGAGCGCCAGTTGCACGCTCATCGCCAGCACGTTCGGCAGCAGGTCGACCAATGGGTACAGCCGGATGCCCACCGCCACGGGCTGGCCGCCCATCGCCCCTACGATCAGGTCGCTCGCCCGTTCGCCGGCGAACCGGACCAGGTTGAACAGCAGCACGAAGGCGCCGAGGAACGCCCAACCGGCGCGCAGGACCAGCCGTAGCGACTTCCAGCTGGGCAGGTACTTGTCGTCGATGTCGCCGAGCAGGCTCGCCTGAACCTTCAGCACGACCCTTCTCGGACCCTCGGCCCGCAGGACGGCGCCCCGCAGCCGTTCCAGGCGGGTATGGATCCGGGTCGTCCGGCCGGTGTGCCAGACGTCGGCGAGGGTGAGGGCCCGGGCGCCGAAAACCAGGGCCGTCAGGGTCAGCCACGCCAACGGTTGGCTGAGCACGTCCCAGAGAACCGGCCAAGCGGTGCCGGCGAGGAACGCCCAGAGCCGGTCGACCACCTCGGGCAGGTCGATCCGCAGCCAACCGGAGGCCGCCTCGACCGCCTGCTCCCACCACTGGGCCAGCCGGCGGTCGCCCAGCCAGAGCTTGGCGCTCTCAACGAGCCGGAACCCGCTGAGCAGCACCACGAGGAGCAGGCTCGCCTCCACGACGGCGCCGACCAGCGCGGGCAGGATCAAGGTGGTCCGGTCCTGCCAGCGGTCGATCAGCCGTCTGGTCAGGTAGAGCCCGATGATCACAGCGGCGGTCGTGAAGCCGACCACCGGTGAGTTGAGCGGGTTCAGCGCAGTCAGCAGCTCACCCGGCCCGAACCGGTAGGTCGACAGCAGCACCACGTCCCGGGCGAAGACATCGACGTAGCCGAAGGCCGCATACAGCGCCAGGAAGGGCAGCAGGGTCACGCCCAGCAGCCTGCCCACCGAACGGTCGCGGTCATCGATCACCGCCTCCGCCGCTGCCACCTGCCGCAGCAGGACCGGGGCCCCGAGCTCGGTTGCGATCGAGCGCAGCGCCACCACCACCGTCGCCAGTCGAAGCACCACCCCGATCGACAACGCCAGGATCAGCAGCCAGGGCGAGAGCTGGGCCACCTCAGCGGCGAGCAGGACCGCGCCGTGGTAGGCCACCCAGCCGAGCAGGGTGAGCGCGAGCAGCCGCGGCAGCAGCCGTAGCCAGACGCCGGCTGTATCCGCAGCCAGGCCGAGCGTCTCGCGACCGAAGGATGCCAGCGCCGTTCGCACCGTCAGGCGCTGTCGGAGTCAGGTAGCAGGGCCACCGGGGATCAGAGGTTGATCATGTGCCCGGCGATGCCTTCCACTGCTTCCTTCAGCGCCTCCGAGAGGCTCGGGTGGGCGTGGATGTTCCGGCCGACCTCGTCGGCGGTGAGGTCCCACTGCTGGGCGAGAGTGAGTTCCGGCAGCAGCTCGGAGACGTCGGGGCCGATCATGTGGGCACCCAGGATCTCGTTGTAGCGGGCGTCGGCGACCACCTTGACGAAGCCGGTCGCATCCCCGAGCCCGTGGGCCTTGCCGTTGGCGCTGAACGGGAACTTGGCCACCTTCACCTCGTAGCCGCGGTCCTTGGCCTGGGCCTCGGTGTAGCCGAAGGAACCGATCTGCGGCTGGCAGTAGGTGGCCCGCGGGATCATGTCGTAGTTGATGGCCATGGTCTCGGCGCCGGCGATCGTCTCGGCTGCGACGACGCCCTGGGCTTCCGCGGTGTGCGCGAGCATGAGCTTGCCGGTGACATCGCCGATCGCATAGATGCCCTCGACGTTGGTGTGCATGAAGTCGTCGATGGCGATCGCGCCACGCTCGGTGAGCTCCACACCGGTGTTCTCCAGGCCGTAGCCCTCGGTGCGCGGCTGGAACCCGAGCGACTGCAGGACGCGCTCGGCCTCGATGACCTGCCCCTCTCCCCCGCCGGCCGGGCTGACCCGCACCCGGACGCCGTCGGCGTGCTCGTCGATCCCGTCGACCTTGGTGCCGGTGAGCACCTTCACCCCGAGCTTCTTGTAGGACTTGAGGAGTTCCGCTGACACCTCCGGGTCCTCGTTTGGCACCATCCGGTCGAAGTACTCCACGATGGTCACCTCCACCCCGTAGTTCGCCAGGACGTAGGCGAACTCGGTGCCGATGGCACCGGCGCCGCAGATCACGATCGAGCTGGGCAGCTGGTCGGAGAGGATCTGCTCCTCGTAGGTGAAGACCCGGGCGCTGCGCTTGGTTCCGGGCAGCAGCTTGGTGGTTGCCCCGACCGCGATGATGCAGCTGCCGAAGGTGATGGTGTCCTCGCCGGAGTCCCCGGTCAGCTTGATGGTCTTCGCGTCGACGAAGGTCCCCCAGCCGTTGAGCTCCGTGACCTTGTTCTTCCGCATCAGGAAGTGCACGCCCTTGACCATGCGGTCGGAGACGGATCGGCTGCGGTCGAACGCGCTCTTGTAGTTGAAGGTGACCTCACCCTCGATGCCGAAGGTCTTGGCCTCGGCGTTGAAGATGTGAGCCAGCTCGGCGTTGCGCAGGAGCGCCTTGGTCGGGATGCAGCCGACGTTGAGGCAGACCCCGCCCCACCACTGCTTCTCGATCACGGCAACGCTCTTGCCCAGCTGTGCAGCGCGGATGGCGGCGACGTAGCCTCCGGGACCGGCGCCGAGGACGACGACATCGAAGTGTTGGGTCATGGCGTCACTTTAACCGACTGGCTTCGGGAGGCGGCAGCTGCGCCCGGGCTGGGCGTTCATATCCCATGTGAGATAAGGTGCGAGACGTGGCAGACCTTCTACCGAGCAGCATCGGCACCCTGATCCGGGACGCGCGCAAGCAGCGCGGCCTCACCCAGCAGGAACTCGCGGACGTGCTCGGAACCTCCCAGAGCGCTGTGCACCGGATCGAGTCCGGCGGCCAGAACCTCAGCCTCGAGATGATCAACCGGATCGCCGGCGCCCTGGACTCCCCGCTGATCACGGCCGGCGCGGGCGGACCCACGCACCTGCGTATCCACGGCCCCGTGAAGCTCAGCGGCTCGATCGCTGTGCGCTCGTCCAAGAACGCCGCCGTCGCGCTGCTCTGTGCGTCCCTGATCAACCACGGACGGACGGTCCTGACCGGGATTGCGCAGATCGAGGAGGTCAACCGCATTCTCGAGGTGCTCACCAGCATCGGCGTGCGGGCCACCTGGTCCGACGACAAGTCCGAGCTCGAGCTGATCCGGCCGGCCAGGCTCGACCTGGCGAGGATGAACGTCGCTGCGGCGCGCCGGACCCGCTCGATCATCATGTTCCTCGGCCCGTTGCTGCACTCCGAGGACGCCTTCGACCTGCCCTACGCCGGCGGCTGCAACCTCGGCGAGCGGACCGTGACCCCCCACCTGCAGGCGCTGCGGCACTTCGGGCTGAGCGTGCTCACCACCCAGGGCCTCTACCACGCCGTGGTGCACCAGATGGCCGACGCTGACCGCAAGCTCACGCTCACCGAACGCGGGGACACCGTCACCGAGAACGTGCTGATGGCTGCGGCCCAGTTCCCGGGACGCACGGAGATCCGCAACGCCTCCAGCAACTACATGGTCCAGGACCTCTGCTTCTTCCTCGGCGAGCTCGGGGTGAGGATCGACGGGATCGGCACTACCACGCTCACCGTCCACGGGCTGGAGCGGATCGACGCGGACGTGGCGTTCGCGCCGTCTGAGGACCCGATCGAGGCGATGAGCCTGCTCACTGCGGCGATCGTGACCGGCTCGGAACTGACCATCCAGCGCAGCCCGATCGAGTTCCTCGACATCGAGCTGGCGATCCTCGCCGAGATGGGCCTGGACTACTCGCTGACCCCGGAGTACCGCTCGTACAACGGCCAGACGCGGCTGGTGGACATCACCGTCCGGCCGTCGGTGCTGCACCACGCTGCCGACAAGATCCACCCGATGCCGTTCCCCGGCCTCAACATCGACAACCTGCCGTTCTTCGCAGTGATCGCGGCCGTGGCGGAGGGCCGCACGATGATCCACGACTGGGTCTACGAGAACCGGGCGATCCACCTCGTCGAACTGAACAAGCTCGGCGCCGACGTGCAGCTGCTCGACCCCCACCGCATCGTTGTCACCGGGCCGACCCGTTGGCGCGGTCAGGAGCTGATCTGCCCGCAGGCCCTGAGGCCAGCCGTCTGCCTGCTGCTCGCAGCGCTGGCCGCCCGCGGCACCAGCGTCCTGCGCGACGTGTACGTGATCAACCGTGGCTACGAGGACCTGCCCAACCGCCTCAACGCGCTCGGCGCGCGGATCGACGTCTTCCACGACTGACCTTCATCGAGGGCCAGCCTTCGCGTCGAGGGCTCTCCCCCGGGGGCAGGCCCTCGACGACAGGGCTGGCTCTCGACGGGGTGCTCAGCGGATCTGCTGGACCTCGAAGTGGTGGCTGGGGTTGACGATCTCTTCCTGGGCCGCGACCAGCAACAGCTCGGCCGAGCCCGCTTCGGTGGTCGCCTTCAGAACGGAGTAGACGACGTCGGCGGTGCGACCGACGGCGAGACCCGGGTCGCCGGTCTCGAGGTAGCCGGCGAGGAACATTGCGGCCGTCAGGTCCCCGGAGCCGGTGAAGGTCCGCTCGAGCCGCGGCGTCGTCACCTGCCAGGCCCCCGCGCCGGAGACGGCGAGCATGGTGAGCTGGTCCGGGTCGGTCCCTTCGACCACGGCTGAGGTCACGAGGACGACTTCCGGGCCCCGCGACCGGAGCTCGTCCGCAGCGGCAAGGATCTCGGCGAGCGTCCCGGTGTGCCGGCCGGTCAGGAAGTCCAGCTCGAAGTGGTTCGGCGTCACCACCTGCGCCGCCGGCACCACCTGGTCGCGCATGAACTCCGGGATGCCGGGACGGACGAAGATGCCCCGGCCGACATCACCGATCACGGGGTCGCAGCAGTAGATCGCGTTCGGGTTGCGCTCCTTCACCAGCTCGACAGCGCGCAGCACCTCCGCACCCACCTCCCGGGCGCCCTGGTAGCCGGACAGCACCGCGTCCACCCGGTGGAGCACGTCCCGCTCGTCGATGCCGAGGATCACCTGGGCCACGTCGTCGGCAGCGAGCAGGGGGCCGCGCCACTTCCCGTAGCCGGTGTGGTTGGAGAAGTGGACGGTGAGCACCGGCCAGACCTCGACGCCGATCCGCATCAGCGGGAAGGTGGCAGCACTGTTGCCCACATGGCCGTAGGCAACCGAGGACTGGATGGAGAGGATCGTGGTCACGGCGCCATTCTGGCGGCCAACACGCAACCCGGCGAGCCGGTCCCACTCCCCCGGGCCCTAGAGTGCACTCGTGCTGGCGCGTGACTATCCGTTCCTGAACCACCGCTTCGTCGCGATGGCCCATCGGGGCGGCTGGGTGACCCCTGAGGAAGCGGCGCGGGAGAACACGATGCACGCCTTCCGGGCCGCCGCCGACCTCGGCTACCGCTACATCGAGACCGACGTCCGCGCCACGGCTGACGGCCAGGTGGTGGTGATGCACGACGCGGAACTCGACCGGGTCACCGATGCGACGGGTCCGGTGGGCGCGCGCACGGCCGCTGAACTGAGCCAGGTCCGGGTCGCCGGGACGGATCCGATCCCGCTCCTCGCCGACGTCCTGGAAGCCTTGCCGGAGATCGCCTTCAACATCGACCTCAAGGACGACCGCTCCGTGGAGCCGCTGGCAGCCCTGCTGCAGAAGCAGGACGTCGCCGGCCGGGTCTGCGTGAGCTCGTTCTCCGGGGCACGGCTGCGGGCCTTCCGGCGGTTGGCGCCCGGCCTGCCCACCGGGGTGGGTCCGGCCGGCGTCGCCTGGGCCGGTTTCGCCCCGCTCCTCCGCCGCCTCCGGGTCGATGCCGGGGTAGTGCTGCAGATCCCGGCCCGGGTCGCCCGGGAACGGGTGCCGCTGGTCCGTCCGGACGTGGTGAACTTCGCGCACGCCACCGGCAGGCTGGTCCATGTGTGGACGGTGGACGACCCGTCCGAGATGGACCGGCTGGTCCGGCTCGGGGTCGACGGCCTGATCAGCAACGACATCACCGCTCTCAAGCGGGTACTCACCGAACACGGCCTGTGGGAGGACGCTGCATGAAGAGCACCCGGGAACAACGCGCCTGGTACTGGTACGACTGGGCGAACTCGGCCTACATCACCACCACGGCGACCGTGATCATCGGGCCCTACCTCACCAGCCTCGCCAACAACGCTGCCTGCCCCGACCTCGCCGAGGGCGTGACCTGCCGCAACCCGGTGATGCTGCTGGGCCTCTTCCCCGTCCTTCCCGGTGCCCTGCACCCGTTCCTGGCCACCCTGAGTACCGTGATCTCTGCCGTGCTGCTGATCTTCGTCGGCGCTGCTGCCGACCGCTCCGCGCACCCGCACCGGTGGCTGGGGGGCACCGCAGCCGTCGGGGCCGTCGCGGCCAGCCTGATGTTCTTCCTGCAGGGCGACAACTGGCAGCTCGGCGCCTGGCTGATGATCATCGCCAGCTTCGCCGCCGGCGCCTCATTCGTCGTCTACGACGCCATCCTGGTCCGGATCGCCGGTCCGGACGACCGCGACCGCGTGTCCAGCCGCGGTTGGGCCTGGGGGTACCTCGGCGGTGGGCTGCTGCTGGCGATGAACTTCCTGCTCATGTCCAGCTACGAGCGGCTCGGCATCAGCTACGGCCTCGCGATCCGGTTCAGCCTGCTCTCGGCCGGTCTGTGGTGGGGCTTCTTCACGATCATCCCGGTGCTGGGCCTCCGCAAGCTGCCCAGGTCGGTGCCGGCGCTGATCAAGGCCAAGAACCCGTTCGCCCAACTCTCAGACACGTTCCGGGACATGCGCAACTACCCCCAGACGGTGCTGTTCCTGGTGGCGTTCCTGTTCTTCAACGACGGCATCCAGACCGTGATCGTGCAGTCGAGTCTCTACGCTTCAGCCGAGCTCGGGATGGAGACCCAGCAGGTCCTGCTCACCTTCCTGCTCACCCAGCTGGTCGCCTTCGGTGGCGCCCTGCTGTTCGGCCGCATCGCCGGCGCCATCGGGGC
>JADLEH010000391.1 GCA_020846255.1 Propionibacteriaceae bacterium
GCGACGAACGGGTTGCGGCGGATGAACCACAGCCCGACGATGGCGAAGACCAGCGTGAAGGCCTCGTTGTGGGCCCCGGCCAGCACCGACCAGATCATCAGCGGGTTGAGGACGGTGAACAGCACGGCCCTGGTCTGGATCTTGTGGTCGTCATGGGCGAGCAGGACGACCAGCGCCCCGATCAGGAGGAAGGGCAGCAGGGCGAACATCTGCAGCCAGAACACCGTGTTGTGCATGTTGCCGTTGCCCAGCCAGGCGGCCAGCCACTGGGAAGCAGAGGCCAGCGGCCCGTACACGCTGGGGGTGTCCTGCCAGGGCCGTTCCGTCCAGATCAGCACCGGGTCGAACTCCTGGCGGAAGATCCCGGCAGGAGTGATGTCGTAGGGATTCAGCCCAAGCACCTGGAGTCGGCCGTAGGCGGCGTACATCAGCACGTCAGCTGACGTGAGCGGCGGCACCAGCGCGGTGAGGACGCTGAGCCCCGAGCCGGTGAGGAAGAGCCGCCGGTTGTTCGGGCGCCAGCCGGTGTTCACGGCCCGCCAGCAGATCCACAAGCCGATCGCGCCGAGGAACAACCCGAGCCACAGGGCCGGCACGGCCACCCATTCGCCGAGTTCGATCCAGCCGACCGGCAGGTACCAGGGCGGCAGGAAGTCGACGCGTGGACCGAGCTTGAGGGCTACCGAGGACGGGCCGCAGGCTGCGACCGCGATCGTGGTCAGGGCGCTGGCGACGATGAAGGCGAGCCCGCGGCGATGGTCGGAGGTCCAGGGCGCGGTCGCGAGGGCGCGGACTCGCGCTCGGACTCGCGTCCGGACGGACCCAGCCGCTGACCGCATTGCATCCCCCGACGACTTGGCAACCACAGCAGGCTACCGGGTTGCCCACCCGGCTGAGCGCCTGCCCGGCACCGATACCTGACCGTTACCCCACACCGGCGGCCCCCACCCGGCGCCGGGACGGCCGGCCCCGGGTCACTTCAGCAGGCGGGAGAGTCGTCGATCAGCCAGCAGCTTCCCGCCGGTCTGGCAGCCGGGGCAGTACTGCAGCGAGCTGTCGGCGAAGGAGACCTCCGCGATGGTCGTGCCGCAGACCGGACAGGCCTGACCGGTCTTGCCGTGCACCCGGAGGTTGAGCTTCTTGTCGCCCTTCAGCTCCTTCGCGGCCAACCCGGCTGACCGCGCGACCGCCTCTGCCAGCTCGGTGCGAATCGCCGCGTACAGGGTGGCCCGTTCCGCGGCGGCCAGCCCGCTGGCCGGTTTGAACGGACTCAGCTTCGCGGCGTGCAGGATCTCGTCGGAGTAGGCGTTGCCGATGCCGGCGATGATCCGCTGGTCACGGAGCACGCCCTTCAGCTGTGCCCGGCCGGCACGTTCGATGATCGCGTCCAGCACGTCCGGGGTGAAGTCGTCGGCGAGCGGGTCAGGTCCGAGGGTCACGATGCCGGGCACCTGGTCGAGGCTCGGGACGACGTAGAGCGCGAGCCGCTTCTGGGTGCCGTACTCGGTCAGTTCGAAACCGGACTCGTCGTCGAAGACCACCCTTGCTGCCAGCGGGCCGCGTCCGGGGCGGGCCGGCCTTGCCGGCATGGCGTCCTTCCAGGTCAGCCAGCCGCCGCGGGCCAGGTGGAACACCAGCCACAAGCCGCCCGCGGAGAGGCAGATGAACTTGCCGCGCCGCTCGACGGCGTCCACCTCGAGGCCGTGCAGCGCCGAAAGCGGCACCTCGAAGGTCTTCAGGCTGGCGAAGGCTGCCAGCTCCGTTCGGGCGATCGTCCGGCCGACGCAGGTCCCGGCGAGGAAGCCGCGCAGGGCCTCGACCTCTGGCAGTTCAGGCATGGTCCTCCTCCCGTCGGGGCCAGGCCGGCTCCGGGACGCTCAACGCCTCGGCCAGCAGGCCGAGGTATTCGTCCCGCTCCACCTCGATCGCCCCGAGGGTGGCCAGGTGGTCGGTCTGCCACTGGACGTCGATGATGCGCTCCTCAGCATGCTCGTCCGCGAGCAGGTCGGCCAGTGCCAGCAGGGCCACCTTCGACGCGTCCCGGCCGTGGACCGGGTCGTGGAACATGGACTCGCCGGCGAACAACCCGCCCAGCGAGACCCCGTAGAGGCCACCGACCAGCCGTCCCCCGGCGTCCCAGGTCTCGACGGAGTGCACCCGGCCGGCGCGGTGCAACGAGGTGTAGATCCGGGTGATGTCGGCATCGATCCAGCCGTACTTCCGCCTCGGGTCGGCACAGCGCTCGAGGACCTGCTCGAAGGCTGCGTCGACGGTGGTGGTGTAGCGGCGGGCCGACTTGCGCAGCGACCTGGGCACCCGGAGCGAGTCCAGCGGCAGCACGCCGCGCCGCATCGGAGACCACCACCCCATCTGGGCGAACCCGGACTCGTGCAGTGGCATCGGGAACACGCCCTCGGTGTAGGCAGCCAGCACCAGGCCTTCGTCGAACTCGGCGGAGAACGCGATCAGGTCCTGCTCGGGCCACTCCTGAGCAGGCCCGAAGATGCCCGGACGGCGCGCCATGCCCCGATTGTGCCAGCCGCGTCCCACCCTCCCCCCAATGCGGGGACGGTTCCTTTTCCGTTCAGGTGCCTGAACCACCCAGCCAGCGGCGGGGCCAGCCCACCGCGGGGACGGTTCCTTTTCCGTTCGGGCGTCGGAACCAATCAAGGACCTTCATCGCTGCCATCTTCGTGAACCGAAATGGAACCGTCCCCGGCTTCCCCCCCGGCTTCCCGGGTCCCCGTCTCCCGGTGAACGGAAATGGAACCGTCCCCGTTGTCGGGTGTGGGGCGGGTCGCCCGGGGCTTTCCGGGGTCGGCTCGGGGACGGGGCCCCTGCCCGGCCCTCGCGTCCCGGCCTAGGCTGGTCTGGTACGCACCGAGAGGATCCCCAGATGGCGAACACCGCCTCCGACTTCGGCAAGCAGCTGGTCACCCGCACCCCGGAGATGGCCGGCGGCGTGCTGCGCAGCATCATCGAGTTCGCCATCGACGGCAACAGCACCTTCCCCGGGGCCAAGACCGCTGCCGCTCGCTCGCTGCAGACCAAGGGCGACCGGGAGTCGGCCATCGACGCCCTCGTCGCGCAGCACATCGGACTTGCCTCGGCACAGGGGTTCCTCACCAGCGTTGGTGGCCTGATCACCCTCCCGGTCGGCCTTCCGGCGAACCTCGCCGGCCTTGCCGTGCTCAGCGTCCGGATGATCGCATCGATCGCGCACCTGCGCGGCTACGACGTGGACGACCGGCGGGTACGGTCCGCCCTGACCCTCGCGATGCTCGGGGACGATGAGGTCCGCCGGCTGGTCGCCGACGGCAAGCTGCC
>JADLEH010000392.1 GCA_020846255.1 Propionibacteriaceae bacterium
CATCAGCCCGATGGCTGTCAGGACGCTGATTGTGGCTCTGGCTAGCTTGGGCATCCTTCGCCCCTTTCCCCTGCTCGCTGGTTGGGGATCCAATCCGCGGCTGGGGGGAGCCACAATTGCCAGTCTCAGGCGCACGACTGTGGGTGTCAATGGCGACTTATCCGGTGGCCGGGCACCCGGGGTGGTGTTGGGGGACCCGCCGACTACGATCACGGCGTGGACCCGGCTCGGATCATCGGCATCGCCATCGTTGGCGCGAATGGCGTCATCGGCGACGGCGATCGCCAGCCGTTCGAGATCGCTGAGGACTGGGCGCGGTTCAAGCGGGTCACCAGCGGTCATCCGCTGATCATGGGTCGCCGCACCCACGACGCGATCGGGCGCTGGTTGCCCGGCCGCACCACGATCGTCGTCACCCGCACTCCGGAAGCTGTCGAACTGCCCGCAGGCGGGCGCCCGGCCGGCCACGCCGTCGGCTCCCTCGAGGCAGCGTTCGACCTGGCCGGCAGCCTCGACGACGTGGTCTATGTCGCCGGTGGGGGCACCATCTACGAGCAGGCCTGGGAGCGGCTCACCGACCTCGACCTGACCGAGGTGCACGCCGAGGCCGAGGGTTCCGTGCGGCTGCCGCCGATCCACCCCGACGCCTGGGTGGAGGTTTCCCGCGAGCCCCGCGACGGCTTCGACTTCGTCAGCTACCGGCGGCGCTGACGATGATGCTCCCGGCCAGGATCGCCCAGGGCGTCCGGGACGGCTCGATCAGCCTCGCCTACCGGCGGTGGGAGGAGCCGCGCGTCCGGGCCGGCGGCACCCAGCTGACCTCGGCGGGGATCGTGCGTTTTGAGGCGGTCGACGAGATCACTGATCCGGCCGCCATCACCGATGCGGAAGCCCGGGAGGCGGGCTTCGCCGACGCCGGGGCGCTGCTGGAGCTGCTCGCCGGGCCCCCCAGGCGCGGACCCCGCGGGGGCCGTGGGGGAGACCGGGTCTTCCGCGTCCGACTGGCCTGGGTGGGGGAGGACCCGCGGGTCCGGCTCCGCGCAGCCGTGCCCGACCCGGCCGAACTCGCTGAAGTCGCCGCGGCCGTCGCCCGCCTCGACGCCGGCCGGCGCACCGGGCCGTGGACCCGGCAGATCCTGGAGTGGATCCGCGACCACCCGGGGGTGATCTCCACTGAGCTGGCGGCCCTGCTCGGCCGCGAGGTGGCACCCATGAAGGCCGACATCCGCAGGCTCAAGGCTCTGGGGCTGACCGAGAGCCTCCGGGTCGGCTACCGGCTCTCGCCCCGCGGCGTCGCCTACCTCGGATCGCTGGGCTGAGCAGTGCGCGCCGACGCATCGATCATGCACCTCGACCTCGACGCCTTCTTCGCAGCAGTCGAGCAGCGGGACAAGCCGTCACTGCGCGGCAAGCCCGTCATTGTCGGCGGGATCGGCCTGCGGGGAGTTGTCTCCACGGCCTCCTACGAGGCGCGGCGGTTCGGTGTCGGCTCGGCGATGGCGATGCACGAGGCGCGCCGCCGCTGCCCCAACGCAGCCTTCCTCTCCGGGCGCTTCCACGCCTACCGGGCCGCCAGCGCGATCGTGATGGGCCTGCTGCACGAGCTGTCGCCGCTGGTGGAACCGTTGAGCCTCGATGAGGCCTTCGTCGACCTGGCCGCGGGTGGGCCACGTCCGCTGGACACCGGTGCGCTGCTCGGCGTTGCTGCCGACCTGCGGGCCCGGCTGACCGCTGCGACCGGCGGGCTGACCGCATCGGTGGGGCTGGGCAGCTCCAAGTTCATGGCCAAGGTGGCCAGCGAACTCGCCAAGCCGGACGGCATCCGGCTGGTGGAGCCGGGCACCGAGGTGGCCACCATCGCCGGCCTGCCGGCCCGGGCCATCCCCGGCGTCGGGCCGGCGACCATGGACCGGCTGTCCCGGCTGGGGGTGAGCACGATCGCCGACCTGCAGCAGTTGTCGGCCGCGGAGCTGGTCCGCGAGCTGGGCAAGTCCTCCGGCGAGCACCTGCACCGGATGGCCTTCGCCGCCGACGACCGCCCGGTGGAACCCGAACGGGAGACCAAGTCGATCTCGGTCGAGGACACCTTCGAGCACGACATCGCCGATGCCGCAGTGCTGTCCCGGATCGCCGACCGGCACGCAGCCCAAGTGGTCGAGAGGCTGTCCGCGGCTGCGCTGTTCGCCCGAACGGTGACGGTGAAGGTGCGCTGGCCGGACTTCTCCTCGGTCAGCCGTTCCCGGACGCTGGACGGGGCGACGGACCGGCTGGAGGTGGTGGCGCAGGTTGCCCGCAACCTGCTGGACGGGCTCGACACCAGCCAGGGCGTCCGCCTGCTCGGGGTGGGGGTATCCGGCCTGGTCGAGGTGGCCCAGGAACCGCTGTTCGACCTCGAGACGAGCTCGCCGGGCCGGGTCGTCGAGGAGGCGGAGGCGCCGCTGACCCGGCGTCCATCGGGCTGGCCGGCCGGCACCGACGTCGTCCACGAGCGCCACGGCGCGGGTTGGGTGTGGGGCTCGGGTCTCGGCCGGGTGACGGTCCGGTTCGAGACGGCAGCGACCGGCCCGGGCCCGGTCCGGACGTTCGCGTCCGACGACCCGGAACTCACGGTCGCGGTACCGGCAGCGAGCCCCGCGGTCCCGGGTTAGCTGGCCAGCACCCCGTGGGGGTAGCCGGGGTGGCGGCCCTGGAAGCTCAGGATTGCCGGGTTCTGCACCACACCGTCGCGGACCTCGATGGCACGGCTGATGGTCGGGTCGGTGTCCCAGGCTGCCGGACCTCCAAGAACCACCCCGACGAAGGGCAGCAGGGCGTTGCTGTTCTCCCAGGTCGCCGATGCCCACAGGTGGGACGGGCTGTGGTCGACCGCGTAATAGGCGACGCGGTCGCCGACCTCGAGCATCGGTTCGATGAAGGTGGTCGGTCGGGCCCAGCTGAAGCCCATCCCGGTGTCGCAGGAGACGTCGATGATCAGGGTGCCGGGCGCCAGCCCGGCCAGGTCGGCCTCGGTGAGGAACATCATCGGTTCCGACGGGTTCTGCAGCGAGCAGTTGACGATCACGTCGTGGGTGGCGAGGAAGGCTGCCAGCGACTCCGGCTCGGCCTCGCGGTCGGGCTGGTCCGGATCGGTGATCCCGATGCCGTTGCGGAAGTGGACGATCCGGGCCGAGTGGATGGGCGCTGCGACGGCCTCGGTGTCGCGGTGGGTCAGGACGTCGACGTCATTGATGCCGAGTCCGTTGAGCGCTGTGACCGCCCCGCGGGCCGTCGCCCCGAAACCGATCACAGCAGCGCTCAGCCGGCGTCCGTAGTGCCCGGTGGAGCCGGTGAGCTGCAGGGCGTGCAGCACGGAGCTGTAGCCGGCCAGCTCGTTGTTCTTGTGGAAGACGTGGAGCGAGAACGAGCCGTCGGCGTTCCAGTGGTTCATCGCCTCGAAGGCGATCAGGGTCAGCCGGCGGTCGATGGCCACCTGGGTGAGTTCCGCGTCCTGGACGCAGTGCGGCCACCCCCAGAAGACCTGGTTGGGACGGAGCTCCGCGATGTCGGCCAGTACCGGCTTGGGCTGCAGGATCACGTCGCACCGGGCGACCAACTCCGCGTGGGTGCCGAACCCGCCCACCCATTCGGCCAGTTCGGCGTCGGGGTAGCCGTGGGCAGCGCCGTAGTCGTTCTCCAGGAAAACCCGGGGCCGCAGCTCCGCCGGGATCCGCGCGAGGTGTCGGGGGTCGAGGGCGAGGCGGAGTTCGTTCTCCTTGCGAGAGTTGGCCATCACGGCGAGGGTGAGCTCGCTGTCTTCCGGTACTTCTGACGTAGCCACCATCTGGTCAGGCTAGCGGCGATCGTGCCGGGGCGCCCGCGGCAGTACTATCTGCAAGGTCGCCGACCGGAGTGGTGGAATTGGCAGACACGCAGGATTTAGGTTCCTGTGCCTTCGGGCGTGAGGGTTCAAGTCCCTTCTCCGGTACG
>JADLEH010000393.1 GCA_020846255.1 Propionibacteriaceae bacterium
GCTTGACCGGCGCCGGCGATACGTGCCAAATCCGCCCGCAGTACTCGCGGATCGACCTGTCTGAGGAGAACTTGCCCATCCGCGCCACGTTCAGGATCGACATCCGCGTCCATTGTTCCGTATCGCGGAATGCCTCGCTCACCTGCTGCTGGCAGTCCACGTAGGCCTGGTAGTCGGCCAAGAGGAGGTACTCGTCCCGCCCGAGCAGCGACTCCAACAGCGGGCGGAACAGGGCGGAATCCCCGCGGGAGAAGACGCCCGAGGCGATCGCGTCCATCACGTCGCGGAGCCGGGCATTCGATTCGTAGTAGTCTCGCGGCCGGTATCCGCTGCTTTTCAGGCAGGCCACTTCGTCGGCCGTCAGCCCGAAAAGAAAGAAGTTCTCGGCTCCCACTTCCTCGCGTATCTCCACGTTGGCGCCGTCGAGCGTGCCGATGGTCAGGGCGCCGTTCAGGGAGAACTTCATGTTTCCCGTTCCGGAGGCCTCTTTGCCGGCCGTGGAGATCTGCTCCGACAGGTCGGCGGCGGGGTAGATGCGCTGGCCGCTGGTCACGTTGAAATCCGGCAGGAACACGACCTTGAGCCGCCCCGCCACGTCCGCATCGCTATTGACGACCTCGGCCACGGAGTTGATCAGCTTGATGATCAGCTTGGCCATGGCGTAGCCGGGCGCGGCCTTGCCGCCGAAGATGAAGGTCCGCGGCACGACTTCGGCGCAGGGGTCCTCCTTGAGCCGCTGATAGGCCGTGACGACGTGAAGCACGTTGAGGTGCTGGCGTTTGTACTCGTGGATCCGCTTGACCTGGATGTCGAAAAGCGAATCAGGATCGACGGTTGTCCCCGTGCGCGCTTTGATCCAGTCCCCGAGCGCGATCTTGTTCTGCCGCTTGACCGCCCTCCACGCATCCTGGAACCCCGGGTCTGCGGCATGCGGTTCCAGCGAGCCGAGCTCCTGCTCCAGGCGGCTGGTCCAGGCGGCACCGATCTTCGACGAGATCATCCCGGCCATCCGCGGGTTGCTCAGCACCATCCAGCGGCGCGGTGTGACGCCGTTGGTCACGTTGCAGAACTTCTCCGGCCAAAGCTCGTGGAAATCCCGCAGCGCCTCCGCTTTCAGCAGCTCCGTGTGCAGCGCGGCCACGCCGTTGACGGCGCGGCTGCCGACGCTGGCCAGATGGGCCATGCGCACGTATTTCGGGCCGCTCTCGTCGATCAATGACAGGCGGGCCACCCGGGCCTCGTCGCCCGGATAGCGAAGCCGGACAACGTCGAGGAATCGACGGTTGATTTCGTAGATGATCTCGAGGTGCCGCGGCAAGACGCTGGCGAACAGGGGGAGCGGCCATTTCTCCAGCGCTTCGGGCATCAAGGTGTGGTTCGTGTAGCCGAACGTGTCGCCTGTGATCTCCCACGCCTGGTCCCAGCCTAGGGCGTGCTCGTCCACCAGCAGCCTCATCAGCTCGGCGACCGCGATGGCGGGGTGCGTGTCGTTGAGTTGCACGGCGAACTTCTCGTGGAACGTCTCCAGCGGCCGCCCGGCAGCCAGATGGATGCGGATCATGTCCTGGAGCGAACAGGCAGTGAAGAAATACTGCTGCTCCAGGCGGAGCCGCTTGCCCTGCGCCGGCTCGTCGTTGGGGTAGAGAACCTTGGTCAGATTCTCGGAGAACACTTTTTCGTCGACCGCGCCGTAGTAGTCGCCGACGTTGAACGCGGCGAAGTCGAACGATTCGACGGCCTGGGACCTCCAAAGACGCAGCAGGTTGACCGTATTGACCTGGTACCCCAGGATCGGCGTATCGTAGGCGACGCCTTCCACGGCCCGCTCGGGGACCCACCGCACGCAATGTCGCCCCTGCGCGTCGAAGTACGGTTCGGTGCGGCCGCCGAAGTGTACGACGAACTTCCGCTCGGGACGCGGGATCTCCCAGGGGTTGCCGAGCTTGAGCCACTTGTCGGTGATCTCGGCCTGCCAGCCGTCGCGGATCTCCTGGTCGAAGATGCCGAACTCGTAGCGGATCCCGTAGCCTATCGCAGGGATCTCGAGGCTGGCCAACGAGTCGAGGTAGCAGGCCGCCAGACGCCCCAGGCCGCCGTTGCCCAAGCCAGGCTCCTCCTCCTGTTCCAGGAGCCATTCCAGCGGCATACCCAGACGCCGCACGGCTTCCCTGGCCTCGTCATAGATGCCCAGGTTGATCAGGTTGTTGCCGAGATGGGGACCGAGGAGGAACTCGGCCGACAGGTAGCCCACCGCCCGTACGTCCTCCATGATCATCATCTGGACCGTGCTGATCCAGCGATGGAGCAACCGGTCCCGCACGGTATAAGCCAGGGCGAGATACCAGTCATTGCGCGTGGCGAGCACCGGAGTCCTGCCTTGGACGTAGTACAGGTTGTCCAGCATCCCTGGCTTCAGGGCCTCGGCGCTCAGGCCCGTGTGCGTGCTTTCCGATCGGACATCAGGCGCCTTGGCGCGATCTGGCTTGTCTGGCATCGTACCCCCCCCCAGCGTGTGCTGTTTCACGCAATCATGCCCTCCTTCAGCTTAGCTTGCGTGGAAGCGAGGGCCAGACGTCGACATTCCGGGCTTTGCATGCTCCCGCACCGCCTGATTCCGCCGCGAGGCCATTCTGTCCCCCGGCGATGGCCAACTCCGCTCTTAGATGTACGTCGCCTCAAGCA
>JADLEH010000394.1 GCA_020846255.1 Propionibacteriaceae bacterium
CCCCGCATGGCCACTGCGTCGCACCACGAGGTCACCCACTTCGGATCGGCCGACACTGGAGGTGCACGTGGAAGCGAACCGGGGAGGCGAGTCATGAGTGCCGATCACGATCACCCACCCTCCAAGCGAGGTCACTGGGGAATGTTGCTGATGTGCCTGCCGATGCTGTTGGTCGTGCTGCTGCTGATCACGGTGGCCGGCGCCGGGGCGGCTTTGCTGATCCCCGCGATCGCCTGCCTGCTGATGATGATGTTCATGATGCGCGGCATGGATCACGGCGGCCACCGGTAACCACGCAGACCCTCCGCTCTTGACGGGAGCACCGACCGGAATCCCGCCGACTCCGGGGGCACCGGGGCTCTCTCGCGCAAGACGGGACAGCTCGTGAACCTGGCCTGAGCTGCCTCAGGGCCCGGGGTCCATTCGCAGCTGGCACGGCCGACAGCCCCTGAGGTGACGGGTTCCCCGGCCGACGATCGTGGGCGTTGTCCATCGGCTGATTGGAGGCGTTGCAATGCGGGACTACGGATACGGGTTGTGGTTGCTGGTGATCGTGAACTCGGTCCTGTTCATCGGGTTCGCGGTCAGCTTCTTCCACCCGGCGAACCGCAGGGACTGGCGGGCCCTGGGTGGGTTCTCCGCGTTCATCGTGGCGCTGTTCACCGAGATGTATGGGTACCCCCTCACGGTCTACCTCCTCACGGGGCCGCTCTCGGGTCTGATCCCGGGGGTGGATCTGAGTCACGACGGCGGGCACCTGTGGACCGATGCGATCGGCTGGGGCGGTGACCCACATCTCAGCCCCTTCCACCTGGCCAGCTATGTCCTGATCGGCGGAGGGTTCTGGTTGGTGGCCACCGGGTGGCAGCACCTCTATCGCGCGCAGCGTGAGGGGGTGCTCGCATCCGACGGCCCCTACAGGCGGATCCGGCATCCCCAGTACTCCGGGCTTGTGTTGGTGATGCTCGGCTTCCTGCTGCAGTGGCCGACGATCGCGACGCTTGTGATGTTCCCCGTCCTGGTTGCGGTGTACCGACGCCTCGCGATCCGTGAAGAGGCCGAGGTCGCCGCGCACCTCGGGGGCGCCTGGAACCGGTACGCGCGGGGCACCCCCCGCTTCATCCCCCGCCTCCGCGGAAGTCGGCCTCGGCCGGCGACGCGCTAATCGGCGCCGTGACCTCCCTGGATGATGGGCAACCGCGCGATGTTCGCCGGTCGTTGCATCGTCACCCGGGCTGCGACTGCGGCCCTTTCCGGCTCGGTCAGGGGAGAAGCCGCAAACGGCTCTGGTTGCTCACGGATCCGGGGACGGCCTTCACGATTTCTCCGTATCCGGGGTCTAGACCTCGAATGTGAGGGGCTAACCAACGGCCCGAAACGCGAGCGGTGAGGTGTTCGGTGAGGAAGGTACTGCTGGCGCTTGGCGGCGTGGCCGTTCTGGGGGTCATCGGAGTCGGCGTTGTCGCCGGTGCAGGCGACGGCATGCTCGGCATGGATCACTCCAACGCCGCCGACTCCGGGATGGCGGGGATGGACCAAACCTCGATGGACATGGGCGGACATGACATGTCGCCGGTGAACACCGACGGCGTCCCGGCCGCCGCACCCGATGCCCAGGGCGGCACCACGCTGGCGTTCACCCGAAGCGGCGGCGAGAAGGTGTTCCGCCTGTCGGCCGCGCCGGTGCGCTGGACGATTGGCGATGGCACCACCGTTTCGGCTCTGGCCTACAACGGTCAGGTCCCCGGACCGGTCATCCGCGCTCGGGTGGGTGACCGGCTGCGCGTCGAGGTGACCAACCGCATGGACGAGCCGACCTCGGTACACTGGCACGGCTTGGAGGTGCCCAACGCGATGGACGGGGCGGGCGGGATCACGCAGCCGAACATCGCGCCCGGTGAGACCTTCACCTACCGGTTCCGGGTGACCCGGGCGGGAACGTACTTCTACCACTCGCACACCGAGGCCGACCGGCAGCTGTCCCTGGGTCTCTCAGGTGCCCTGATCGTCGCGGACGGCACCGAGCCGCAGGTCGCCGCCGACGTCCCGATGATGCTCGGAGAGTGGCGCGTGAACCCCGACGGCAACGTGCCGGCCATGGACTACGACGGATCCCTGCCGAACTGGTTCACCCTCAACGGCAAGGCGTATCCCGACACGGCCGGCATCACCGTCAAGCGTGGGCAGCGGGTGCGGCTGCGGTTCATCGGCGCCGGACAGTTCTCCCACCCGATGCACATCCACGGGGGGCCGTTCAAGATCGTCGCGACCGACGGCCACCCGGTGCCGCCGGGCGCCCAGCTCACGAAGGACACCGTGCTGGTGGGCCCCGGAGAGCGATACGACGTGATCTGGACCGCGATCCAGCCCGGTACCTGGCTAGTGCACTGCCACATCCTGCACCACACCACCAACAACGGCAGGGAGGTCAAGGGCGGCGGCGGTCTGGTCACCGCCATCAAGGTCGTCTGAGCCGCGCGCGACATGCGCTGCCCGAATGGCACCGCCACCGGGGCAGCGCATGTCGTCAAACCCGGGTTCCGATCAGCGAGGGACGAGCGATGAACCACCACACGCACACCACCTCCACGACTGGCGCCGCCGTCGCCGGCGAGCCCCAACCGACGGCCTCCGGGAGCGGCCGGCTGCGGCGCACCTGGACGGCTGTGACCGGGGCGATTGGTGCGGTGCTCGGGGCGGTACCGCACGTGCTGCATCACGTCGGCCCGCTTGCCGGTGCCGCGATCGTCGCCGGCACGACCGGCACCCTGGTCTTCGGGGCGCTCGGGCTCCTGCTGTCGATCCCCATGCTGCTGCGGCTGTACCGCCGATTCGGCACATGGAGGGCACCCGCGGCCGCGCTCGCCGCCTTCGCCGTAGCGTTCACCATTTCAACGGTGTGGGTGGGTCCCGCCATTCGCGGATCTGACGGCACAAGCACCGGCACTCCCGCCGGCCACCTGGGCCACCACGCGACACCCTGAGAGCGCCGTCATGCCCGACGCCGAGACGCCGCCCGGACTGCACCCGGATCCGGCGGGAGAAACCGCTGGACCACTGCTTCGTGTCACCGACGTGCACAAGGCGTTCCGGCGACGGTTCCCCTGGCGTCACCGCCAGGATCCCGTGCTCGCCGGTGCCACACTGGAGGGGCGGCGCGGCGAGCTTGTGGGCTGGTGGGCGAGACCGGCTCGGGCAAGTCAACGCTCATGCAAATCATCGTCGGGTTGATGCGCGAAGACTCGGGAGCCGTCTCCGTGTCCGGTCGGCTCGGGTACTGCCCGCAAATTCCGCTGCTCTACGAGAAGCTGACGGTTACAGAGCATCTGCGGTTGTTCGGGCGCGTCTACGGAATGACCGATGCGCTGCTGTCCGCGCAGGCAGAGCTGCTGCTACAGGAGCTCGCCTTCAGCCGCTACCGAAAGCGCCTCGTGCAGGAGCTGTCCGGCGGCACCCGGCAGAAGCTGAACCTGGCGATCGCACTCCTCCACGACCCGGACGTGCTGGTCCTCGATGAGCCGTACGCGGGGTTCGACTGGGAGACCTACCTTCGTTTCTGGGAGATGGCCGAGGCGCGGCGGGCCGATGGCATGGGAATCCTGGTCGTCAGTCATCTGCTGGCGGAACGCCAGCGGCTGTCCCGCATCTACGAGCTGCGCGAGGGCAGGCGCACCGAATGACGAGCCGCTCGGTGACCTTCGCGCGGGAGCAGCTGCGATCGCCGTTCTCGGTCGTCCTGCTGGTGGCCGTCCCGGTGATGTTCGTGCTGGTTGCGGACGAGGTCCTGGCGCAGTTCTCCACGGCGCTGGGAGGTGATCTGCAGGGGCGGGTGGCGACCGTGCTCGCGGCGGGATGGTCGGCGGCGTTCGTAGATCCCGCCTCCTTCGCCTCCCCGCACGGGTGATGCACCTCGGCGGCTCCCGGAACATCCGGGAATCGGGGCGGCACTCGCCACCCGACCCCCGGCTTAAGAAGGCGGCGGACCGGCCGATCATCTTAAGGACACCCGTCGACCGAGGATGGTCGGAATGAAGAAGCTCGTCCTCATAGCAGCGCCGGTCTTGGTCATCCTCGTCGGCGTGGCGTTCTTCTTACTCAGGCCGGAACCGCAGGGGCCTGATGAGAAAAGGCTCGCGAAAGAGCCCGCGGCGGTATACACGATGCCAACCACATTTGTCGTAAACCTCGCGGACCCCGACGCGCGGCGTTTCGCAAAGGTCGGACTGGCGCTGGAGGTGTCAGCCCTCTCCGAATCACTGCTTGAGGAGGGGCCCAAAGAAGAGCCTGTGCATGTCGACGTGGAGTCCGAACTCCGAGACATCGTGATCGATGTCCTCCAGGCCCAGACGGCTGACCGCCTGCCGACTGCCCGAGGAAAGAAGGACGTACGGGCTGCCATCATGAGGCGGGTCAACGCGGAGACGGACCTGAAGATCACGAACGTGTTCTTCACTGAATTGGCGGTTCAGTAGCGGCCCTAGCTCGGGTCGGACGCTTGCATCGCCTCGGGCTGGTCGACCCAGCAGTCGGGGTGGGCGTCGGAAGTGACCCTCGTCGAGATCCTCGGGCTCCGAGCGGCGCCTGCCCCGGTGGCCCTTCTGCCGAGGAGTGGGTGAGCTGATCATCTCAGCCGGCGGGCATCGTCTTGGTGTTGGTGCAAGGCGTAGTCCGGCCGCTCGATGCCTCGAGCCGTCTCACGGATTCGACGAGGAAGCACGATGTGCGCGGCCAAGCTCTCCGGGCGCCTCCTGCGACTCGGTCGCGAGCTTGTGCCTGGAGTCGGGCTAGGGATTCGATGCCGCAGGGCCGCCACCTGACTTACCGAAGAGCCCTCCCCATGTGCACCCCTCAGCGTAGAGCGCACGGCTGGCTGCTCACTTCACAAATCGTGCCCAATCGTCGTGTAGAAGTTGGACCGCACCGGCGAATGGAGAGGTCATCCAGCCTCATGAGCCTTCACCGCATCTCCGAGAAGGGAATCAATCCTGAGGTCTGGGTGGGCTGGGATCCTCCCCTAGGAACATTCTTTGTCGATGTTCTCGAGGTCGGTGGGGCATGTGGCGAGGTTGCGGTCTACTCGGTCGGCAACCGCCCGGGCGAAGTCACCGACGCTCGGGAACTACGCCGGTTACTGAAGCCTTTCCTCAGCGTCCGATGGGACATCGTCCGGCTGTTGGTGGCCGACCAGTGCTTGGACCGCTGAAACGACCCCGAGGTCAAGGCTGACGATGGCGTGCCCCCCGCAGGGACGTGGAGCGCGTGCGCCGGAGTTGCTTGACCGGCAGAGCGCGAAGGTTGGCGCTGATAGGTGAGACCACCTGGGTCTTACCTATCTCGAGCGCCGATCGCCGCCGACGATCGACCACCGCCTGGAAGTGTGAAGCCAGGGTGAATGGTCCCGGGGAAGGCTCGCCAATCGCTTATCTCTACCGCTCTGCAGGCCGAGAATGTTCGTGACCTGACGATACGGATGGAGACACCTCCCTAATGAGTCCGCAACGCCGTGTTGCTGTTGTCATCCCGTGCTGGAACGACGGGCGCTTCGTAGCTGAGGCGGTCGCCTCGGTGCAGGCGCAGCGCGAACCCTGCGAACTCGTCGTGGTGGACGATGGCTCGACCGACACCCAGACAGCGGCAGAGTTGCGCTGGCTCGAGCAAAGCGGCGTCGTCGTCGTTCGCCAGCCGAACCGCGGAGTGGCGTTGGCTCGCATGGCCGGACTCGAACACACCAGCGCACCGTATGTCTTTCCACTCGACGCGGATGACCGACTCGCCGGCGATGTTCTGCATGAGCTGGCGGATGCGCTGGATGCCAACCTGTCGCTCGCGGCGGCTTGGGGGGACACACAGACCTTCGGGACCATCGACTGGGTCTTCCCGACATGGCGGTGTCTCGACCCCTGGCTCGTCACCTACGTGAACCGTCTCCCTGTCGCCTGCCTTTACCGGCGAACCGCGCTCTTGGAGTGCAGCGGCTGGAGCTTGGCGGAGGGCTACGAGGACTGGGACCTTTGGTTTCGTCTTGCGGCGAAGGGCTGGGGTGGAACCCACATCGGTCGAGTCCACCTAGAGTATCGGCAACACCCTGAGGCGCGAATGCTTTCACGAGAGCAGGCGCGACACGACCGAACGTTCCAAGGGTTTCGACAGCGGCACGCGCGCCTGTTTGCCGCAAGACATCGTTCCTCTCGCAAGACACTCGCGCCCCGCCGTGTCCGACTCGTGTTCCGGATCATCGACGCGTCGCGAGTCAGCGACAGCCGCCGTCACCGAATGCACGACGTCGCGTTGCGGACGTTGATCCCGGCAACACGACCTCTCGTCGACGGACTTCCGCAAACGAGCCCGTTGAAGGTCGCGGCGCACAGACTGGGCTCCGCATTTCGCCGTCGACTGCGCGGGCGCACAGGGCTCCGTTCCTCGCCGGCAGCTGCGGACAGGGGCTGAAAACATGGCCCGGGCGAGAAGCGGTGTGCCGCTGTCGCGCGTCAGTTGAGGTCCGCAGCGCACCTTCCCGGTGCAGTTGGCGTCGTTCCAGAAGTCGATGTGCAGCTGGCCGGCACCGGCATCGAACCGGCACAACCAACCAACGACGAGTCCGGTGGCATACAGGCTCTTCGCAGATGAGCGTGGTGTGGGGGTAGCGACCGGGGGCGGGTAGGCGTCGGGGACCCCGGTCATCGTTGCGGCTTCTTCACGGCTGCGACGAAGGTGAGGTCCCCGACATGGGTGACGCTACTGGTGTTGCCGAGGTGATGCTCGGCCTGCCCGGATTCCAGGTGCTGGAGGCCGTCGAGGCGGGGGCGGAGTTGGTGCTCACCGTCGAGACGGTCCCGACCGCGATCGTGTGTCCGGGGTGCGGGGGTGCGGCAGTCAGCCATGATCGAGCGCCTGTGGAGTACCGGGACCTGCCGTGCTTCGGTCGGCCCGTGCGCCTGGTCTGGCGTAAGCGTCGGCACCGATGCCCGCATGGACACTGTGATCTGGGGACCTGGACCGAGACCCGTGATGAGCTGGCGACGCGGTGTCTGCTCACCCGCAGGGCCGCTGTTGAGTGCTGTGTCCAGGTCGGGGTCAACGCCCGGCCGGTCTCCCAGATGGCTCGGGAGCTGGGGGTCGCCTGGCACACCGTCATGGACGCCGTGGCGGAGATCGGTGAGCCGCTGGTCGATGACCCCCGACGGGTCGGGGATGTCTCGATGCTCGGGATCGATGAGACCACCTGGCTGTCTGCAACCCGCCAGCATCGGACCCGCTACGCCACCAGCCTGGTGGACCTGGCCGCACGGGTTGTCATCGACGTGATCCCCGGCAACGCCAGCGCCGATGTGCAGGGGTGGTTGGAGGCCCAGCCGGCGGCGTGGTGTCACCGGGTCGCGGTGGTCGCCACCGACCTGGCTGAGTCATACCGGCACGCCCTGGGGGAACGCCTTGCCCATGCGATCCGTGTCGCGGACCCGTTCCATGTGGTGCGGGTCGGGAACCGCTGCTTGGACCAGGTCCGCCGTCGCGTGCAGAACACCACCCTCGGGCACCGGGGCCGCAAGGCCGATCCCCTGTACCGGGCCCGCAAACTCATGGTCAAAGGCGCCGAACGCCTGGATGAACCGGGCCTTGATCGGATGCTGCTGCAGTTGCGCATCGGCGACCCTGAGGATGAGGTCCTCGGGGCGTGGCTCGCCAAGGAATCGGTGCGGGACATCTACCTCACCGACAACCCCGCCGACGCCGAGATCCTGATCGACAAGGCGATCCAAGGCTGCAGGACCGACGTGGTGCCGGAGATCCGCAGCCTCGGCAGGACCCTGGCGCGGTGGCGCACCGAGATTCTCGCCCACCATCTCACCGGGGCCTCCAACGGCCCGACCGAAGCCCTGAACCTGCTGATCAAGAAGGTCAAGCGCGCCGGCCACGGGTTCCGGAACTTCCACAACTACCGGCTGAGAATCCTCCTGCACGCCGGAGGCGTCGCCTGGACATCCCTCAAGCCCCCGACACCCTCACTCCGCGCTCACCGACCACGCTGAAATGCGAAGCGCC
>JADLEH010000395.1 GCA_020846255.1 Propionibacteriaceae bacterium
GCGTGTTCCTCACCAAGATCGCCACCACCGTCTCGGGGAGGATCGGCGGCACTTCCGGCCCGATCTGGGGAACAGCGCTGCTGCGCTGCGGCGTCCAGCTCAAGGGCCACCCCGAGATCGAGGGCGAAGATGTCGTCCGGGCCCTCCGGGCTGCCATCGACGGGATCAAGGCCCGCGGGCAGGCCGACGTGGGTGACAAGACCCTGCTGGACGCCCTGGTGCCGGTCACCGACACCCTCGAGGCAGAGATCGCCGCCGGCCATCCGGCTGCGGAGGCGATGGCGGCGATGGCGGTCGTGGCCAGGGAGAGCGCAGAGGCGACCAAGTCCATGCAGGCGATGCGCGGCCGGGCCGCCTACACCGGTGAGCGCAGCATCGGCTCGGTCGACGCCGGGGCGATGGCCATCGCCGTCCTCGCCGAAGCGTTGGCCGAGGCCTGGCCCAAGAACTAGCACAGCGACCAGAAGAAGACCCAAGGAAGGACAGCCATGAAGAAGTTCGTCAACGACCCGAAGCAGTTCGTGCCCGAAATGCTCAAGGGCATCGCACTCGCCAACCCGGACACGATCAAGTACGTGCCCGAGTACAACCTGATCATGCGCGCGGACGCGCCCAGCCACGACAAGGTCAGCATCGTCCAGGGCTCGGGTTCGGGCCACGAGCCGGCCCACGTCATGGTGGTCGGCCCAGGCATGCTGGACGCCGCCTGCCCCGGCGACGTCTTCGCTGCCCCGCCGAGCGACTACGTGTACGAGACCGCCAAGCTGGTTGCGTCCGACAAGGGCGTTCTCCTGCTGGTGAACAACTACACCGGTGACCGGATGGCGTTCGAGATGGCTTCGGAACTTGCCGAGGCCGAAGGCCTGAAGGTGAAGACGCTGTTCATCAACGACGACGTCGCGGTGCAGGACTCCACCTGGACTGTCGGGCGGCGCGGCGTGGCCGGCAACTTCTTCGTGATCAAGGCCTGCGGCGCCAAGTCGGAACAGGGCGCGTCCCTTGAGGAGGTGGCCGCCATCGGCGAGAAGGTGAACTCGGTCACCCGCACCATGGGCATCGCGCTGACCGCCTGCACACCGCCGGCCAAGGGCAGCCCGCTGTTCGACCTCGGCGAGGACGAGATGGAGGTCGGCGTCGGCATCCACGGCGAGCCCGGACGGCGTCGCGCCAAGCTGGTCAGCGCCACCGAGATCGTGGACGAGTTGCTCGGTGCCGTCGTGCCGGACCTGCCGTTCGCCTCCGGTGACCGGGTCGCCCTGATGATCAACGGCCTCGGCGGCACCCCGATCAGCGAGCTGTACCTGCTCTACGGCATCGCGGCGCAGAAGCTCATGGACCAGGGAATCACCATTGCGCGCAGCTATGTCGGGGAGTACTGCACCAGCCTGGAGATGGCCGGGGCATCGCTGACCCTGGTGAAGCTGGACGACGAGATCGAGGCCCTCCTCGAAGCCCCGGCGTCCATCGTCAACCGGATCTTCTGATCTGACCGCAGTCTGGACCGGCGCAACCGTCCGAAACCAGGCTGACCGAAACGGTGACCGAATCGGGGACGGTTCCTTTTCCGTTCAGCTGAACGGAAAAGGAACCGTCCCCGATTCGCGGTCCCCGTTTCGCGCCGGATGAACGGAAAAGGAACCGTCCCCGATTCGGGGCGGTCAGGTGAGGCCGAGGGCCTGGGGCATGACCGAGAGCGGGACGGAGCCGAGGTTCAGGGCCCTGGTGTGGAAGTCCTTCAGGCTGAACTCGCTGCCGGCGGCCTGCGCTGCGTCGGCGCGGTAGGTCTCCCACAGTCGCTGGCCGATCTTGTACGACGGTGCCTGGCCGGGCCACCCCAGGTACCGGTTCAGCTCGAAGCGCAGGAAGCTCTCGTCCATGTTCACGTTGGCCTTGAAGCAATCCCAGGCCTTGGCCGCGTCCCAGATCCCGCCGCCCCACCGGGCGGGCGCCGGCTTGTGGCAGTGGACGCCGATGTCCAGCACCACCCGGGTGGCCCGCATCCGCTGGCCGTCAACCAAGCCGAGCCGGTCCCCCGGGTCGTCCATGAACCCGAACTCCTCCATCAGCCGCTCCGAGTACAGCGCCCAGCCCTCGCCGTGGCCGGAGCTCCAGCTGACCAGCCGGCGCCACGAGTTGAGCTGCTCCCGGTTCAGGACGGCCTGCGCGATCTGCAGGTGATGGCCAGGGACGCCCTCGTGGTTAACGGTGGTCTTCTCCCGCCAGGTGCTGAACTCGGTCACGCCCGGGGGCACCGACCACCACATCCTGCCCGGGCGGGTGAAGTCGTCCGACGGCCCGGTGTAGTAGATGCCGCCGTTCTCGGTGGGGGCGATCATGCACTCGATGGTCTTCAGCTGCTCGGCCAGGTCGAAGTGGACGCCGTCGAGCGCCGCGATCGCCTCATCTGCGGTCGCCTGCATCCATTCCCGCAGCGCCGCGGTGCCGTGCAGCACCCGGCCCGGGTCGGACTCCAGCTTGGCGATGGCGTCCTCGATGGTGGCGCCCGGACCGGCGATCTCGCGCACGATCCGGTCCTGCTCGGCTGCCATCCGGGCCAGTTCCTCCAGGCCCCACTCGTAGGTCTCGTCCAGGTCAACGGCTGCGCCGACGAACTCCTGCGACCACAGGGCGTAGCGGTCCCTGCCGACCGCGTCCTCGGCCGGGGCGCTCGCGGCGAGTTCGCCGCTGAGGAAGTCCACCAGCTGACCGTAGGCTGCCGCAGCCTTGCGCCCGGCCATGGCCAGGTCGTTGGCCAGGGCGCCGGTGGCCGGGGCGCCGTCCGGGCTGGCGCCGGAGGTGAAGGTGACGAAGAAGGACGACTTGGGGTCGGCCAGTTCCGCTGCCTGCTTGACGCCCTCGTTGACCTGCAGTCGCGCCGGCACCAGCCCGCGGCTGGCCCCCTCGCGCAACGACTCGATGTAGCCGTGGACGGCGTCGGGCACCCGGCTGACCCGGGCGGCGATGTTGGCCCAGTCGTCGATGGTGGCGGTCGGCATCAGGTCCAGGACGTCGCGGAGGTCCTGCAGCGGCGAGGCGATCACGTTCAGCTGGGCCAGGTGCTCTCCGGCGGCATGGATCTCCAGCGCGAGCTTCAGCCGGTCGGTCATGGCGAGGACGGTGATCCGGTCCACCTCGTCCGCGGCCGGGGTCGACGACAGCTTCGCGAGGGTTTCCCGGTTCAGCTCGGCCCGCTCCTCGTGCCCGTCCGGGGAGAAGTCGGTCATCTGGTGGTCGTGGCCGGGGATACCCATCCCGGTGGCAGCGATCGGGTCGAGGGACGCGAGCCGCTCGGTGTAGGCGTCGGCGATGGCATCGATGGCAGTTGCCTGGCGTACAGTCACGATCCCGACCATATGTGATCAGCAGCAGGAGTGCGATGACCCAGATCTGGGCCCACCGTGGTGCCCGGCGCGAAGCGCCGGAGAACACCCTGCCGGCGTTCGAACTGGCGGTGGCCCAAGGTGCCGACGGGATCGAGTTCGACGTCCAGCTGACCGCTGACGGGAACGTCGTCGTGATCCATGACGAGACGGTGGAGCGGACCACCGACGGCACCGGCCCGGTCGTCGGTCACTCGCTGGCACAGCTGCGGAACCTCGACGCCTCTGCCGGGATGCCCGCGTTCGCCGGCGTGCAGATCCCGACCCTCGCGGACACCCTGGCCCTGCTGGCTCCCGCCGGGCTGATGGTCAACATCGAGCTGAAGAACTCCGTCGAGGACTACCCGGGGCTGGAGGAGCGGGTGCTGGCCGCCGTCGCAGCGCACGGCATCGCCGACCGGGTGGTGCTGTCGTCCTTCAACCACTACTCGCTGAAGCGGCTGCAGCACCTCGGCGCGACCGCCGGCGAGCTGGGGATGCTCTACACCGACCCGCTCTACAAGCCGTGGCGCTACGCAGCCCGGCTCGGCATGGGTGCGCTGCACCCGCCTGCCCGCCTCGTGCTCGGAGCGGGCTACATCCGCCGGGCGCACGCAGCCGGGCTGGAGGTGCGGCCATGGGTGGTGAACAGCGAGCGCAGGCTCGGCCGAATGTTCGCGTGGGGGGCCGATGCCGTGATCACCGACCTGCCGGCCCTGGCCGTGCGGCTCCGGGACGCCGGCTGAGCCAGCAGTGAACCCCGGGGACGGTTCCCGGGGAGGGTTCCTCCGCCGGCCGCCGCTGACGCGGCACTCGTCGTCATCTGCTCTAGCCTGAGCGCATGAGCAATCCCTGGCAGCCCGAGCGCTGGCGGCCCGTCGAAGGCTTCGACTTCACCGACATCACCTATCACCGGGCGGTCGACGTCCCGGCTGTGCGGATCGCGTTCGACCGTCCGGAGGTGCGCAACGCGTTCCGGCCGCACACCGTCGACGAGCTGTACACGGCACTGGACCATGCCCGGATGAGTTCGGACGTCGGCTGCGTCCTGATCACCGGCAACGGACCCTCGACGAAGGACGGCGGCTGGGCGTTCTGCTCCGGCGGCGACCAGCGGATCCGGGGCCGGGCCGGTTACCAGTACGCCGACGGCGAGTCCGCAGAGACCGTGGACGCTGCCAAGCTCGGCCGGTTGCACATCCTGGAGGTGCAGCGGCTGATCCGGTTCATGCCGAAGGTGGTGATCGCCCTGGTGAACGGCTGGGCTGCCGGCGGCGGGCACTCGCTGCACGTGGTGTGCGACCTCACGCTCGCCAGCGCGGAGCACGCCCGGTTCAAGCAGACCGATGCTGATGTCGGCTCCTTCGACGCCGGTTTCGGTTCTGCCTACCTCGCCCGACAGGTCGGCCAGAAGTTCGCGCGTGAGATCTTCTTCCTCGGCGACGCCTACGACGCCGAAGCGGCCCACCGGATGGGCATGGTGAACGCCGTCGTGCCGCACGCGGACCTCGAGACGGTCGGCCTGGAGTGGGCAGCCAAGATCTGCGGCAAGAGCCCCACGGCCCAACGGATGCTCAAGTTCGCCTTCAACGCGATCGACGACGGACTCATCGGCCAGCAGGTGTTCGCAGGCGAGACCACCCGCCTCGCCTACATGACGGACGAGGCTGTGGAGGGCAGGGACTCGTTCCTGGAGAAGCGCCCGCCGAACTGGTCGAAGTTCCCCTACTACTACTGAAAC
>JADLEH010000396.1 GCA_020846255.1 Propionibacteriaceae bacterium
CGGCTTCCTGCTCTGCCTCATCCCGGCGCTGCTGTTGCTGAAGCTCGACTGGTGGCTGTGGGCTGCGTTCTTCGCCGGAGCCGGCTTCCTGGTGGCTGCCGACGCAGCCTCGGAATGGTGGTGGTGGCTCACCGCGGCGCTGATACCGGCCGCTGCTGCCCTGCTCAGCGCCGACTGGGAGAGGGGGGCGTCGGTGCGAAGGTGGCAGCTGGCCGCAGTGCTGGCGCTCGACGCCGCGGCCGTGACCGCCCTGGCCTGGTGGTTCGTCAACGGGGCCTGAGGCGGGCGGGCCCGCCGGCCCTGCGGGGAAAAGCAGAAGGGCCCGGCCGAAGCCGGGCCCAACCTTGAAGCTAGTTCAGCTCAGGACGCTGATGTTGGCGGCCTGCAGGCCACGCTGGCCCTGCTGGGTGTCGAAGGACACCTTGTCGCCCTCGTTCAGCGAACGGAAGCCATTGGAGTTGATCGCGGAGAAGTGCGCGAACACATCGGCCGAGCCATCCTCGGGAGCGATGAAGCCGAAGCCCTTGTCAGCGTTGAACCACTTGACGGTACCGGTAGCCATGAGTTTTTCCTTTGTTAGGGAAGTGGAGCTGCCGCGGTTGCGACGCTCTGTGATGCAGCTGCAATGAACGCTTCCCAGAAGGACTACCTGCGCCGGTGAACCGGCGGTTTAACCAAGCAAGTAAACGATTATTCCAACCAAACAACGCGATCAGCCTATCAGCCGGGTCCGGAACGAACGAATCGGCGGGCTCGTGGGTGGCGGTCGGGACCCGCCGCGCGCCGCAGGCCTGCGCTGGACGGACGAACAGGTCCAGCCCTAGAATCGAACACGAGTTCGATAAGTCTGGAGGGGTGGGGCCATGGCCAACCTGGGGGAGCGCAGTCGCCGGAGCGTCCCGGAGCAGGTCTACACCCCGCCCGGCTGGCCGTCCCGGGTGCTTCCCCCCGGCACCCCCGACTGGGAGTCGACCGCTGCTGCCTTCCTGCTCGACTGCTGCCCTGCCGACTACCGCGCCTACCCGGTGCTGCGGCGCCACCCGGTGGTGCTGGCCAGGTTCGCAGCCGAGTTCGTCCAGTCACAGGTGGGGGCGAGCGCCGACGGGCTCGCCGGGGTCCGCACCAGCCTTGCCGACCTGGTTCCGCCGGAGGTGATCCAGTCCGCGGCGGAGGCGTGGGCAGAGCAGGGTGCCCGCCTGGTCCGGCTGCGCCGCGAGGTCGGGCTGGTGGAGGAGGCGCTGCGTGGGAAGGTGTTCGTCCGCAAGCTCTGACATAGACTCGTCCGGTGCCCCTGCTCGACGAGATCAACGGTCCTGAAGACCTGAGTGACCTGACGACGGATCAGCTGCGGCAACTGGGCGAGGAGATCCGCGCCTTCCTGATCACCAATGTCAGCCGGACCGGTGGCCATCTGGGCCCCAATCTCGGCGTCGTCGAGCTCACCATCGCCCTGCACCGGGTCTTCGACTCGCCGACCGACGCGATCATCTTCGACACCGGTCACCAGAGCTACGTGCACAAGATCCTCACCGGACGCAGGGACCTGTTCCCGACCCTGCGGCAGCCCGGCGGCCTCTCCGGCTACCCGAGCCGCGCGGAGTCGCCGCACGACTGGGTGGAGAACTCCCACGCCTCGGCATCGCTGTCCTGGGCCGACGGCCTGGCCAAGGCCAACCGGCTGCGGGGCAAGGAGCAGTTCGTGGTCGCAGTCATCGGCGACGGGGCACTGACCGGCGGCATGGCCTGGGAGGCCCTGAACAACATCGCCGTTGCCGGCGAGGAGCGCCTCGTGGTCGTCGTGAACGACAACGGCCGCTCCTACACCCCGACGGTCGGCGGCATCGCCACCCAGCTCTCCGTCCTCGGCAAGCAGTTGTCGGCCATCCGCACCGACCGGCGCTATGAACGGACGCTGCAACGCATCAAGCAGGCCGTCCGCAACGCGCCGCTGATCGGCCAGATGGTCTACGGGCTCATGCACGGCTTCAAGATGGGCGTGAAGGACGTGCTGGCGCCGCAGGGGATGTTCTCGGATCTCGGCATCAAGTACGTCGGCCCCATTGACGGCCACGACATCGAGGCCGTCGAGCTGGCACTCCACCAGGCGAAGGGCTTCGGCGGCCCGGTGCTGGTGCACTGCATCACCCAGAAGGGCCGGGGCTTCAAGGCTGCCGAGGAGCACGAGCAGGACCGCTTCCACGCCGTCGGGAAGATCGACGAGGTCACCGGCCAGTCGTTGGCCGAGCTGGGTGGGCGGACCTGGACCGACGCCTTCGGCGATGAGCTGGCCCGCATCGGCGCGACCGACGAGCGCGTCGTGGCGATCACGGCCGCCATGCTGCACCCGACCGGGCTGGACCGGTTCGCGAGGCACTTCCCCGATCGGGTGTTCGACGTCGGGATCGCCGAGCAGCACGCGGTCACCTCAGCCGCAGGGCTGGCCGCCGGCGGCCTGCACCCGGTGTTCGCCGTCTACGCGACCTTCCTGAACCGCGCCTTCGACCAGGTGCTGATGGATGTCGCCCTGCACCGCCATGGCGTCACCTTCGTCCTCGACCGGGCCGGCGTCACCGGTCCGGACGGACCCAGCCACAACGGCATGTGGGACGCATCCCTGCTCGGCCTGGTCCCGGGACTGCGGCTGACCGCACCCAGGGACGAGCAGCGGCTCGGCGAGGCCCTGCGGCTGGCTGTGACCATCGACGACGGGCCGACCGTGCTGCGGTACTCGAAGGAACCGCTGCCCGAGCCCCTGCCAGCGGTCGCGAACTGCGGCGACGTTGACGTCCTGCTCGCCGGGCACCGTCCCCGGGTGCTGGTGGTCGGCTACGGCCAGCTGTGCTCCGTGGCGGTGCAGGTGGGCAGGCGGCTGTCGCAGCAGGGGATCAGCGCAACCGTTGTCGATCCGGTGTGGGCACTCCCGGTCTCAGCCGACCTGCTGAAGCTGGTGGCCGAGCACGAGTTGGTGCTGACCATCGAGGACAACGGCCTTGCCGGCGGTCTCGGGTCGAGGCTTTCCCAGGATGCCCGGGCCGCAGGGATCGACACCCGGATCCGGGAGTTCGGCATCCCGCAGCAGTTCCTGCCGCAGGGCAACCGGGCCCAGCTGCTGGAGGAACTCGGTCTCACCGCGCAGCAGATCGCGC
>JADLEH010000397.1 GCA_020846255.1 Propionibacteriaceae bacterium
CTAGCACAAGCAGCCATGCGTTGCTCCGGAAACGTACGGGCGAATTCCGGAGGATTCTAAGGCCTGTACACTTGTCTCAGTCAAGCCAGCCGCAATAATTGAGGCAGTTTTTGGTGAGTTCGCCCTGGGTCACCGCCGGGTCGGGCTTCAGCTCCGGCGTCACGGTCGGCGTGCTCGGTTCGGCGGCCGACACCAGTTCGGGCACAGGATCACCATCGCCGCGACCATCCATGCGGAATGTACAAGTCGGCCTGGCATGGTTGTGCTCCGCATTGGGGATCTCGCCACCAGGGGTCGTCGGTCACGGCGCGACGTTGATCGTGACCTCAGCCGCATACTTCTTATCGACGCGCACCACGCGGTGATTCAGGGCGTCGCCGACGTAGATGAAGCGGTCGCTGGCGCTGGCGGTCAC
Organism: Propionibacteriaceae bacterium; assembly: GCA_020846255.1. GTDB lineage: Bacteria > Actinomycetota > Actinomycetes > Propionibacteriales > Propionibacteriaceae > Propionicimonas. The sequence goes on from JADLEH010000397.1 coordinate 416, forward strand.
GGGCCAGCCGAAGGGAATCGCGGGCACCGACTCCTTGCTCTTGGGCCCCTGGCAATCGTAGTTGCCGTAGCCCCCGAAAGTCACGATCTCGTTATCGGCGTTGTCGCGCAACGATACGGAAAAAGCGCCGGCGTTGGGGATGTAGAGACGGCCGAAGCCGTCCACGTCAAAGCGTGGCTTCGTGCAGGCACAGGCGCCCACCGCGTTCCACCGGCTGATCGGCCCGCAGCCTGCATACTTGGCCACCGCTCCGGTCACTTCCTTCACAGAGCCTCCGACCGCCTTGATCTCACCGCCGGTGGGCGGGAACTTGTAGATGGTCCCGAGCGAACTGCGATAGCCTTCGTCTTTCTCGAAGCCGGTCGGGATCGGGAAGTCCTTGGGTACGCCTTGTTGCAGAAGGTAGATGTTGCCGGCGTGATCCACGCGCACGCTGCCGCCGTAGCCGACGGCACCGGTAACCGCCGCCGGCACTTCGGTGCGGCCGAGTTCGATGGCACTCGTCTGCTTGCGCGGGAAATCGACCAGTTCGCCCTTCTCGTCGTAAACGCGCACATGGCAGTCGTTGCTTCCGAAGGTTGCGTGAACGCGGCCCAGCAGGTCAACGTCGAGGCCGCAGACGACCTGCCCGCGCCCGGCGCGGCCAGAGAGATGGCCGAAGACGTGCTTGCCGGTCGCGGCGAGAGGCTTCGGCTTCGCGTCCCGGCTGAAGCGGGCGATCGGACCCTCGTAGCTGCCAGTCCCCCACGTGTAGATGTCGCCCCCGGGACCGATGGCCAGGTCCACCGCGTTGAACGGCAGCGTCTCCCCCTTGCCGGTTTCACCGTGATATCGCCGCACGACCGGGCCGCTGGAGGTCACATACACCAACTCGGCCTCGCGATCGACATCCATGTAAGCGACGAAGCTGATGGCATCCGGATCGCGGTTGAGGAACTTGTCGCCCGTGACGATCAGTTCCTTGCCGCGGTCCTCGATGCGCAGGAGTTGACTGACCCACGGATCGTTGCCCCGCTTGCCGCGCGGCACGTTGCCGGCGATCCAGAGGACGGGCACCTTGCCAGTCTCATCGAGCGTGCAGGCACCGCCGACGGTTCCCACCAGAGCCATCTCCGCGACGACTTTGGCGTCCTTCCCGCGGCCGGTGATCTTGAACAGCCTGGCCGAGGGAACGGCACCCCGCGAGACCTTGCGCGAAAACACATACAGGTCTCCCGTCTTGCGCGACACGATTACCCGATCGGGCCAGGCCACCGGCGTGGCGCTCAACTGTTTGCCTTGCGGGCTGATCTCGACTACTTGCTGATTGACGAGGTCGCACACCAGCACGTTGCCCTCGGCGTCCACGTCGATGCCCGCGGTCGCGGTCTTCTTGTCCCAGGCGCTCGGCATCCAGTACTTCGTCTTCTCCCAGTCGGGGAGCGTCAGGTCGAAGAATTGTTCCGGGACCGACTTTTCTTTCGTCAAATCCTGTCGATAGATGCGTCCCTGCGGCCAGTTGGGATCGATGTCGCCGGGTTTCTTTCCGTCATAAACAGTGCCGGCGACGTTGGCGTAGTAGGCATATCGTCCATCTGGGGAAAATGCCGTCTGAATATCGAGCCAGTTGGGACATTTCAGCTTGGCCTCGGCTGACCACATCGTCGTCGTCCCGAGTTCATTGCTGCCGTCGAGAGCCAGGAAGTTCATTTGCCGAGTTTCACTGCGGACGAACACGATCCGCCCCTTGTGGAAGCGCGGCACGATCTCATTGCCCAGCACGGCAAAGACCGGATAGAGGCTCGTATAGAGCGACGGCACAAATTTATCGGGCACATTCAGCAGGCGAAAGCCGCTGGCCTTATCGGGTCTGGTGGACGGCGCGTAGGGTAACACGGTTTTCAGGTAGTTGCCCTCGCGGTCGAATTTGCGCAGATGCCAGGGCCACATGCCCGAGTTCCCGTGACTGCCCACGGCCGACATCATCAGCACGTAGAGGTTCCCCTCGGCGTCGGTGACCAGGCCGTTGACCGGTGCCCGATACGGCATGCTGACGACGCTGCCGGAATAGGGGCTGTCACCGATCAGGCGACCGAACTCGACGCCGGTCCCCGCCCGGACGCGAAACCGAAAGGGGCCGCCCTGAGCCGGCTTCCCCACATCATCCTTGCCGTTCCAGATAATCTTCTGAACCAAACCCGGTTGCAGCGGAGTTGGCGGCGGATTCTTACCTCCGAGGACGCCAGCCGCGAGATGTCGGACGATGTGGCCTTTGCCGTCCAGCACGGCGATCTCCACATCGATGCCTGCCTTCACAGCGAAACGCAGCTCTGTCTGTTCGCCCACTCGCGCGGCGCGCGGCGCTTCCTCGAAGACCTTGTCGGCGGCCTGTACAGCGGTGCCCAGACACAGGATCGTCGCAATGGCATGAATAAGACGCATGTTGTCCTCGCTGGCAGGTATTGAAGGGTCTCAAGGGCCTTTGAATTTCGGCGGGCGCACTACCTTATTCGGGGCATTCACTTCTGCCCCAAGCGCCAAACCTGAATCTGGCCGGCCATGTCGGCACAAGCGATGAGGTGGCCATCGGCGCTGAAGGCGATCGAGTGAATCCAGTCCTGGAACTGCCCACCGCGCCCCTTGCCGATGTCGGCGACACACTTGGCGTCGGCGAGACGCCAGAGGCGCACGGTGGTATCGCGACCTGCGGAGGCCAGGTGCTTGCCGTCGGGATGGAAGGCCAGCGCAGTGACGCCATATTGATGGCCATTCATCTCACGTACTTTCTTGCCATCGGTTGCGTCGAGCAGGAAGACCTTGGCGAAGCCGTCGCGCTCGCCCGCCTCACCCAGAGCCAGGTTTTTGCCATCCCTGGAAAACCTGGCGGCGTGGATCGGGATGACTTTGTTCTTGCCCTGGCCGCGCTGGAGCGTTTTGCCGAGGTCGAGCTTTTCCTTGGCACCCAGCGCGTCCCACAGGCGATTCGCGTTGGGAAAGTCGGCATAGCGAGCGGAGCACTCACAGGTGACGGCGACTTTGGCGTCAGCCGTGGCTGCCTTGCTACCGTTGCTGAAGACCTGGTCGGCCCCGGCAAGTAGCTGCTTCTTCCAGGCGTGAATCAGGGTGGGGTGGACCCCGTACTGACCCGCCAGCTCGTTGACGGTCCTGTCTCCCTTGAGGGCAGCCAGGGCCACTTGGGCCTTGAACGCCGCCGTGTGCTGCTTCCGCTTGCCTTTCATCATTGCCCCTTTCCTGGCTCACCAGAGTAGCTTAGCTGGTGGTCCAGTTTTCGGGGTCCACTATAGGCAATCACACACGACTGAGGCTGATGCTACCTCACATCGCGCTCGCGAACAACTGTCATGGAAGATTTACAAGTATATTGTAAATGTGTCATGCCCAAACCATACTCTGGAACTCCGGCCCGGCGATGTCTATACTACCCAGCACTGTGGTTCGCTCCGAAGAGGTCCGGCTATGCGAAAACCGCGATTGCTGACATCCCTGGTCTTGCTGACTGTTGTTCTCTGTGCCTTCGTGTCGCTCGCTCACGCGCAGGTCGACAAACTCGACGCCCAGAAAAAGGGTGCGGCGGCCATTGCCAAAATGACGCTGCGAGTCCGAGCGATCAAGGTCTCGCCCGAGCCGAAGGCAGGCGCATCGCCTGGCGGCGCGGCGGCGAAGGGCTTGGCGGCAGCGTGACACGTGGCGACTTCGCCCTGAAGAACGCGGCGGAGCCGGACATCGACAAGAAGATAGAGGCAGGCAAGCAGTTGGACATTTCGGTCGGCGCCTGGAGCGACTGGCTTCCGTTGGAAACGGTCGTCGGCCGGCCCGGCGGCTGGCAGTTCCCGACGCTCGTCGTCCTCGCTTCCCCCACTGGCGACCCGAAGAAGCCGGCGCCGGCCGTGACGTCGACCGTCGTGGAGTTCGAGTTCGTCGAGAGCGGCAAGGTCTTCAAGAGCTTCCGCGAGTCGGCCCCCAGGGGATGCACGGTCCGCTTCGCCTTTCCGGGTGGTGCGCTGGGTGAGAAGGGATCGGCCTCGCCCGGATTCGTGGACCAGTTCCAGGGGTTGGCCGACTGCGCCCGCGCCCGCCGCGAGCGGGTCGAAAAGCTCTTCCCCGCTTCCGGCCCTGTGCCGAAGAAGTTCGCCGTGATCGGGCACCTGGGGGGCTACGGAGACGCGGCCCAGAACAAGGGTCGGGGCTTTGGCATCCGCCACAACAACCCCGAGATCCTTTTGGACGAGTGTCGCACGCTGCGGCGACTCGGCGTCAACGGGCTGGTCGATACGATCCGGTTGGCGGACGCGGTCGGCCAGGGGGATGCCTTCCGCCGCATGTACTGGGGTGGCCCCGGTTCGGGCTCGCCGGTGTATTCCGTCCGAGGAGGTAAGACCGTCGAGACCTGCCCATTCGACCCGGAGTTGGGACCGCGAATGGCAGCGCGGGTCAGCGACGCCATCAAGGACTATCGCGCTGTCAACGCGTGCGAGTCGTGGGCCTTGTGGTGGGACGAAATTGGAGTGGCCGCCAAGGACCACATCCTCACTTGCCCGCGCTGCCAGAACGCCTTCCGTGAGTATCTGCGCGTCCAGGGGATTCGGCTCGACGATCTGGCCAAGGCGCGTTGGGACCAGGTGACGCCCTATCCGATCTGGAAGCCGGCCGATCCCAAGGCAAAGGGCTCGCCGACCGTGGACCCGGCAACGCTTTCCGCGCCGGACGCGCTGCGCTACTACTACACCTTCCGGTTCATGACGCACGCGACTGCCCAACTCTTTCCCGCCTCTTCCAAACAGCTCAAGGAAGCCGGCATCCCACTCTACGCCATGCAAGGCCCGACGCCCAGTTGGGAAGGTCACAGCCTCGACTGGCACGAGTTCTACGACGGCGGCCCCAACTCGGCCTTCGTTTTCGAGACGTCCAACCGCGACCCGCGCGTCTGGCAATGGGAGTCGTACCTGGGCGATATCGGCCGCAGCATCGCGGCCCGGCACGGCATGCCGATGGGCGCCCTGATCAAACCACACCGCGGCGCGCCGGAGCAGCGAATGCTCACCCTGGTCGCTCGCGGGGCCGGGACGTTCGAGTGGTACACCTACGGCCCGGACTATGCCAAGGGCGACAGTTTCTCTCAGCGGCCCGATCTGCTCGAGCGCGTCGACCGGGCCGGCCAGTTCCTGGGCAAGGCCGAAGACTGGCTGTACGGCGCTCGCTGGGCCGGCCCGGCAGAAGTGGCTTTCGTCTCACCGCGTTCCTCCGAGATCTGGGGCAAGGCGACCGACTTGGGTGTGACCGCGTTCGAGGACGCCAAGTGGGTCTACTCGGCCCTGACGCACGCCCATGTCCCCGTAGACATCCTCAGCGAGCAGCAACTCGCCGAGGGCAAACTGGGCCAGTACAAGGTGCTCTATATCGTCGGACCGAACCTCCGGCGCGATGCGGCAGTTCGCGTGCAGGAATGGGTGCGGACCGGCGGCACGCTGTGGACCGACGCCCTGGGGCTGTCCCGAGACGAGGCCAATCAGCCGGCGACAGCACTGGCGGACCTGCTTGGGTTGGGCAAGCGCAAGCTGGAGTCCTGGGGCAGCGTCCCGGCCTACCATGCGACCGCTCTGCTGCCGCTGAAAGAGACGGCGGTCCCAGCGCATGCGTCCCTTTCCTGGAAGTCAGGCAACGTCTGGGGCACCGGCGACGCGCGCGGGGCCGTCGGGCGCGAGGCGCTGACCCCGAAGGACGGAGACGTACTCGCGAAGTTCGCCGACGGCAAGCCGGCCGTGGTTCGCCGCAAGGTCGGGAAGGGAGAAGTGGTGGTCGTCGGCCTGTGGGCCGGCCTGACCTATTCCGCCAAGGTTCGCCGCGCCGAATTCGAGATGCGGACCGATTTCGACCAGGCCGTCCGTGCGCTCATCGTTGCGCCGGCGCTGGCACGCCGGGCGTACCGACCGGTCGTGCCGGCCGAACCGTTGGTGGAAGCGGTGCTGCTGAAGAACGACCGACGTCGCTCGATCGCCCTGATCAACTGGGGCTACCGCCACGACCGGACATTGCAGACCGTCAAGGACCTGCGCGTGGCGTTGCCCGGCGCCGGCGACGTGAAATCGGTGCAGTCGCTGGCGCACGGTCCCTTGAAAGCTGCTCAACCACAAGAACTCGCCTTTGGAGTCCGCAGATGACCCGCCTCGCGCTCGCTGCCCTTGCCGCTATCCTCTTCACCGAATCTGCCATGGCCGATGTCACCCTCGTCGTCGACGGTAAGGCCCGCTGTGTGGTCGTGGCCGCGCCGGACGTGATGGCGGCGGACAAGACGCTCAAGCAGCCCTTCACCTTCCTTCAACAGGAAGCGGAGGAGCAGCGGCGGCGCTTGCGCGAATCGGCCAAGGACCTGGCCCATTACCTCGGCAAGCTTTCCGGCGCGACAGTTGAAGTCGTCACCGACAGTCCGCAGCCGGGCGACGACCGCGTGCCGCTCTACGTCGGTGCGCCAGCAGAGAAGAGGTTCGGCCCGCCGGGGAAGAAAGCGCCGTACAAGCAAGGCTTTCGCATGGTCGTCGCGCCGAAGGGGGTCGGCCTGCTCGGCGAATCAGACCTGGCGGCGAGCTACGCGGTGTACGAACTGCTCGATCGCCTCGGCTGCCGCTGGTACATGCCGAGCGACCTCGGCGAGGTACTCCCGCGGATGACGACCATCCGCTTGAAGGAGATCGATTTTTCTTCCGCTCCGGCGACGATCTACCGCGGCATCTGGTACGCGGATGCCGACTACATGCGCCGCAATCGGCATGGCGGATTCAAGCTGATCGCCGGGCACGCCCTGGAGGGCTACGTCACCAAGGAAGATCGCGAGAAGCACCCGGAATGGCGGGCCGACATCAAGGGCAAGCCGCACCCGGTGCGACTGAAGATGAGCAGCCCCACGCTGCCGAATGCGATCGCGAAGACGATCCTGGGCCGCATCGCGCAGGAACAGCGGCCGTCCTACTCGCTCAGCCCTTACGACGGTTCGGTCTGGGACGACACCAAGGCCGATCAGGCACTCGATGCCGATGACTTCGACCCGACGTTTCAGGGCATCTCCATGACCGACCGCCTGTTGGTCCTGTGCAACCGCGTCGTCGAGCAAGTGACCGCCAAACACCCCGACGTGTACTTCGGCCTGCTCGCCTACGCCCGCTACACCCGGCCACCAGGGCGTGAGAAGGTGCATCCGAACATCGTCCCGCAGATCGCCCCAATCACCTACAGCCGCGCCCACCCGATGACCGACAACCGCGTACCCGGCAACAAGGCTCTGCGCTACGTGGTCGAGGGCTGGGGCAAGAAGGCGCGCATGACGTCGATCTACTTTTATGGCTGGTTCCTGGCCGAGCCGTCGGCGCCCAATCCGATGCTGACCAAGTGGGGGACGGACGTTCCGTTCGTCCTCGCAAACAACTCCCGCTTCTGGCAACCGGAGACACAGCCGAACTTCGAGACGTCGATGCACTGCCTGTACATGGGCTGCCGACTCGCCTGGGATTCATCGCTGAAGCCGCAGGACGTGTACGACGAGATCAACACACGCTTCTACGGCGCCGCCGCCCGGGAGATGACTGCGTACTGGCAGTTCATCGACGACGTGTGGGTGAAGACGCCGGAGTATTCCGGCTGCGGCTTCGGCTACCTGCGCCGCTGGACGCCGGAGCGAATGGCCCAGGCTCGCAAGCTGATCGACGCCGCGACCGCCGCCTGCGAGACCGACGTGGAGAAGCGGCGCGTGCGGTTGGCGGACGACTCGCTGCGGCTGTTCGAACTGTTCATGAAGCTGCGCCACGACCAGGCCGAGGGGCGCTTCGCGACGCTCGCCGACGGTGCGGCAGCGTGGCAGAAGCTCTCGACCGAACTGGGCGAGAAGTACGGCGATCAGTGGTGTTTCACACGCCGCAGGAAAGGGGCTCGGTCGCTCGGCGCTTCGTACTTCGCCAGCTTTTATCAGAAGACCTACGACGACGCCTCTCGCATCGCCCGTGACTTCCGAATCCTCACCGAGCCGCCGCTGCGCACGTTCCGCTATCAGCCGGACCCGGAGTTGAAGGGCGAGGCGGACGGTTGGGCAAAGGCGGATTTCGCCGACGCTAGCTGGAAGACGACTGACGTGGCGGTCGATACGTGGTCTTCTATTGGTTTCCATGACTACTTCAAGTCGATGTGGTATCGCACGACGGTCGCGGTGCCGCCCGTGCCGACGGGCAAGAAAGTCCGTCTCTGGATCGGCAGTACGGACGGCACCGCGAAGGTCTTCGTCAACGGCAAACACATCCCCTACGTCGATCCGCAGGGGAAAAAGTCCGGCGACGTGGCGAAGGGTTACTGCGAGCCATTCTCGTTCGACGTGACGAACGCGATCAAGCCGGGGGCGCGCAACACGATCGCGATTCTCTGCACGCGTACCTTCTTCAACGAACTCGGCACCGGTGGGCTGCTCGCGCCGGTCATGCTCTATTCGGACAAACCGTGACCGCTGCTCGGGGAGTTGACTTCCGCGCAACACAGCCGCTTGTCAGGCGATGATCTCGCGGATCGGCTTGCCGAAATCGCGTTCGAAGCGTTGACGGCCTGGCACCGTGAGCCTCCGAGAATCGAGACCCATCTGGTGCAGCACGGTGGCGTGGATGTCGGTGATGTAGTGTGGCGGGGTCACCGAGGCGAAACCGAAGGGGTCAGTTGCCCCATGGACCACGCCCCCCTTGATCCCGCCGCTGGCGAGCCAGCAGCTAAAACCGTCCGGCCAGTGATCGCGACCGCGAGTGTTGTAAGGCGCCCGACCAAACTCCGTGACCCAGACCACCAGGGTGTCCTTCAGCATGTCCCGCTGCTTCAGATCTTTGACCAGCGCGGCGATCGGTTGGTCGCATCCCAAGGCGTTTGAGGAGTGGTTGCCAACGAGATCGTTGTGAGCGTCCCAACCTTGTGGCGGATGAACCTGTACGAAGCGGACTCCGCGCTCCACGAGTCGGCGTGCGAGCAGGCAGAGACTCAGTAGATTCCGGTTCGACTGTTGGGGGTGAGTGATGGGCGGGACAATCGCAAGGCCCCTCCTGAGAATGACTTGTGAGAGCAAGTGCATACCAGGAGGAGGCCATGCGACCTACCCACTAGACC
>JADLEH010000398.1 GCA_020846255.1 Propionibacteriaceae bacterium
AAGCCCGCCGGTCAGCTGCCTGATCTCTGCGACCGCGCGGGTCCGCAGCCCGCCGCGCCAGGTCTCGTCGACCAGGCGGACGTGGATCAGTAGTGCGATGTGGTGGGCGATCTGCCGGTAGGCCTCGTCCACGGTCAGCACTCCGCCCTGGGCGACCCGGGAAGCCAGCCGGTCCATGGTGGAAGCCGCCGAGTGCGAGTGGGTGGTTGAAAGGGTGCCCGCGCCCACTGATATTGCTAAACTACTACAATGAGCCGCGGAGCGATTTACACCCGCGTCAGTCGCGACCTGACGGGCGAAGGGGCCGCGGTGGCGCGCCCGGAGGAGGATTGCCGTGCCCTCGCCAAGTCACGCGGCGTCGAAGTCCTCGCGGTCTTCAGTGACAACGACACAAGTGCGTACTCGGCGACTCCCCGTCCTGGCTACCGGGCACTGCTCGCGGCGGTTGCCTCAGGTGAGGTGGAGGTTGTACTCGTCTGGCACACCGATCGGCTCTACCGACGGATGCCCGACTTGGAGGAGTACATCTCCGTTTGCCAACCGCGTGGAGCCCCGACCCTTGCAGTTCAAGCCGGTCCGCTCGACCTCGCAACCCCGTCCGGACGGATGGTCGCAAGGACACTGGGCTCGGTGGCGCAGTATGAATCGGAGCAGAAGGCTGAGCGACAGAAGCGCGCGAACTTCCAGCGCGCGTTGCAGGGTCGGCACTCGAGCACACTGCGCATCTTCGGCTACGAGCCTGGCGGCCTCGAACTCCGGGAAGACGAAGCAGGTGCAGTCGCCGACGCGTACCGGTCGTTACTCGACGGAGTGCCGCTCGCTGGGATCTGTCGGCGCCTGAACGATGGTGGGTTTCGCACATCCAAGAAGAGCAACCTCTGGGATTCGACCGTCCTAAGCCAGCTCCTGAAATCCCCCCGGTACGCCGGCTATCGCGTGTACCACCGCGAGATCCTTAACGGCCCGGACGGCAAGCCGGTTCGGGGACAGTGGCCGACGGTCGTGGATGAGGAGACCTGGCACGCTGCCCAGGTCATTCTCACGGACCCGTCTCGAAGGTGGGCTCACCCGCCGCAGCAGCTGCTCTCGGGAGTAGCGAAGTGCGCTGTCTGTGGCGCCGTGATCCACTCCGGAGGCACCCGGAACGGGAAGCGTCGCTACCGCTGCTCAACCATGGCAGGACACGCCTATCGGGAGGCAGAGCCAATCGATCGTTTTGTCGAGTCGGTCGTCATTGAGTATCTGAGGAGACCCGATATAGCCGCCGCACTCGCCCCGACCGGCAGCACCGACGATACGACCGAGATCCTCCGCGGCCTCGCCTCCGTCCAGCAGCGAAGCGACGGCCTCGTGCTGGCCTATGCCGATGGGCTCATCTCGCAACAGCAGCTCAAAGAGGGTCAGACGAGACTCGAAAGGCAGAGGAAGGAGCTTCAGGCTCGCATGCCAGTCCCCCGAGGCTCCATCCTTCGGCGCGTAGTCGCGGCGCCCGACGCCGCCCAACTCTGGACCACCCTGGATGTCGACGAACGCCGCCAGGTCATCGACGAACTGCTCACCGTTGAGATCATCCCGGTACGAACGAAGGAGGCCACCTACCTCGACTGGCGAAAGCGGATCGTCAACCCCGACTCGGTCTCGCTGACCTGGAAGGTCCCATCCTCGTAGGAGTAGATGGTCAGGCGACTCGCCGCGGATGACGCCGTCTCGCCACTCCGGCCGCGAGGACGCGTAAGGCTCTGTCGGGAAGCTCGGCTGGCCCCCGATCAACGAACTCCGCGATCCATTGCGCGACAACGGCCTCCGCAACCGTCTCGGTTGGGCCAACAGAGCCGGTGGCCTCCGCCGCAACTTCCTCACCCATAATTAGCGCCTGTCCGTCGAAGTCATCCCCTTAAGCCGCCGGGGGCGTCGATCCGGACAGGAAGGTCGCGGAGTTCGGCAAAGCTGCGGATTGCGCGGACCGCGCGGGCCTCCCGTGCGAGCGCCTTGGTTTCAATGGGGGCAACACAGATCGATCTCACGAGATTCGAACTCGTGAGTACCGGGTCTGCAAATCCTGCTCGATTGAGGCGGTTTGCGCTTCACTGACTAGGGCATTTACCGTGCGATCAGGCCTCCTGATGGAGTCTCAAGGTGGGGTGAAGTAGGCTAGTTTCGGGTCGCTAAGGACCCGCTAAGGACCCAACTTTGGAGGCCTCCGTGGCGCAAGGGCCGGAGCGAACCCCCGCTCGGCGATGCCTGTTTGTGAAGGAGGACGGCTCGCAGTGCCGCCTCCCTGCCGCTACGGACAGGAAGGCCAACGGCTACTGCTACCACCACATGAGCTCCCAACGGCGCCGGACCTGGGGCTCGATCAAGAGGAAGTCCAGCGGCTACCAGGCCAGCTACGTCGGCCCCGACGACCAGCGCCACCTCGGCCCGACGATCTTCATGGCCAAGGTGGACGCCGAGGTGTGGCTCGCCAAGGAACGGCGCCTCATCGATCTGAACGAGTGGACTTCACCGCTGGCGCGCGAGGACGCAGCGCGTGAGGCCGAGCTGCGCGCGAGGGCCGCCTCGCTCACGCTGCGCGAGTACGCCGACCCGTGGGTGCAGAACCGTCATAACCGCAACGGGCAGCCGTTGAAGGCGCGCTCCCAGGCCGACTATCGGCGGCTGCTGAAGGCGAAGATCTATCCGAGCTTCGGGGACACCGAACTCAAGGACATCACCAAGGACGACGTTCTGGCCTGGTACCGCACCCTCGCCAAGACCCCGACCGAGCAGGCCTCCGCGTACGCCCTGATGCGGACAATCCTCGCCACCGCCGTCGAGGACGAACGCATCCCCGCCAACCCCTGCCGGATCAAAGGTGCCGGCAAGGCCCCGGTCAAGCACCGCGTCGAGATGGTCACCAGCGAGCAGCTCGCCCAGCTCCACGACGCGATGCCCGAGCGCTACAGGCTCACCGTTCTGCTCGGCGTTTGGTGCACCCTGCGGATCGGCGAGATCCTCGAGCTGCGGCGCGGAGACGTCACCATTACCCACACCACGGCAAAAGACAGAAGACCGGTCGCGATCGGGGTCCTGCACGTCCGCCGATCCGTCCAGCACATCGAGGGCGCGGCAGTCATCGACACCCCCAAGACCGCCGCCGGTGCCCGCGAAGTGCACGTTCCACCCGCCCTCATCCCGGACCTGGAGACCCACCTAGCGCTCTACACCCAGCCGGGACGGATGGGGCTTCTTTTCCCTTCCGGTACTGGCAACCCGCTTCACCATCGAACCTTCGGCAACTGGTGGAACAAGGCCCGGATCGCAGCCGGCCGACCCAACCTTCGCTTCCACGACCTGCGCCACACTGGCGCGACGATGGCAGCCCAATCAGGCGCCACGCTCAAGGAACTCATGGACCGCCTCGGCCACACGACTCCGAAGGCGGCACTTGTCTATCAGCACACGGCCGCCGACAGAGACCAACTCATCGCCGAACGCCTATCAGCGCGGATGGCGGTGAGTTCGCCGCGAGAGTAGTTGAAACTACCGCAGACCGCGAGCGAACCCAACGCTGACAAGGACTTTCGTGCAGTTCCGAAAGGTGGCGAGGGCGCCCGTGGGGCACGGGTGGGGCAGAACTCGCCGCCATGATCCCCCTGTTCAACCGTTCGGCTCGTGTTCCGGACTCGTTCGCAGGAGCCGTCTAGGTCATATCCCTGACTCGGGCCAAATTAGTGCGCACTGTCGCGCCGGAGTTGGGTGAGGATGGCTCGTTCGTCCTCGGGTAGGGGTTGCTCGGCGAGGATCTGGTGGTTGCCGGTGTTGATGGTGACTTGGCGGTAGCGGCGGAAGGTCCGGACGAACTTCTTGATGGTCCAGCCGGTGCGGGTTTCGATCCAGTGGGAGACGGCGAGGGCGGCGAACACGATGGCCAGGTGCGCGTCGATGGATTCACGTTTGTGGTGATAGATCGGTCGGGCCCGCAGGTCGTGTTTGGACATTCTGAAGGAGTGTTCGACGTGCCACAGCTGGTGGTAGGCGCCGATGACGAACTCGGGGGTGGCGTCCAGGTTCGTGACATACGGCTTCCAGCCGGCCAGGGCCCGCACTTTGGCTTCGAGGTCCCGGTTGACGCTCCGGGTGCCGCCGGTGAGGGTGACGAACCGGTTCCGTTTGATCGCGGCTTGGCCGGCGATCGCTTTCTCGGCTTTGGCGACCTGGGTGTCGATGCCGTGCAGGCTGCGGCGGGCCCGATCAGCCCGGTACTGGTAGTGTCGTGCGGCGCCGCTGGTCAGCGTTGGGACCCATCAGGGTGGGTTGGGTCAGGATCAGCTGGTCGGGCGGCTCGGTGTCGGGATGGTTCCGGGCCCATTGCGCGACTTGGTAGGGGATGTCGGGCAGTTTCCCGCCAATGATGAAGTTCCAGCCGGCGTCCTCAACATCTTTCAGATTCGCCTCGCTCATCATCCCGGCATCGGCGACCACCGTCACACCGGCGATGCCGTGGGCTTCCACGAACCGGCGGATCAGCGGGATCATCGTCCGGGTCTCGGCGGTGTTGCCCTCGAACGCGTCGACCATCAACGGGAACTCGGTGGCATCGGTGAGCAGCCCGATGGTGATCTGTGGCTCCAGGCGGCGTTCCTTGGAGAAACCCGGCTCACGGAACCCGTCACCGGTATCGGTCTCGAAATAGAGCGTGCTCACGTCATAGAGCACCAAAGCCGACGGGCCCAGCGCCGCCCGTGCCGCCAACGCCCCCGTCAGCCGGTCGCGCCACTGCTTGGCGGCATAGCCGGGTAGGCGACGTTTCACCGTCCGGTACGACAACGGCCGCACCCCGGCCTCGCCCAGCACCCGGGCGGCGTCCTCCTTCAAGCTCGGCTCGATGATCCGGGCGGTCACCAACTGCTCAAGCACGACATCCCGGCCCGCGGCCTGGTCCAAGCCGAGCTGCCGGTAGGCGAACCCGATCGCGTCCAGCAGCCGACCCATCCGGGTGCCGGTGATCTCCAACGCCGCCGGGTCGGCCTTCGCCGGCGTGCCCAACGGCAACTCGTCCTGACCAGCCGCGATCCGCTGCCCCGCGGCAGCCTTCAATGAACCGCCCCGGGTGTGGTGGAGGGTCTGATTCCCCGAGAGGATGACGATCATGTCGGCACCGAGGAAGTATCCGCAGGAGCTCCGTGAGCGGGCGACGCGGCTTGTTGCTGAGGCCCGGAAGGAAGACCCGGAGTTGTCGCTGAACCAGGCGGTGGTCCGGATCGGTGCACGGGTCGGGGTGAACTCCGACACGTTGCGCGGCTGGGTGAAGCAGGCCGCAATCGATGCTGGGCAGCGGCCGGGCACGACCACGTCTGACGCGGCCAAGATCAAACAGCTGGAGCAGGAGGTCCGTGAGTTGAAGCGGGCCAACGAGATCCTGTTGGCGGCCTCGAGTTTCTTCGCGCGGGAGCTCGACCCGCGACTGCCATGGTGACCAGGTTCATTGCCGATCACCGGGACCGGTTCGGGGTCGAGCCGATCTGCAGGGTGCTGACCGAGCATGGCTGCAAGATCGCCCCGTCCACCTACTACGCCGCGCTGGGCAGGGCGCCGTCACAACGGGCGCTCTCGGATGCGGCGGTGTGGGAACGGATCGAGGCGATCCAGGCCGACCGTTCGAAGGGCCGTGGGGTGGCCGGGTACCGCAAGATGTGGCACCTACTGCGTCGTGACGGGGTCGAAGCGGCCCGATGCACGGTCGCCCGCCTGATGCGCGAGCATGGCACGAAAGGCGTTGTCCGTGGGCGGAAGTTCGTCACCACCCGGCCTGACAACAGCGCCCCGCGGCCCGCCGACCATGTGAAGCGGAACTTCACGGCCGCCCGGCCGAACCAGCTGTGGCTCGTGGACTTCACCTACGTGCCGACCTGGTCAGGGATGGGCTTCACCGCCTTCGTCAAGGATTTGTACTCCCGCCGGATCGTGGGGTGGCGCACCCATCACCGGATGCCGACCGAGCTGCCCTTGGATGCCCTGGAAATGGCGCTGTGGGTCCGTGACCGGGCCGGCCACGACATCACCGGGGTCGTGCACCATTCCGATGCCGGGTCCCAATACACCGCGATCCGCTACGCCGACCGGCTCGCCGAGGTCGGCGCGATCGCCTCCATAGGCACCGTCGGAGACAGCTACGACAACGCCATGGCCGAGTCCGTGATCGGGCTGTACAAGGCCGAATGCGTCCGACCCGACGGCCCCTTCAAGACCGTCGAAGAACTCGAACTCGCCACCTTGATGTGGGTCGACTGGTACAACAACGGCCGGCTCCACTCCTCGATCGGCTACACCACCCCGACTGAACACGAGTACGCCTACTACGCTGAAACGAACCCCCAGAACCAGCCGGTCCTGGGAGACCCCGCCCTCCACTGAACCCGGGGCGGTTCATCGACCTGGCCGCCCTCCGCGGCTCCGACCTGGCCAGCCAAGCCCTCGAGACCGCCACCGTGGCCGGCCGGTTCGGCTGGGGCGACGTCGAATCGATCGCCGACTTCATCGCCACCACCGGCGTCCGGGATGCCCCGGTTCGTACCGGCGAAGCAGCCTCCACCCAACCCTGCACCAGCGGCTGGGCCGGGTTCACCACCACCCGGACCGAGGTCACCCGATGATCAGCGACACCAGCCCGCCCGCCCTGCCCGACGCGCTCGAAACCGCGCTACGCAGGATGCGGCTGCCCTACCTGCGCAACGCCGCCCCCGAGATCCTGGCGACCGCCAGGGCACAACGCTGGGACCCCGCCGAAGTCGTCAGGGTTCCTGATCGCTGAAGAGATCCGCGGCCGGGACCTGGCCACCCGGACCAGCCGACGCAAACAAGCCGGCCTACCCGCCGGCAAAACGTTCCACACCTGTGTCGTGCGTCATTAGTCCGTTGACGATGTGGGATGATGGGGCATGTCATCATCAACTGTGGAACTCACCGGTCCGGATCGGCTGATTCTGGAGTCGTGGGCGCGGGCCTCGACGGTGTCGACGGG
>JADLEH010000399.1 GCA_020846255.1 Propionibacteriaceae bacterium
AAGACCAGGAAGAGCAGGATGAACGGGATCGCCAGGAGCCACGCCGCCCGCACCTCCGCAGGGCGCCCCCGCCGCCGGATGGTGGCGGGAGCACCCCCTGCGGGGGGGGTGGGTAGCTGCTTGGCGGACGCCGGCAGCGTGGGTGCGGACATGATCAGCTGCCGGTGCCGATGGACTGGGCCTCGGACTGGACGGTCGCCAGCGATGCGTCCACGTCAGCACCAGTCTTGGTGACCTTCTCGATCTCGGCGTCGAACCGGGCCGCGACCTGCTCCCAGGTGGGGAAGGACGGCGGCGCGACGGCGGTCTCGAGCTGCTTGCCGAAGGTGGCGAGCTTCTTGTCCTCGGTCAGAGCCGGGTCCTGCCAGGCGGCAGTGACCGAAGGCAGGGCGGAGGACAGCTTGTACCACTTCACCTGGGTGTCCGCCTGGCCGAGCCACTTCACGAGCTTCCAGGCGCTGTCGCGGTTCTTGGTGGTCTTGAAGACAGCGAGGTTGGAGCCGCCGACGAACGAGGCCGACTTCTCCTTGGTTGGCATCAGCATCACCGAGTACTTGTCGGCGAAGTCCTTGCCGCCGGCCTTCTCCACCGCGCTCATCATCCACGGCCCGGAGATGAACATCGGCTCGCTGCCGTCGATGAAGGCAGGTTCCTGTCCCTGGCCCTGCACCGGCTTCTTGTTGGTGAGGCCATCGGTGAAGAAGCTCTGGTAGTACTTCACTGCCTCGGCCATCTGCGGGGTGTCGAAGGTCCACTGGTCGCCGTCACTGAGTTCGGCGCCGTTGGACCAGGCGAACGGCATGACGCTCTGCCACGAGCCGGTACCGCCGGGCTGCAGGTTGATCCCCCACTTGGAGCCGGCCTTGTCCTGCATCGCCTTCGCCATCGCCTTCAGGCCGTCCCAGTCGGTCGGCGGGGTCGTGATCCCGGCCTTCTCGGCCAGGTCGGTGCGGTAGTAGACCAGGCGGGTCTCGACGTACCAGGGGATGCCGTACGAGGTTCCGCCCACTTCAGTGGTGCCCCAGGCGCCCGGGAAGTACGCGCTCTTGTCGATCGATGCCGGAGTCGGGTCGAAGGCGTCCAGGTCGGCGAACTCGCCCATCCAGGTGGTGCCGATCATGGCGAGGTCGGGCGTCTTCTGGGCGGTGATCGCAGTGGTGAACTTGTCGTGCGCGCCGTCCCAGGGGATGGCGGTCACGGTCACCTTGACGTCGGGGTTGGCTGCCTCGAAGTCCTTGACCAGGTCGGGCAGCATCTCGCCTTCTGCCCCCATCGCCCAGACGGTGAGCTCTCCGGTGGCCGGGCCTTCTGCGACGGTGGCAGCCGTCTGCGGTGCTCCGCCAGGGTTGTCGGCCGGCCGGCCGCAGCCGGTGACGGCCAGTGCCGCCGCCAGGGTGAGGGCGGCGATCGCGGGTGTTCTCATGGTTCCTCCTTGTTTCAGGCCCGCCCGGGGACGCAACCGCAGGAGCCGCGGTACACGATCCGGGTGGGCAGGCATTCGGGTCCGGCTGCGGGCGCGCCGCCGGTGATCAGCTGATGCAGGGTGGTCGCGGCCAGCCGTCCGAGGTCACGGACCGGCTGGGCGACCGAGGTGAGGCCGGGACGGGTGTAGCGGGCGGTCATGATGTCGTCCCAGCCGGTGACGGCGAGATCCTCCGGGATCGCCACGCCGGCGCTCTGGAGTTCGTCCATCAGCGCAACGGCCACCTCGTCGTTGACGCAGACCAGGGCGTCGGGTGCCTCGGCGGGATCGGCGAGCAGTTGCCGCGCGTAGCGGCGGCCGTCAGCCTCGCTGAACCCGACCGGCACCGGTTCCAGCGCGGGGAGGCCGGCCTCGGCGGTGGCGGCCGCGAAGCCGGCGAAGCGCTCGGCCGCATCGGAGGCCAGCTTCGGGTCGCCGACGAAGCGCAGCCGGCGACGGCCGTGGCCGAGCAGGTGTTCGGTGAGCGCCCTGGCACTGGCTTCGTTCTCGGTGCCGATGGCGTGGGAGCCCGCACCGGAGGCGACGAGCACCACCGGCAGGCGACGCTGGAGCGACTCACGCTCGTCGTCGGTCAGTTGTTCCCGCCCGGTCATCATGGCCAGGCCGTCCACCCGCGCGGCCAGCTGCCGCAGGGGTCGGGACAGGCCGCGGGCGTCGGTCATCAGCAGGGCCACCGAGAGGCCCAGCTCGGCGGCCGCGGATTCGAACCCGACCAGGAGCTCGGCGAAGTAGTGCCCGTTGAGTTCCGGCACCATCAGGCCCAGGGCCTCGTGCTTCTTGGCCGCGAGGGCGCGCGCCGAGCCCTGGGGTACGTAGTCGAGGTTCCTGGCTGCTTCGATCACCCGTTCGCGGGTTCCTGCGGCCACCCGGTCGGTGCCCTGCAGCACCCGGGACACCGTGGCGATGGACACGCCCGCCCGCTCGGCGACAGCGTAGATCGTCGCCGGTACCGGCTTCTGAGCAGTCACAGCAACGCTCTCCCCTCATTGGGAGCAAGCGCCCGACCTGGGATGTAAGCGCTTACAGAGCTTCAATACCCGTTCCTGCCGTCGCCAAACCCTGACCCGTGCGGGTCTGGCGGGGGCGCCGTGACCCCCCGGCGGGCGCACCCGGGTCGGAGGGGCTCCAGCCCGCGTCCGGGTACTCGAATAGGCGCTAGCCCTCCGGGATGAGTCAATGGGGTTATGGATGCTCTCTACACCAGAAGTGGTCGGCTGCTGCAGCGGTCGGGTAACCACCTTCACGCACGGTCCGGTCGCTACCTCGGTCAACTCCAGAACGGGAAGGTCTTCGACCCCGACGGACGTTACTGCGGGACCATCGTCGGCGACCGTGTGGTGTACCGCACCATCGACAGCGCCGCCACCGTCGCCGCCTCAGCCGCCGCAGCCTGCCCGGCCAGCGTCAACGCCGACCGGTCGGGCACGACCCTATGGGGCATCGAGCCCCCGTTCACGGACTGAACCTCAGCTGCTGCCAGCCACCCGACTGGTCAGGCCGGCGAACATGCCGGTGGCCATGATGTGGTCGGCAGGCACGATCACGGCCTGATAGGCCAGGTCGAGCCAGCCCGGCCGGACGAAACCGCGATTGCGGATCAGCATCCGGGTACAGCAGCCGGGCGCCGGTTCCAGGTGGAACGTCCACACCCAGTCCAGCTCCGCGCCGATCCTGTCGTCCCAGCCGGGTGGCAGGTGGGTGCGGGAGTGCAACACGAGGGTCTGTGGCGCAGCGGCCAGTTCCACGACGAACTCGGCCGTCCCGGGCGGACCGTCCGGAACGGTGTCACCCGGCTCGAGGTCGCGCAACAACAGCGGGTCCAGGTGGTCGGCGCTCGGCCAATTGTCGGGGAAGAGCAGTTTGTCGACCCACCGAGGCGTGTACCAGCCGGCCCGGTGCCAGCCGACCTGGGTCAGCCAGGGCCACACCGCCTCCGGTGGCGCCGGCAGGGTCGCCGCATGGTTGGTGACCAG
>JADLEH010000400.1 GCA_020846255.1 Propionibacteriaceae bacterium
CCCAGCACCCGGACGATCCCACCACCGTCGCGGCCTGGGCCCGACCGATCGCTCGCCGCCTGCGCGACGAGGGTATCGCCCCCGTCCTCGACGCCCTCGCCGCCGTCACCGCCCCCGCCGGCTCCCCGGCCGCCGACGTCCTGCGCCGCGAACGTGCCTTCTTCCGCGCCAACGCCGACCGCATGGCCTACCCCTCCTTCAAGGCCCAGGGCTTCCCCATCGGGTCTGGCGCCGTCGAGTCTGCCGCTCGCCACGTCATCCAGCTCCGCATGAAGCGCCCCGGCATGCGCTGGTCCGACCACGGTGGCCGCGCCATCGCCGCCCTCCGCTCGCGCTTGCGCTCCACACGACCCCTCGCCGCCTGACCACGGCGCCCAAAGTGGGGCAGACCCTACGTCGATTTGCCCGATGTACATGGCACTGCTACCATGGAGGCTGGATCGCTCGTGACCCGCTGCGAACGACGGAGTGCGTGGCAGAGGGCGAGGTCAACACCCTTGATGAGTCTCGACGACTCATCGGCCAGGAGACGTGCACCGGCATCTGGATTGAGGTCGTTCTGGACGTAGGTAAACCGTTTCGCCAACGAGGGCGTGCTGGAGGCAAAGGGGCGGACACAGTCGTTCAACCGACTAAGCTTCCTCGGCAAGCTGGCGGGTACCGCAGGAGCGGCGGCGCTCGTCGCAGCGGCCACAGGCTGTCAGGGAGTGCAGCAGGCGCTCGGTCCGAAGCCGAGTTCGCCCGCCGCTCCGGCCGGGGGCACGCCGAGCACGAGCGCCGCCGCGGCCCCCGCGAAGGGCGCGGCCCTCGCACCGGCAACGATTCGGTACATGGGCCACTTCACCGGCCTGGGCGACACGGGGCTCTCCCGCAGGAAGTGGGGACCGTGGCAAGGTTAAGAGTGGAGGCGTAGGCTCGATCGTCTTGGAGGGAGGTGGCCGTCATGCTACCGACCGACAGGGACTCGCTATTGCTGATCACGCGGATCGTGCTCGACGGGGAGACGGTCATCCTGGAGGGGCAGGGGGCAGCCGAGGCCGCCTCATGCCCGTCCTGTGGGACCGCCAGCGCGTCGGTGCATGACCGCTACGTGCGGCGACCTCTTGATCTGCCCTGGCGCGGGCACGTCGTGCGCGTGCGGCTGACGGTCCTGTCCGGCGACAATTAGAACTGCCGTCGGCAAAGCTAGTTGACTTTCAACACTCATCCTCCGCTGGATCCTCAACGCCGACTTTGGGCTGCTGAATGCGCTATTCGTCGAGGCGCTC
Source organism: Propionibacteriaceae bacterium (assembly GCA_020846255.1). Lineage (GTDB taxonomy): Bacteria > Actinomycetota > Actinomycetes > Propionibacteriales > Propionibacteriaceae > Propionicimonas. Next base: position 1,269 of record JADLEH010000400.1, read on the forward strand.
GGCTGGCCGAGAATTCAGTGGCTCGGCGATCCGGTCCTGGCAATGGCCAGCCTGATCGTCGTCAACGTCTGGCGGGGAGCCCCGTATGCGATGGTGCTGCTGCTGGCCGGCCTCCAGGGCATCCCGCAAGAACTGTACGAAGCGGCCGCCATCGACGGGGCCGGCCGCGTCCGCTCGTTTTTCTCGATCACGCTGCCGCTCATGCGATCCGCTCTCCTGGTGTTGATCGTGCTCACGACCATTGCCGACTTCAACGTCGTGGTCGCGATGCTGGTCCTGACTGGCGGCGGCCCTGGCACGGCCACCGAGTCGATGAGCCTGCGCATGTACTACGAGGCGTTTGTCAATGTCCGCATGGGCAAGGCGTCGGCAGTGGCGATGCTGATCTTCGCCTTGAACCTGGTGCTCACCGTGATCTACGTGCGGGTTCTCCGAACAGAGCGCTACTACTGATGGCAACCACGTCAATGCCGATCGAGCGCCGTGCGTCAGCACCAGGGGGCCGTGGCCGTCTGGGTGAGATCGCCGTCTACACCGTGATGGTGCTGGTGACGATCTCGTCGCTCTTGCCGTTCGTCTGGGCGTTCCTGACCTCGCTCAAGGTAGAGCGGCAGGTCTACGCCTTCCCACCCCAGCTCCTGCCGGATCCTGTCACCTCCTACAACTACCTTCAGGCGATCAATCACGGGCTGCTGCTGGCGCTATTCAACTGCCTCGTCATCTCGTTAGCGACCGTCGGGCTGGTGCTGGCCTTCGGCTCGCTGGCTGCATACCCATTGGCACGGATGACCTTCCCGGGCAGCCAGGTCGTCCTGTTCTTGATCCTCGTGCCGATGATGATCCCAGGACTGGTAAATCTGGTGCCGACCTACATCATCATGGCGAAGCTGGGTCTGTTGGACAGCTATCACGGCCTGATTCCGATCTACTGGGTCCACTCGTTGCCGCTCGCGATCTGGGTTCTGCGCGGCTTCTTCCACGAGCTCCCGCGCGAACTGGAAGACGCGGCGTCGGTAGATGGCGCGTCCCGGCTGCGGATCCTCTGGTCGATCATCATCCCGCTCTCCCAGCCCGCCCTCGCGGCCGTCGCCCTGCTGGTGTTCCTCAATTCCTGGAACGAATTCGTGATCGCCTCAATCGTGACATCGTCGGCGTTGATGCGGACCGCGCAGGTCTTCCTCTACTTGAACATGACCGACGTCGGTGTGAACTGGGTGAGATGATGGCGTCCGGGCTGGCGACGAACCTGCCGGTGCTCGCGTTGTTCCTCCTGCTCCAACGCCGCTTCATCACCGGGCTGACGGCCGGTGCGCTGAAAACCTGAAATGAAATCCGCACAGTTCATGCGGGAGTCCTGTTGGGGTCTGAACTTGCCCCCGAGAGCCTGCGATGGACTCTTGGCTCAACCGTTGGAAGCCGGATGAGCGCCAAGTCCGGAATCGGATCTACGGCGCACCGACAGCGGGAGCACTGGCGTGTCGTATGGCAAGTTCCCGGGGCCGGTCAGTAGCCTGGGTGGCGGCGGTGCTGGGGCTCGATGCAGATACGAACAGGGAATGGCCGACCCATTCCCTCGGAAGTGGGCCGCGCGGGCTGATTTTCGAGCGGAGTGGTGGTCACTCCCAGATACCGCGTCGATTATCTGTACCCGCAGCCGATGAAACGTGGGCCAGAAGCCGCAGTACCGGTGACAGCGAGTCGCGTCGCCCTCGAGTTATCAAGTTGTGAATGGACTCGGATCTGACCATGCGAGCGTCTTCATGGGCCGCAGTACGGCCGCGCCGCACGCTAATGATGATGAGTTCAAGAGCTCCTCCGCGTGTTGCGGTCGTCACGGTTCACGGTTTCGGAGACCCGGCCGGTCGACCTGTGCCCGCTCCACAGTCAGAATGTATCCGTCCGTCTCTGTAGACCTACATGATCGGGCCGCGAATCTTCCGCGTCGGCACCCCGACTTGGCCCGGGTACCCTGATGATTGAACGAGATTAGACACTAGGCCGCGTCAAGCCCACGCGCGTCGTGCGATCGTTGCGCCCACCTCATCAAGACGGCCCGCTCAGCCGGGTGAGCGACGTGTTCGAGCCGATCACCTTCGGCCATACCCCGTTCTGGACGGGAGATGAGTGGTCGCGTCAACGGGTCGGACGGCGCGTCGTCAGGTCGGAGGTGCATGGCTCAGTTGCAGGGAGTGAGCGCGACATCCTTTGCTTGATCCAGAGCAGCCACTGACGTGCCAGATCCTCAAGGATCTGCTGCTCTGTCCAGGCCTCGAATCGGCTGCGATCGGTCTCTATCCCTGAAACGCCGCCTTGACTGCTCGTGGCGAGATTAGCTGCCCGGCGCTGCACAGCCTCCAGGCGCCTACGGAGCACGTCCACGAAGAGCTCCTCCTGGCAGGCCGCCAGCAACTCGTACAGCAGGCGCCGTTCGCGTTGAGCCACCCACGTCGCTTCGCCGTCCTCTCCCGGTTGGGTCGCCTCATTGAGGCCGACGGTGGCCAGGTACGCTCGGCGCTCCGAGAGCCGCATGTCTACCGATTCCAGGCGGCTCCGCAGGAAGGAGGTCGCTTCGCGCGTCGCCAGGGGCCGGAGTAGAAGACGCTGGATCGAATCGAG
>JADLEH010000401.1 GCA_020846255.1 Propionibacteriaceae bacterium
CCTCGAGCGGCGGCGGCATCACCGGAAGAGCCTCGGGCACGACGTGGGTGGCCAGCAGTTCCCAGTGCTCGGTGCTGCAGTCGTAGAGCGAGGCGAGCTGGGCCCGGACGGCGGCCTCGGCCGGCGCCTCCGCCCCGTCCAGCAGTGCCGTTGCCTGGATGAGGTGCCGGCCGGCCGGGGCATAGCTCGGAGCTGCGTTCGAGATCACCGCCGTGTTCACCACCGGGCCGACGCCATGACGCGCCTCGAGCAGGAGCAGTCGATGCCCGGCCGGCGCCGCCGCCGCGGCGAACCACCAGGTCACCAGGCCCTTCATCGCCACGGCCGGCGCCGGGGTTAGCCGCGCAGCTGTGCCCGGGTCGGTGGCAACCACGACCACCGGCGCGTGCGCCTCGCCGTGCCCATGAGTGACCGTCCAGCCTGCGGAATCGGCATCCACAGCGGTCACCGGGGTCTCCAGTTCAACCGGGACGGCCAGGTGGGCGGCCAACTGGTGGGCAATGGCCACCATCCCCTGGGCCGGCAACCCCGGGGTGCCCATCGTGAACGAGCGCGCGAGCAGCCTGGTGAATCGGGCCGAGGTCGAGCCGGCGCGCTCGAGCAGCACGCCGGCGAGGAACGGCTCGACCAACTCCGCGCGCAACGGTCCGCGGAAACCGGCCGCGTCGAACGAGGCAGCAAGGGTGGAATCCGGAGCAGCCAGCAGCCGGGCAACCGGACCCAGCGCCGGCGCCAGCCAGCGCGCCAGGGCGGCCCAGGCCCCCGGATCCGCGTACGGCCCGCGAAGCAGGCCGAACAGACCGGACGGTGATGCTTCGAGCAGCACCAGGTCGCTGTCGCGGCGCACCGCAACCCCACGGCCGAACCGCTGCAGGCGCAGTGCCGGCAGGTCGAGCTGGCTGCGCGCGTCCGGGTAGGCGGGGTTGAGCAGCTGGAAACCGCGATCCAGCCGGAAGCCGGCCACCAGGTCGGTGCGCACGCGGCCACCGATCCCGTCCGCCGCCTCGAGTACGCGCACGCTGCGCCCGGCGGCGGTCAGCACCCGCGCGCACTGCAGCCCGGCGAGGCCGGCGCCGATCACGATCACATCGCTCATAGCCGCATCCTCCCAGCCGGGGCAAAGCCCCAGCCAGGAGCGGCAGAACCCCGGCCCACCGCCGCGCGGCGGGGGCGGCCGGGTCCCGGACGGTTTTCTCCTTGTAACCGGACTTGGTTACGGTGGCCCAATGAGTGCCGACATCGTTCCCGCATCGCTGGCAGAATCTGGCCCGGTCCCGACCGACGAAAGTCCCACCACCGGGACCCACCGGGTCGGGCCGCTCTTCCAGCCAACGCATCCCCTGGCAGTCGCGCCAGTCAGCGCCCCACCGCACTCGGTGGACGGCTTCGTCCGCGAGTTCCTGCGGGAACTGAACACCGGCCAGGGCGTGGCCCTCTCCCGCTCGACCGTCAACGACCAGTACCTGGCCCTCGCCCGGACCGTGCGCCACTACCTGATGGCCCGGTGGCTGGAGACGCTTCGGCACAACCGGTCCTCGAAGGCGAAGACGGTTGGCTACCTCTCCGCGGAGTACCTGCTGGGTCGCCAGCTCGGCAACGCCCTGCTCGCCACCGACCTCAACGACGTGGCGGACAAGGCGCTCAAGGCCTGCGGCCTGGACCTGCCGACGCTGCGCGCCCAGGAGGTGGAGCCGGGCCTCGGCAACGGTGGCCTCGGCCGCCTGGCCGCCTGCTTCATCGACTCGCTCGCCACGATGAGCGTGCCCTGCATCGGCTACGGCATCCGCTACGAGTACGGCATCTTCCGGCAGACCTTCGTCGACGGCCGCCAGGTCGAGCAGCCCGACACCTGGCTGGCGCTGGGCGGGCCGTGGGAGTTCCCGCACCCCGAGGCTGCCGTCCAGGTCGACTTCGGTGGCCACACCGAGCGCTACGACGACGCGGGCACCGAACGCACCCGCTGGGTACCCAGCTGGAACGTGCTGGGGGTGCCCTACAACTACATGGTTCCGGGCTACCAGAACGGCCGGGTGAACACCCTGCGCCTGTGGAGTGCGCAGGCGACCAAGGCCTTCGACCTGGCCATCTTCAACTCCGGCGACTACGCCGAGGCCGTCCGGGCGCAGACCTTCGCCGAGAACATCACCAAGGTGCTCTACCCGGAGGACTCGACCCCGCAGGGCAAGGAGTTGCGCCTGCAACAGCAGTACTTCTTCGTCGCCTGCTCCCTGCGCGACTTCATCGAGCAGATGCTGGACGAGGACTTCGACCTGCACCAGCTGCCGGAGCGGATCGTCTTCCAGCTGAACGACACCCATCCGGTGATCGCCGTCCCGGAACTGATGCGCATCCTGGTGGATGAGAAGAAGTTCGATTGGGAGGAGGCCTGGGCCGTAACCAGCAAGTGCTTCGCCTACACCTGCCACACCCTGCTGCCCGAGGCCCTGGAGACCTGGTCGACCGAGCTGCTCGGTCGGCTGCTCCCCCGGCACCTGGAGATCATCTACCGGATCAACGACGACTTCCTCGAGCAGGTCCGTGAGGCCTTCCCTGAGGACGAGCTCCGGGTCCGCCGGATGTCGATCATCGCCGACTACCCGGAGCGCTCCGTCCGGATGGCCTTCCTGGCCACGGTCGCCGGCACCAAGGTCAACGGCGTCGCGGAACTGCACTCGCGGCTGCTGGCCGAGAAGGTGCTGCCGGACTTCTCCCAGTTCTGGCCGGACAAGTTCACCAACGTGACCAACGGGGTGACGCCGCGCCGCTTCCTGAAGCTGGCCAACCCCTTCCTCTCCGCACTCATCACCGACACCATCGGCGTGGGCTGGGTAACCGATCTGGACCGGCTCGCCGAGCTGGAGCCGTATGCCGAGGACGAGGACTTCCGGCGCGCGTTCCGCAAGGCCAAGGACCAGAACAAGACCCGTCTGTACGCCATGCTGCGCACCCGGGACGGCATCGACCTGCCGGACGGCCACCTGCTGGATGTGATGGTGAAGCGGCTGCACGAGTACAAGCGCCAGACCCTCAAGCTGCTGCACGTCGTCACCCTCTACGAGAAGATCATCTCCGGCAGGGTGGATCCGAAGACGATCCTGCCCAGAACGGTGGTCTTCGGCGCGAAGGCGGCACCGGGCTACCGGATGGCCAAGGACACCATCGCGCTGATCAATGCGGTCGCTGCCACGATCAATGCCGACAAGCGCGTGGGCGGACGGCTCAGCCTCGCCTTCCCGGCCAACTACAACGTGACCCTTGCCGAGAAGCTGATCCCGGCGGCTGACCTGTCCGAGCAGATCTCGCTTGCTGGCATGGAGGCTTCCGGTACCGGCAACATGAAGTTCGCCATGAACGGCGCCCTGACCATCGGCACCGACGACGGCGCCAACGTCGAGATCCGCCGGTTCGTGGGCGACGACAACTTCTTCCTCTTCGGCATGATCGAGCCCGAGGTCGCCGAGCTCCAGGCTTCCGGCTACCAGCCGACCAAGTACTACGAGGAGGACGCCGACCTGAAGTCGGCGATCGACCTGATCGCATCCGGGGCCTTCTCCGACGGCGACCGGAACGCGTTCGAGCCGGTGGTCTCGAACCTGCTCTACCAGGACCGGTTCATGGCACTGGCCGACTACCGCTCCTACCTGGAGGCCCAGGAAGGGGTGGAGAGGGCCTACTTGAAGAAGGAGGCTTGGACGAAGTCCGCGATCCTCAACGTCGCAAGGTCGGGCTACTTCTCCTCCGACCGCTCCATGCGCGACTACATGGGTCGGATCTGGGGCGCATCACCCGACCACTGAGCCCCAGTCAGCGCAGCGCGACGGCGATCAGCCGGTCGTCGCCGCGGCGTGGATTCCCGCGGGAGGTGTTGTTGGTGAGCAGCAGCAGTTCCCTGCCAACTATCTCGACTGCCCGGATGCGTCCAAGGCCGTCGAGGAACACCTCCGGTTCGGTCATCTCCGTTCCTGACCAGGAAGCCGCCCAGATCCGCTGGCCGCGGAGGCCGGCCACGTAGACGGTGCCGGCCGGCGTCACGGCGATGCCGCTCGGGGAGGCCTCGGCCGGCTCCCAGACCAGCAACGGGCTGACCAGACCGGACTCCCTGGTCCTGCCTTCAGCGCCCGGCCAGCCGTAGTTCTCCCCGGGCTGGATCAGGTTCAGCTCGTCGAACCGGTTCTGGCCGAACTCGCTGGCGAACAGCCGTCCGGTCCCGTCCCAGCCGAGACCCTGGACATTGCGGTGCCCGTAGCTGTAGACGGCGTTGCCGAACGGATTGTCCGACGGGTACGACCCGTCCGCGGTCACACGGAGGATCTTGCCGGCCAGGGAATTGCGGTCCTGGGCCAGTTCGCCGCGGCCGGCGTCACCGGTCCCGATGTAGAGGTAGCCGTCCGGCCCGAAGCGGAGGCGACCGCCGTTGTGATTGCCCGCACGAGGGATGCCGGTGACGATCGGGGTGGGCTGGGTGAGCCCTGAAGCGGCGTAGCGGTAGCGGATGACTCGGTTGTCCTGTACTGCGGTGTAGTACAGATACACCAGGTTGTCCCTCGTGAACTGGGGCGAAAGCGCAATCCCCAGTAGCCCACCTTCCCCTCCCGGCGACACCTCTTCGATCCGGGAAACGACCTGCGGCTCGCCACCGCTGGCTATCCGCACCACTTCGGCGCGGTCGCGCAGGGTGACCAGAGTGCTGCCGTCGGGAAGTCCGGCGAGATCCCAGGGGACGTCCAGGCCGGTGGCAAGTTCCCGCTCCACGGCGGCGGTGGGTTTGGTGCTGCCGGGACCGGGGCTGGCGGGGAGGTTCGGCGCGGTCGGCAGCTGATCAGCGCCGCAGCCGGCGAGGACCAGCAGCAGGGCAGCCGCCACGGCGCGGGTGCCGGCTGGACGGCGGTCCCGACGCGCCGGATCAGCCCGGCGACCCGGCCGCATCTGCGGGGGTCTGGGCGGTCGGCGCAGCCGGCAGCGTCGGGCTCTGTGCCGCCGGGCTCGGGCTCACCGGGGTTGGACTCACCGGGGTCGGGCTCACCGGCGTCTGGCTGCGCAGCGTGGTGCTGGGCCCGGGGGTGGTTGCACTACCGGACGGCGTCGTGGGGGACGGGCTCACGGGGGAGGGACTCGACGGGGAGGGACTCGACGGCGAAGGGCTGGTCGGTGAAGGGCTGGTCGGCGAGGGAGTCACCGGGGGGCTCGGCGAGGGCGAAGCCGTGGCACTCGGGGTGCGGGACGGCGTCCGCGTGACCGTCGGGCTGGGCGTCGACATCGGCGAGGGCAGTCCTTCCGGCATGAAGCTGCCCACCCGGCGGCTCAGCCCGGCCTTGCTGGTGTCGCCGGTGAGGAAACGCATGGGATCAACATAGGAGCCGTCCAGGATCACCTCGAAGTGAAGGTGACAGGCCGTCGACCGTCCGGTCGAGCCGACCCGCCCGACAACGAAGCGCTGGCTGATCTGCTGCCCGACGGACACCTCGATCTTCGAGAGGTGGCTGTAGGTGGTGGCGAAGCTGTGCCCGTCCCGGTCGGCGTGCTTGATGATCACCCGGTTGCCGTAGCCACCGGCCCAGCCGGCGTGGGTAACCGTGCCGGCCACGGAAGCCAGGATCTCGTCGCCGCACGGCTGGCCCAGATCCACCCCGTCATGCCAACGCTGCCGGTGGGTGAAGGGGTCGGAACGGTAGCCGAAACCGGTCGACGGCGTGTGGTCGCTGACCGGCCATCCGATCAGGGGACCCCCGGCCAACAGTTCAACGCCGGTCGAGACCACGCCCATCGGGTTGCTCAGCAGGTCGTCCCCCGCGATCACACCCCCGACCAGGGCTGCCGGAGCGGCAGCCGCTGCTGGGGCTGCTGACACTGCAGACGACGCAGCGAAGACGCCGACGGCACCCGGCTCGGCGGCAACCGGGACGGGCAGGACGATGTAGGCGAGCGGACCGCCGAGCACGGCCAGGCCGACTATCAGCAGCGCCCGGCGGCTGACTCGGCGCCCGTGTCGGCGCCACGACTGCTCGGCAGCGCGCCGGGGGCGGTGTCGGCCCAGCAACGAGACTGGCACGCGATCCCCCTCTCGCGACCTTTCCATGATTGCTCCGCCGCAGCCGCAGCGGAAGGCCCTGGCCGCAAGCGGGGGCAATTCTCAGGTAAGGGGGGGCCCGGCACCGGTCTTCCGCCGCGGCCCGCCGGCTGCTCAGACCAGGGCTGCGTCCAGTTCGATCCTGGTACCGGTGAGCGCAGCCGACACCGGGCAGCCGGTCTTCGCATCCGCTGCAAACTTCCCGAAGTCCTCCGCGCTCAGCCCTGGCACGGACGCGCGGACGGTGAGCACGATCTGCGTGATGCCCTGACCGACGACAAAGGTCACATCGGCCCGCGTGTCGATGGCGGCCGGCGGCGTGCCGTTCTTGGCGAGGGCGCCGGAGAGGGCCATCGAGTAGCAGGCCGAATGGGCTGCCGCGATGAGTTCCTCAGGGCTCGTCCTGCCCTCGGTCTCCGCGGAACGCGAGCGCCAGTCCACCGGCACACTGCCAAGGTTGGAGTTGAGGAACTCGACTTCGCCCTCGCCTTCGGTGAGGGAACCCTCCCAGTGGGCCTGCGCGGATCGAACGGTCATCTTGGTCCTGCCTTTCGTCGGGGTGTCCTCTTCTGGACTAACCAGTTCCAGCAACCTGCAAACCGTGGCGGCGTATTCCGCGCCCGGGCCGGCCCGATGACTGGGTAGTCTCGCTCGATGGACGCCGCGACACCTGAGCAACCCGTCGAGGGCACGTCCAGGAGCCGAGGGGCGCGACCGAACGTCGACTCGGCCCTGCTGCTCACCGGGATCATCGGCGGAGTGGTCTTCGCGGCCCTGATGCTCGCCAGTGCCGCCATCTACGACTCCGTCTCCGATGCCGACGGGGTCAGCAGCTTCGACAAGCCGGCACTCGATTGGGCGGTCTCCCAACGCTCGCCGGCGGTCGCCGGGTGGGTGACGGCATTCACCGATCTGGGCCGCGCCGTGCCCATGGTTGTAATGGCGGGGCTGCTCACCACCATCCTCTTCCTCGCCCACCGGCGCCGGACGATCTGGGTCCTGATGCTGGTGGCGGCCGGCGGGTCGATCTCGCAGACCCTGGTCGGCAAGGCCCTTGTCGGACGGAGCCGGCCCGAGCTGGATTTCGCCGTGCCGCCCTTCGAGGACAGCTTCTCCTTCCCTTCCGGGCACGCCCTCAACAGCACCGTGGTGGCCGGCATGCTCGCCTATCTGGCCTGCTGGC
>JADLEH010000402.1 GCA_020846255.1 Propionibacteriaceae bacterium
ACGTCGTAGCGCTGGCCCGCTTCGATTTGGTTGAACTCTGCGGCCAATAGTTTTTCGCACAGGGCCATGCCCACCGCGTTGGCCAAGCCTTGGCCCAAGGGGCCGGTGGTGGTCTCAACCCCGGGGGTGATGCCCACTTCGGGATGGCCGGGGGTTTTGCTGTGCAGTTGGCGGAATTTTTTCAGCTCGTCCATCGGCAAGTCGTAGCCCGTCAAGTGCAGCAAGGCGTAGATCAGCATGGAGCCATGGCCGTTGGACAACACAAAGCGGTCGCGGTTCATCCACGCGGGGTTGCTCGGGTTGTGGCTGAGGTGGCGGTTCCACAGCACTTCGGCGATGTCGGCCATGCCCATGGGTGCGCCAGGGTGGCCCGACTTGGCTTTTTCAACCGCATCGACAGCGAGCATGCGAATGGCGTTGGCCATGTCGCGGGCGAGTTGTGGGGTGGGGTGTTCATTCATGGCGTGACCTTTGTTGTTTTAAGCGTTACATCAAGGTTTAAGCGTTACCTAGTGCGCGTTTGCGGCGCTCCATCAAGCGCCACACGAATGGCGTGAAGATGAGTTGCATGGCGATCTCCATCTTGCCGCCGGGCACCACCACGGTATTGGCGCGCGACATGAACGAATCATTGATCATCGACAGCAGGTAGGGAAAGTCGATGCCCTTGGGGTTGGCGAAGCGGATCACCACCATGCTCTCGCTCGCGGCCGGGATGTCGCGGGCGATGAACGGGTTGGAGGTGTCCACCATCGGCACCCGCTGGAAGTTCACGTGGGTGTGCGCGAACTGGGGGCAGATGTAGTGCACGTAGTCCGGCATCCGGCGCAGGATGGTGTCGGTGACGGCCTCCGCGGAGTAGCCACGGACGTGCTTGTCGCGCCACAGCTTCTGGATCCACTCCAGGTTGATCACCGGCACCACGCCGATCAGCAGGTCCGGGTAGCGGGCGATGTTCACCTCCTCGGTGACCACCGCGCCGTGCAGCCCCTCGTAGAACAGCAGGTCGGTGCCCTCGCCCATGTCCTCCCAGGGGGTGAAGGTCCCGGGCTCCTGCCGGTACGGGGCGGCCTCCACGGGGTCATGCAGGTACTTCCGGCTGCGGCCCCGCCCGGTCTCGGCGTAGGCGCGGAACAGCGCCTCCAGCTCCGGGAAGAGGTTGTTGGATGGCCCGAAGTGGCTGAAGTGCTTGTTCCCGCCCTTCTCGGCCTCCGCCTGCCGCAGCCGCATCTCGGCCCGGTCGTAGCGGTGGAAGCTGTCGCCCTCGACGATCGCGGCCTTGAGGCACTCGCGCCGGAAGATGTTCTCGAATGTGCGCGTCACCGAGGTGGTGCCCGCGCCGGAAGAGCCGGTGATGGCGACGATGGGGTGCCGTTCGGACATGCCCTGGTCCCGTGGAGTCGGTGGTGGCCTAGTCGCGGAAGAGACTGCGTTCGCCGAACAGCGGGGCCCCGGTGTCCCGGGACGCCGGCTCCTGGTGGTAGCGCTCGATCCGCTCCACCTCGTGGCGGGAGCCGAAGACCAGCCCGATGCGCTGGTGCAGCGCGCTGGGCGCGACATCGAGCACCGGCTGCCGGCCGGTGCTGGCCCGCCCGCCCGCCTGCTCGATGATGAAGCCCATCGGGTTGGCCTCGTACAGGAGCCGCAGCCGGCCCGGCTTGGCGGGGTCCTTGGTGTCCCGGGGGTACATGAACACCCCCCCGCGCATCAGGATGCGGTGCGCCTCGGCCACCATCGAGGCGATCCAGCGCATGTTGAAGTCCTTGCCCCGGGGCCCGGTCTTCCCCGCCAGGCACTCGTCGACGTAGCGCTTGACCGGCGGCTCCCAGAAGCGGCTGTTGGAGCTGTTGATCGCGAACTCGTGGGTGTCCGCGGGCACCGTGATCTGCGGGTGGGTCAGCACGAACTCGCCCAGGTTCGGGTTCAGGGTGAAGCCCACCACCCCGTTGCCCACCGTCAGCACCAGCATCGTGGTGGGGCCGTAGATGGCGTAGCCCGCCGCCACCTGGGTGGCCCCGGGCTGCAGGAAGTCGGCCTCGGTCACGTCCCGTCCGGTCTCGCAGACCTCGGCCGGCGCCCGCAGGATCGAGAAGATGCTCCCCACCGAGACGTTCACGTCGAGGTTGCTCGAGCCGTCGAGCGGGTCGAACACCAGCAGGTACTTGCCCCGGGGGTACTGCGCCGGGATCTGCCACGGCACGTCCATCTCCTCGGAGGCCATGCCGGCGAGGTGGCCGTTCCACTCGTTCATGCGGGTGAAGAGCTCGTTGCTCACCACGTCGAGCTTCTTCTGCTCCTCCCCCTGCACGTTGATCCCCCCCGCGGTGGCCGGCACGCCCGGGCAGAGCGCCTCGGCCAGGTCCTCGAAGGCCACGATCCGGGCGATCGCCTTGCAGGCGAGCGAGACGTCGAGGATCAGGGCGTTGAGGTCGCCGCTCGCCTCGGGAAAGCGGCGGCGCTCCTCGATCAGGTACCGCGTGAGCGTCCAGCGGCGCGACAGGGGCATGGCGGGTCTCGGGTGTCGGGCGGGGTCAGCGGGCGCCGCCGAACAGCCGGCTGGCGCGGATGTCCGAGGGTTCCAGGGTCGTCAGGTCGTCGCGCGACAGCTCGCGCTCCGGCTGGGCGAACAGCCGGCTGGCCTGGCGCAGGCGCATCCGGTCGAGCGCGTTGCGCACGCTGCGCGCGTTGGCGAAGTGCGGCTGGGCCAGGCGCAGCGTGAGGTACTCGGCGAACGTCTCCCGGCCGCCCGGGCCGAAGCGGTAGCTCATCCCCTCGAGCATCCGGTCGCCGATCCGCAGCAGCTCGTCGTGGCTGTAGTCCGGGAAGTCGAGGTGGTGCGCGATCCGCGAGCTCATCCCGGGGTTGGAGCGGAAGAAGGTGTCCATCCGGTCCTTGTAGCCGGCCAGGATCACCACCAGGTCGGCCCGGTTGTTCTCCATGACCTGGAGCAGGATCTCGATCGCCTCCTGGCCGTAGTCGCGCTCGTTCTCCGGGCGGTAGAGGTAGTAGGCCTCGTCGATGAAGAGCACGCCGCCCATCGCCTTCTTGAGCACCTCGTTGGTCTTGGGCGCGGTGTGGCCGATGTACTGCCCCACCAGGTCCTCCCGGGTCACCGCCACCAGGTGGCCCTTCCGGACGTACCCCAGGCGGTGGAGGATCTCGGCCATGCGCATCGCGACCGTGGTCTTCCCGGTGCCCGGGTTGCCGGTGAAGCTCATGTGCAGCGACGGCGTCTCGGCGGCCAGC
>JADLEH010000403.1 GCA_020846255.1 Propionibacteriaceae bacterium
CCTCGCCGCGGACGACGTGGGTGATGTCCATCAGGTGGTCGTCGACGACGACAGCCAGGTGGTAGGTCGGGAAGCCGTCGGCCTTGAGGATCACCTGGTCGTCGGGACGCGGTGCGTTCACCTCGCCACGGATCAGGTCGGTGAAGGTCAACGGCGCGTCATCGGGGATCAGCATCCGCACGACCGGGGTGTCGCTGAAGCCGGGCAGCACCGAGCGCTCCTCGCGGGTGAGGCCGAGGCACAACCGGTCGTAGCCGGTGACAGAGGCCTTGGACGCCTGCTGCTCGGCACGCACCTGCGCCAGCCGTTCGGGCGTGCACCAGCAATGGTAGGCGTGGCCGTCGGCGATCAGCTGCTCGACGAAGGGCCGGTAGGTGTCCAGCCGCTCCGACTGCCGGTAGGGGGCGTACGGGCCGCCGATGTCGGGGCCCTCGTCCCAGTCCAGCCCCAGCCAGTGCAGGGTGTCGTAGATCTGTTGCTCGGACGACTCGACGTACCTGGCCCGGTCGGTGTCCTCGATCCGCAGGACGAAGGCGCCGCCGGTGGCGCGGGCGTAGGCGAGGTTGAACAGGGACATGTACGCGGTTCCGACGTGCGGGTCGCCGGTGGGCGAGGGCGCGACGCGAAGGCGGGCTGGGCTGGCAGTCATGGCCGCAACAGACTACCGAACAGTCCGGCCAGGGCCCCCACGCTCCGCTGCCACCCCTCCCCGCGGAAGCCGGGGCGGCCGGCAGCCGGGCAGGCCGGCGGGGGCGGAGGCGGCCCCTCCCGGGGTGGTAACTTTTCGGCCATGACCCAGCCCGTTGCCAACGACTTCATCCGTGACCTCATTCGTCGGGACAACGAGCAGGGCACCTACGGCGGACGGGTCCAGACCCGGTTCCCACCCGAACCGAACGGCTACCTCCACATCGGGCACGCGAAGGCGATCACCGTCGACTTCGGGACGGCCGAGGAGTTCGGCGGGATCTGCAACCTGCGCCTCGACGACACCAATCCGGACACCGAGGAGACCGAGTACGTCGACTCCATCGTCGCCGACATCGAGTGGCTCGGCTTCCACCCGGCCCGGCTGCTGCACGCCTCGGACTACTTCGGCCAGCTGTACGAGTGGGCCGAACTGCTGGTCGGGCGTGGCCTGGCCTACGTCGACGACTCCGACCCGGAGACCATCTCCGCCGAGCGTGGCGGCTTCGGCAGGCCGGGCACCGAGAGCGCCTACCGCAGCCGCTCCATCGAGGAGAACCTCGACCTGTTCCGGCGGATGCGGGCCGGTGAGTTCCCCGACGGCACCCGGGTGCTGCGGGCCAAGATCGACATGCAGCACGAGAACATGGCCCTGCGGGACCCGGTGATGTACCGGATCCGGCACAGCCACCACTTCCGCACCGGCGACGACTGGTGCATCTACCCGACCTACGACTGGGCCCACGGCCAGAGCGATGCCATCGAGGGGGTCACCCACTCCATCTGCACGCTGGAGTTCGACACCCACCGTCCGCTCTACGACTGGTACCTCGCCCAGCTGCCCCTGCCCGGTGACCAGCCGCGGCAGATCGAGTTCGCCCGGCTGGAGCTGACCCACATCATCACCAGCAAGCGGCGCCTGGCCAAGCTCGTCAACGACGGCACCGTCGACGGCTGGGACGACCCGCGGATGCCGACGCTGCGCGGCCTGCGCCGCCGGGGCTATCCGGCCGCGGCGATCCGGGCCTTCTGCTCGGAGGTGGGAACGACCCGGACGAACAGCCGCCAGAGCATCGAGGCGCTGGAGTCCTACGTCCGGCGCGAGCTGAACCGCACGGCGCAGCGCCGGATGGCGGTGCTGGCGCCCCTCCGCCTCGTGATCGACAACTGGCCAACCGACGCTGCCGGCGAGCCGCTGGTCGAGTACTTCGAGGTGGCCAACAACCCCGAGAACCCCGAGGACGGCACCCGGCAGGTCGCCTTCAGCGGTGAGCTGTGGATCGAGGCCGACGACTTCGCCGAGGTGCCGCCGCCGAAGTTCTTCCGGCTGAGCATCGGCCGTGAGGTCCGGCTCCGCGGCGCCTACCTGGTCACCGCCACCTCGGTGGACAAGGACGAGGCCGGCGACGTGGTCACCGTCCACGCCAGCTACGACCCGGCCACCCGCGGCGGCGACGCGCCGGACGGTCGAAAGGTGAAGTCCACGATGCACTGGGTCTCGGCGGCGCACGCCACCGAGATCCGGGTCGGGCTCTACGAGCGGCTGTTCACGGCAGAGGCGCCCGGCGAGGCCACCGGCGAACCGCTGGACGACCTGAACCCGGACTCCCGGGAGATCGTCACCGGCAAGGCCGAGGCAGCTCTGGCTACGACGGCCCCCGGTCAGGTGGTCCAGTTCGAACGACTCGGCTACTTCGCAGCCGACCTCGACGCCCCCGGGCTGTACCACCGGACGGTGGGCCTGCGCGACGAGTGGGCAGCCATCCAGCGGCGCAAGGGCTGAGCGTGGCGCGGACGGTCACCGCCCCGGTGCCCGACCGGCTGCC
>JADLEH010000404.1 GCA_020846255.1 Propionibacteriaceae bacterium
GAGTTGACGGATGCGGCGTGGGATCAACTGGTGCCGCAGTTGCCGAAGAACGGGCGACGTGGCAAGCAGTGGCGAGATCATCGGACGGTGATCAACGCGATCTTGTGGAAGTTGCGGACCGGCGCGCCATGGCGAGACCTGCCGGAGCGGTATGGGCCGTGGCGGACAGCGTATGACCGGCTGGTCCGTTGGCGACGGGACGGGACGTGGGAGCGGCTGCTGGCGGACGCACAGACCAAGTCCGACGCCGTGGGTGCCCTGAGCTGGGAGGTG
This sequence comes from Propionibacteriaceae bacterium, assembly GCA_020846255.1. Taxonomy (GTDB): domain Bacteria; phylum Actinomycetota; class Actinomycetes; order Propionibacteriales; family Propionibacteriaceae; genus Propionicimonas. The sequence goes on from JADLEH010000404.1 coordinate 274, forward strand.
AGCATCGACGGCAGTTCCGTCCGTGCCCACCAGCACGCGGCCGGGGCGCGGAAGCAACTGGCGAAGGCGGACGAAAAAAGGGGGCGCAGATTCCGGACGAGGGGCTCGGACGGAGTCGTGGCGGGCTAACCACCAAGATCCACCTGGCCTGCGATGGCCGGGGGCGTCCCCTCTCCTTCGTGGTCACGCCGGGCCAGCGTCACGACAGCAACCAGTTGGCCGCCGTCCTTGACGCGATCCGCGTGCCTCGACCCGACGGGAGGGGCCGACCGCGCAAGCGTCCTGCCCACGTGATCGCTGACAAAGGCTACAGCTACCCGCGCTGCCGCACGCTGCTGCGCCAGCGCGGCATCCCCCACACCATACCGGAGCGCTCAGACCAGCGCGCGCGCCGCGCCAAGCGCCCCGGACGGCCGCTCGCCTTCGATCTCGAGCGCTACCGACGACGAAATGTCGTCGAACGCTGCTTCAATCGCCAGAAGGAGTGGCGTGGCATTGCCACCCGTTTCGAGAAACGGGCCGACAACTACCGCTCCATGCTTCTCCTCGCCAGCCTCATCCTCTGGCTCGACTAATTCACCGGACACACCCTAGTCACGCGACTTCCGATGCCATCGCATCGACTCGACAATGAGAGTCGCGCACAGACTTCAAGCGGTGGGAGTGTACGGTGTCACACCACGAATCAGCGATGAGGATGTGGCAGAGCGTCGCGACGATCGTCGGCTATCCAGGAGGACGACCACCCTGCGAGTAAGTATAGAACAAATGTTCTTCTTGGGTCAAAGTGCGCCGTCGGCCTTTCCACTTTTTGGCACATCCAGCCTGGCCGGCTAGCGGAGGAGCGAGAATACCACCGCCGCCACGGTCGCTCCGAGTGCCACACCGGTGATCGTCTGGGCTGGCGTGTGGTCGCGTACCGCGACGCGCGCCCAGCACACGAGGGCCACGAGCGGTGACAGGATCAGGAGCGGCGGTCCGAAGACGAGCACCAGGATCGTGGCTGCGCCGGCGACGACGGCTGTATGGATAGAGATTTTCCAGACGAGCGTCACCAGCAGCGACGATGCCAGCCCCACCACCATCGACGCGACCAGTGCGACGAGCTCACGTGGTGCGCCCCAGAGGGCCAGCAGCGTCAGGCCAACCAGGACCGACGCGATCCCGACGAGGAGCGGCAGGCGTCGCTGCTCACGGATACGCACGTGATGATCGGTGAGGCGACCGCGGCGCACGCCCCGGACGATGTACAGGAAGGGCACGAAGCTGGCGAACAGGGCTGCGAGTACACCCCAGCGTACGGCGTCCGCTGTGGTCGGAGCGCTGTGCCAGGCGACGAGGAGCAGGAGGACCGCCACCGTGGGCGCCGGCGCCAGGATCTCGGTCACGAGCCTGGCCAGGCGCGGGTGTGTCAGCTCAGACTGGCGCGTCGCCGCCGTCGAATCTGTATCCTGAGTGATCATGGTCGTCGTGTTCCCTGCTCCACGAGTCCACCCTCAACCGTGGCGTTTTCGGTTCGACCTAACACCGTCCTCACGATCTGCGAGTCGCGATACGCGCGCGCCAGTCTCGTAAGGTAGACAGCTTCATCGCGCAGGTCGGATCCGACGGGCGCCGATGCAACCACATGTCCTTCGGGCACCGCGTGTCCTCGCGCCTTTGCTCGGATAGCCGCCGCGACCGTTGCCGCCTCGGCAACCACGATCAGCTCGTCGCCTGACAGTCCGGCCAACCGCCCCAATGTGCTGGCTTCTGCGCGGACTTGCGGATCGACGAACGAATGCAGCGTCAGCAGACCGTCACGGATCTCCACCACGCGTCGATACAGCCGGACGTTCAGATCGCGGAGCGAAAGGGCATCCATCAACGACGTTGAAGGTGGCGACAGGGCGATGTCCGGACTGGCCCGATAGAGATCAGCCCAGAGCGGGTAGAGTTGGCGCAGCGTTCGGTATCGATCGATCCAGCGCGCGGCCGCCGGTATCCCGACGACTGGCCCCCAGGCAGGCATGGTCGACCCGATGATCATCAAGCTGGTGCCGCCTGCGACCAGCACGGTGGTGACCATGTCCTTGTCGCCGAGGGGGTAGGTGGCATCCACTTGCGCGCCGAGAACGTAGATGCCTTCGTTGGCCACGTAGCCGAGGCCAACGATTCCTCCAAGTGCTACCGTTCGAAGGCCAAGCTTCAGGGCCGGATTGTCCGCTCGTGCCGCGTGAGCGAGATCCAGCCTGACGATGTCGAAAAGCGCGACCCCCAGGAAACCCAGGAAGACGAGCCAGTACTCGAGGATGAACGGAGTGGTGGCGTACATACTCATGAACTGGATCGTCTCCTCGTCGACAGGCGCCAGTCCGAACAGCACGGCCATGAGCACGAGCGCGACCACGAGGATGGCGCCATGATGACGAACGCGAGATCGTGCTTGCTCGAACGGATAGTTCACGTACGAGAGAGTGGACCGGGCGCTCCAGGCCGCCAGCACGATGAAGCTGTGGCCAAGCAATCTCGCCAGGTTCGGGATTCCGGCCAGGTGATCCAACGTCACGTAGACTGGGTGAGCCAGCACCGTCAGTGCCAAAGCGAGAGCCACCAGAGTCCCCAAGTAGGGGTGCGCCGCCGGGTCATCCGGGCTTCGTCGCCTCGCGGAGAGCTTGTAGAAGACCGCCGCCCAGGCCACCAGGGCCGGTCCGTTGGCCAGAACGTCGCTAATCACGGCTTCTCACATTGCCACTGTCGAGGATGGCTTCGAGGCGCACGACCGGATCATCCGGCTCGGAGGGCCGTCTTTGAGCGCCTGATGCCGTGATGCGGCCGACGCGACCCAGGATCAGTGTGGCAAGCAACTCAGCTTCTCGCTCGTCCTCGTGTGTGTAGGTCTGGCGCTGAAGTATCTGACGTACGACCTCTGGCCGAAAGTCGGGAAACAACTGGCGCAAAAACTCCTCGTCAGAGCGCATGTCCGAATGGTGTCCCAGGAGCAAGTGCGCCACCTCGTGGAGGATGATGTGATCCTGGTGCCATCCGCTCGTCCTACTCTCGTAGAAGATGATGTCCTTGTCGGCAATCGTCAGACAGGCACCGGTCAGTCCGCCCGGTTCCCCATCAGATGGAATTGGCAACAGGTGGATCGGCCGGCCTCGGCGTATCGCCAGTTTCTCGCAGAATGCATGCGCGTCAAAGGGCACAGGAAGCTCGATCTCACGGAGCCGCTTCTCACACCTGCGACGCAGCGCTCTGAGATTCACGGGTGTGTCCCTTACATTGTTGGCGTGCCGCTCACCGACCGCGTCACCAGGGCTGTGGCGATGAGGCTCCCATTGGTTCCGTCCTAGCGGTCTTCGTGTGGCTCGCGGGCCGAACCGGAGGACGGCTCCTCGACAGTCTCGGGCTCGCGATCCGGTAGCCCCTCGAGCTCCCTGACGCGCTCGACCATTCTCGCGATCGTTGCCAGGCTGTCCGCCGACAGGCCGAATGCCCGCAGCGCCAACTGGCGCACCGAGCCGTCTCGCAGGGCTACCAACAACGCCAACTCCGCGTCGATGCGTGCCGCGGCCGCTTCGTCGAAGAAATATGACGGCGACACGTTGAAGAACTCGGCGAGCGCCTCGAGATGCTTCTTCGTCGGATTGTCGCGCAGTCCCTTGCGGAGCTGCCAGATGTAGGTAGCTGAGATCGTCGGGCCACCGCGGGCACGAATGGCCTCGGCCACCTCTTCGAAGGTGTACTCACCCCGGCTCGACGGATGGACCGTCTGGAAGAGGTTGTCGAGCTTCTGTGACAGGGAGGTCGGGCGCGGCGCCTCAGCCTCAGAGATCGACGCACCCCCTGGGTCGGCGACCATTTCCGCGCTCCAGGTAGAACCGCAGCTTAGGACTCGTGCCTCAGTATACCACAGAAATCAACTGCAGTGAAGCGAGATTATCCCAATTCTCCACTACAGTTGACAAGTCATTCACGACAGTTTATGATGAAGCCCGTGTAATCAACTCACGTTAATTGGTTACCCGAAGTCCGCTCAACCGAGCTGATGGTTTGTCGCTCACGGCAGGGTCCGACGTCCAGTCGAGGACCGTTCCACGGGCGACCATCACGACCACTTGCCGGTAGGTACAGCGATGGCCAGCACTACGCTCACGCCGAGACGCGCACTCCGAAAGCCGTGGCGGCTCGACCCCCGCGCCCTGTTCGGGCTGTTCCTGATGCTGGTCTCAGTGGGCGGGTCGGTCGTGTTCTGGACCACGTCGACTGACACCCGCGCTGTCCTCGTCGCCACGCGCGACCGGCCGGCCGGGGCAACGCTTGGCCTGTCGGACGTGGTGGTGACCAACGTTCGGGTGGACGATGCGATTTTCGCTGCCGCCATATCGGCTGAAGAGCAGGCGACGGTGGTCGGCCGGCAACTGGCGGAGCCCCTCCACGCTCAGCAGCTCCTGGCTCGTGCCCAGTTGTCTGGCCGGCCGCCGCTCGGGCCGGGTCAGATGGCGCTGACAATCCAGGTCAGTCCGGACACAGCAGCCGGCGGCGCAATTCGTCCGGGAGATTCCGTCCAGGTCCTGGTCACCACGAACAAGGGTCGACCGGAGTCTCGCACCTCGGTCGTGCTGCCACGTATCACGGTCTACGACGTGGGCCTTGACGATCAGACAACCGTGATCAACACCGGCGGCTCGGATGACGCCGATCGGGATGACCGGGGCTCAATCAGCTCGCTGACCTTGATCGTGTCGCAGGAGCAGGCGCTTCAGCTCACGGTGGCGAAATGGAACGGCGATCTCGACGTGGCCCTTCTCCCGGCGGAAGGTGCGTAAATGGAACGCAGCCACAGCGGAGAACCATCTGAATCGGGCACCGCTGCAAGTGTCGCGAGTCCGCTGATTCAGGGCCTTCCCGCGCTCCGAATCGCGGTTGGACTTGGCGACTCGGATCGCGAACGAGATCTCCTCCCAGCACTCGTCGAGACTGACGAGCTGGTCGCGGTGCTGCGCTGTCTGTCCGCCGACCAACTGCTGGAGTGCGTTCGGCGCGACCGGCCCGACGCATGTCTGGTTGCCGAGGGTCTCCACCGCCTGACGCCTGGTGCGCTCGTGGACCTTGCCCGCGTCCGGATGCCGCTGGTCCTACTGACGTCCAACCCTGATGAAGGTCGATGGCAAGGCGCTTCTGGCCTGATCCTGCCACTCAAGGCTGACCCGACGACGGTACGTCAAGCACTCCTGGCCGCGGTCCGTGGCGAACGATCGGTGTCATCCGTGCAGGCGACTGAGGCCGGGGCCGGGGCGCCCACGGCGCCGCCCTCCGAGGCATCGTCAACATCCTTGTCAGTGCTCGCGGTCGCGAGCGGGCCGGGCAGCCCGGGTAGGACGACCGTCGCGCTGAACCTGGCAGCCGGTCTGGGTATGGTCGCGCCGACGGTGCTGGTCGACATCGATCTGTCCGGTCCGAGCGTGGCAGCGCACCTGGACGCCGACCCGACGCGCAACCTGTACATGCTGGCCCACGCCGAGCCGGAGACGGCAGTCGAGTGGTCGCACGCCATTGAGCAGGAGATCCA
>JADLEH010000405.1 GCA_020846255.1 Propionibacteriaceae bacterium
CGATCTGTTCGAAGGACGCCACGCCCCACAGCTCGACCAGTGGCTGACCGACCAGTCGGACAGCTGGAAGGCGGGGATCGAGGTCACCGTGTGCGATCTGCACGAACCGTTCCGGCGGGCGCTGCGCAAGCACTTCCCCGACGCCATCACCGTCGCCGATCCCTTCCACGTCGTCGGGGTGGCCACCCGGGCGTTGGACAAGGTCCGCCGCCGCGTCCAGAACGAGACCCTCGGCCACCGTGGCAGAACGGCCGATCCGCTGTATCGGGCCCGCAAGCTGCTGACCAAAGCGGCGGAACGTCTCGACGACAAGGGCACCACCAAGCTGCGCGGGCTGCTCGCGGCGGGCGATCCCGACGGACACGTGCACGCCGCCTGGCTGGCCAAAGAGTGCCTGCGGGACCTCTACACCCTCGCCGCGGATCCCGACGTCGCCGCCGCCTGGCTCGACGGGGTCATCGAGGACTGCGCCACCGCGAAACCGGCGGAGTTCCGCTCGATGGGCGGCACCCTCAAGCGCTGGCGGGACCAGATCCTGAACTGGCACATCACCGGCGCCTCGAACGGCCCGACCGAAGCGCTGAACCTGCTCATCAAGAAGATCAAGCGCGTCGGCCACGGCTTCCGCAACTTCGACAACTACCGGTTACGCGTCCTGCTCTACACCGGCGGCTGCAACTGGAACCTCCTCGGCCACTAACCCCGCCAGAACGCGAAGAGCCGGCAAACCCAGGCTGCATAACTCTGAGCGGCGAAGAATGCGGCCAGCCGCCGCATCATTGCCCGGAGTGTGCGAGGCCTGCTGATCCCGCATGCCCGGCGGAGTGGGGCTACGGCACGTCAATCGGGGTTCCCGAGCCTGACTGCGCCGTGTGACGAGTCGGCCGACCCGAGCAGCCCTTATTGGCCATCCCCGGGGCGGAGTCTAGTGGCCCGGCCGCCGCTGAGCTGAGAGCAGCGCCGTTCAAGGCGTAGTGCAGCGAGTATTCGTCAGCCCGTCTGCGCCAGATTGATGGTTCCGTCGGCGAGGGACAACAGCTGGTGCGGCGCAAGGGTCAACTCGACAGTGCGGGAGCGGTCCGGCAGGTGTTCGCCGATGTCTGCTTTGAGGTGGTCCACCATGTCCACCGCCTTCCGGAACCCGGAGTCGCCTTTCGAGACGCCGGGTATGCGGTGCATCCAGTTGCCATCTGGACGGCGCTCGGCGAGCGGAGCCAACGTGGAAACGAGACGGTCGTAGCTTGAGCGGAGTTCCAGTTCTGCGTCTTCAAGCATGCGAACGCTTGTCGCCGCAGCCGAGTCGGTAGCGAGCACGAACGACGTCGCCGATGTCAGGCGGGCTCTGACCGCCATCGCTTGCACGTAGGTGGCGATCTCCGTGACGAGATGGGTCTCGCTGAAGAGTCTCTTCACGGTTTCGGTCCAGGGGTTGGGGAGCCCTCGCCGTTCGTCATCGACCCAGTCGAGGGCCTGAACGACGTGACGGCGCCGCGACCGGAACACGCGCTCGACCTCTTGGCGAGCGACCGCCAGCTCTAGTCGCAGTTGATCGGGAATGTCCCACCCGCTCCCGGTCATCATCGCCTCGGTGAGCGCGTCTGCCGCTTCCAGCACTGCGAAGTCGTTGTCGCGCAGGCGGCTCTCGACTCGATGTAGCGATTGCTTGATTTCGTCGAGGCGCTTCTCCAGCCAGCGGTGCTGGAAGTAAGCGGCACCTGCTGCGGCGACCGCCGGCAGGAGGATCGGCAGGAGCGCTGGCCCGGCCAGAACTCCTGCGGCTGGCATGACGGTGGCCACCTCTCGGATCCGTCCGAGTTGGTTGACCGCAACCGGGTACCCGCCTTTCGCCGAGCCCATCAACCGCAGGGTTCCTTGGGCAAGCCCGCGCTGCACGTCGGGTGAGAACACCACCTTCAGCGCCGCACCGGAGCTCGCGGTTGACTGCATAAGGGTCGCGACCGGCGTGAGCGTCTGGCCAAGGCTCCCAACGAGGGCCGCCGCGGCAGGCGCAACGTTGTTGGCGGCCGTCGCCGGCTCGAGTGTGCGTTCGAGCCGCATCAGCCACGGCCCGCCCCCGTGCCCGTTCAGTTCTACTGCGCCGTTCCGCTCGACCGCTTCCATTCCGCTCCCCCTGCTCTGTCCAGCCCAGGTGCAGGCTAACGGCGGGACAGCTGGGCTCCACCGGAGTCTGCCACCATGCGTGGCTGCCTAGCCTTTACCTACCGTACATTCGACACGGGAGATTGGAGTGTCTGGTCGTCTTGGACTCGGCGATATCGACGGAGCAGGTCGATTCGGGCTGCGATCGTGTCGAGCTGCTGGTCGATGGTGAGCATCCCCCCTTTGGGCGGACAGTCCGATTAGGAGTTGTTCGTGTCTGGGAAGAGGAAGTCTCGGGGTGGTCGCCCCTCGTTGTTCTCGCCGGAGTTCCGGCGTGACGCGGTCGGTCTGGTGCTCGATGAGCATCGTGCGATCGCTGATGTTGCTCGTTCGGTCGGCGTGAACGACGGGACTCTGGGGAACTGGGTTCGTCTCGAGCGGATCCAACGCGGTGAACGCGCTGGTCTGACTGTTGACGAGCGTGGTGAGCTCGCCGAGCTGCGGGCTGAGGTCGCCCGGTTGAAGATGGAGCGCGACTTGCTCAAACGATCGATGGCTTTCTGGGTGAAGGAGTCGACGTCGTGAGCCGCTACGAGTGTGTCGATGACCAGAAGGCGGCCGGGGTCCCGGTGACAGCAGCGTGCGCAGCGGCCGGGGCGTCGACCTCGGGGTTCTACGGCTGGCTGACTCGCCGTGAGGCCGGGCCGACCGCACGGCAGATCGACGACGCCGAGATCGTCGCTCTCATGCGGGAGATCCACGCCGCGTCGGACGGGAACTACGGGGTGCCTCGGATGCACCGCGAACTCCGTCGGGCGGGGTTGAAGATCAACCACAAGCGGGTCCGCCGGCTGATGCGCATCAACGGTCTGACCGGCCGATTCAGAGCCAGAACCATCCGCACCACCGTGCCCGGACCCCGACGGCTACGTGATCCCCGATCTGGTCCGCCGCCAGTTCGCACCCGGGCCGCCCGATGTCGCGTGGTGCCAAGACATCACGTACATCCCGACGGGCGAGGGCTGGTTGTTCGTCGCCTCGGTGCTCGATCTCGGCTCCCGCCGGCTGGTCGGCTACGCCATGGCCGAGCACATGCGCACCGAACTCGTGTTGGACGCCCTCGACATGGCCGTCACCGCCCGAGGCGGGCCGGCGGGCATCGCTGGCGTCATCACCCACGCCGACCGCGGGAGTCAATACACATCAAATGACTACATTGACTACTGTCCAGCACGTCAGATGCGAGCATCGGTCGGTCGGACTGGAGTATGCTACGACAATTCGGTCGCCGAGTCGTTCTGGGAGAGCCTCAAACGAGAGTGCCTGCAAGACCAGATCTTCGCCACCCGGGCGGAAGCCCGACGGGCGATCTTCCGGTGGATCAACTGGTACAACACGTCGAGACTGCACAGCACCCTCGACCACGTCCCACCCGCCGAGTGGGAACAGAACTACCGCCAAGCCTCATAACCACCCGTCCGCCAGACGGGGAGATGCCCATCTTGCGCGTGTTGCCGGTGGTGAGGGGTTGGCCGGTGTAGGTCCAGGCGAAGGGTCCGGCGGTGGTGTTGTAGCGCTCGATGAAGGTCATCAGTTTGGTGACGAGGTCGGCGCGGGATACGAAGTTGCCGTTGCGGAGCACTTTGCGGGTCAGGA
>JADLEH010000406.1 GCA_020846255.1 Propionibacteriaceae bacterium
CGAAGCCGGCCGCCGACCTCTACCTCGCCGCCTGCCGGCTGCTCGGCGCCGACCCGGGAGCCAGCATCGCCTTCGAGGACACCGAGACCGGGGTAGCCGCAGCCCGGGCCGCCGGGATGCTGGTCGTGGGGGTGCCGACCCTCTCACCTGAGGGCTTCCCCGCCGACCTGGTGGTGTCGAGCCTCGCCGACCCCCGCCTGCTCGCCTGGGCCCGCTCGCTCTAGCCGTCGCCACCTCCGGCCGGGCGGCCCCTTGCCCCCGGCTCCCGGCCTGTTGGCGGGTGGGAGCCGTGGAAACGGAATAGTTAGCTTGGCTAATGAGATAGGCTAAGCATCATGACAACGGATGCCCTGCCCGACCTCGCCAGCGACCTGCGGATCGCCTGCCAGCGGATCAGTCGGCGCGTCCGGTTCGAGTCCAGCTCGGAGCTTGCCCCGCACCTGGTGAGCGCGCTGGCGAACCTTCGCCACGGCCCGCTGACCCCGGGTGAGCTGGCCGAGATCGAACGGATCAGCGCCCCGAGCATGACCAAGACCATCAACTGCCTGGTGGAGCGCGGGCTGGTTTCCCGCGACGACCATCCCAGCGACGGGCGCTCCAAGGTGCTCACGCTGACCGCCGACGGCGAGGCGGTGCTCGATCGCACCGCCCGCGCCCGCGATGACTGGATGGTTCGTCAGCTCCAGGGGCTCTCCGGAGAGGAAATCGCCTTGCTGAACGACGCCACAGCCGTGCTGAACCGGGTGGTCGGGCGGTGAGCGCTGCGACCCTGGAGCGGGTGCCTATGTTCTCCTCGATGGGCATCCGCAACTACCGGCTCTTCTGGACCGGCGGCTTCGTCTCCAACATCGGTACCTGGATGGCCCGCGTCGCCCAGGACTGGCTGGTGCTCACCGTCCTGACCAACAACTCCGCCGTCGCCCTCGGGATCGTCACCGGCCTGCAGTTCCTGCCGACGGCCCTGCTCGCCCCCTGGGCCGGCTCGATGGCCGACCGCTTCCCCAAGCGCAAGGTCCTGATCGCCACCCAGGCCGGGCTCGCCGTCACCGGCGCAGTCCTCGCCGTGCTCGTGCTGGGCGGGTGGGTCACGCTGTGGCAGGTCTACCTGCTGGCGACCCTGCAGGGCATCGCTGCCGCCTTCGACGGCCCGGCGCGGCAGGCTTTCGCGCCCGAGATGGTGCCCCAGCACCTGATCGCCAACTCGGTCGGCCTGAACACCACGTCGTTCCACACCGCGCGGCTGATCGGCCCGGCCGTCGCCGGCCTGACCATCGCCTGGTGGGGGGTCGGTCCGGCCCTGATGCTGAATGCGCTCAGCTTCCTCGCCGTGCTGGTCGCCCTCGCCCTGATGGATTCCAGCCAGCTCACCCCGGCGCCGGTCTCGGCGAAGCGGGGGTCGATCCGGGAGGGCATCAGGTACGTGCGCAACCGGCCGGACATCCTGATCGTGATGTTCCTCGTGTTCATGCTCGGCACCTTCGGCCTGAACTTCCAGCTCACGAACTCGTTGATGGCCACTGCTGTGTTCAAGGTCGGGCCGGAACAGTTCGGGCTGATGGGCTCCATCCTTGCGATCGGCTCGCTGAGCGCCGGGCTGCTGGCCGCCCGCCGCACCCAGATCCGGCTGCGGCTGATCCTGGCTGCGCTGGCCGGGTTCGCCCTGTGCATGGCGCTGCTGACCATCGCCGGGAACTACTACGTCTACGTCCTCATCCTGCTGCCCACCGGCCTGTTCGCCCTGACGGTGATGACGGCGGCCAACACCTCCGTCCAGATGGCCGTCGACCCGGCGATGCGGGGTCGGGTGATGGCCCTCTACATGGCGATCTTCCTCGGCGGCACCCCCATCGGTGCGCCGGTGATCGGCTGGATCGGCGATGCTTGGGGACCGCGCTGGACGATCGCCATGGGTGCGGTTGCCTGTGGCCTCGCCGTCCTCGGCGCAGCGCTCTACGTGTTGCGGGACAACGGTTGGGACTGGCCCTGGCACCGCAGCGCGGACCCCAACGGCGTCCTGGAAGTGCCGGACGAGGCCCGCTGAGCTCGAGGTCCCCGGTCGGCCCGGGACCTCCTTGGCTCAGCCGTGGTCGGCGAGGAACTTCTCCCGGACTTCCTTGCGCAGCACCTTGCCGAGCATCGAGCGTGGCAGGTCGTTCAGCGACACGATCTGGCGGGGCACCTTGTAGCCGGCGAGCCGTTCGCGGCTGTAGTCGCGCAGGGCCGCCTCGTCCAGCCGCGCTCCCTGCCGGAGCGTGACCACGGCGGCGACGCTCTCGCCACCGGATGGTGCCGGCACCCCGATCACCGCGGCGTCGGTGATGTCCGGGTGCCCGCGCAGCACGCCCTCCACCTCGGAGGGGGAGACGTTGAAGCCGCCGGTGATGATCAGTTCCTTGACCCGGTCGACGATGGTGGTGAACCCGTCGGCGTCGACCGTGACCAGGTCGCCGGTGCGCAGCCAGCCGCCCGGCAGCAGCGCCTTCTCGGTCTCCTCCGGGTTGTTCCAGTAGCCAGAGAACACCTGCGGTCCCTTGATCAGCAGCTCGCCCCGCTCACCGCTGCCGACCTCCCGGCCGGGATCAGCTGGGTCGACCACGCGCATGTGGGTGCTCGGGAACGGGACCCCGATGGTGCCGGGCCGCCGGCTGGGATGGAACGGGTTGCCGAGGCAGACCGGTGAGGCCTCGGTCATGCCGTAGCCCTCTACCAGCAGGCCGCCGGAGACGCTCTCCCAGAGCTCCACGACCGCGTCCGGCAGGTTCATGGCCCCGGAGATGCAGTACTTGGCCGAGCGCAGGCTGACGCCGCGCTCCTTGGCCCGGTTGGCCGTTGCCTGGTAGATCGGCGGTACGGCGCAGTAGACCGTCGGCGGCGACTTCCTGGCCGCGTCCAGCACGAGGTCGACGTCGAAGGAGGGGAAGATCACCAGCCGCGCCTGCTTGAGGATGCCGTAGGTGAGGAACAGGGTCATGCCGAAGGCGTGGAACATCGGCAGGATCGCGTAGAAGACCTCCTTGCGGTACTGCGCCCCGTGCATCCAGGCCTCGCCCTGGCGGGCGTTGCTGAACAGGTTGAAGTGGCTGAGCATCGCGCCCTTGGGCACGCCGGTGGTGCCGGACGTGTACTGGATCACCGCCAGGTCGCGCACGCCCGGGCGGGGGTGGCCCGGGGCGATCGGCGGCGCGGCGAGGAACTGCTCCCAGCTGACGGTTCCCGGCGCCGGCTGGGTGAGCCGGTCCCGGGTGGCCCGAAGCTTGGGCACAGGTAGTTGCAGCGCGAGCCGTTTCAGGGTCGGGAAGGCCTTCAGCAGGTTGACGGAGATGATGCGCTCGAGGGCGAGGTCGTCGGGGAGGGCGCGGAGCTTGGCCACGGCGACGTCCCAGCAGATCGCGACCCGGGCGGCGTGGTCCTCGAACATGTGTCGCAGCTCACGCTCGGTGTAGAGCGGGTTGTGCTCTACCACCACGGCGCCGATTCGGAGCACAGCGTAGAAGGCGACCACGTGCTGGGGGCAGTTCGGAAGCACAATGGCCACCCGGTCGCCGGCCTGCACCCCGAGCCGCCGAAGCCCTTCGGCAGCCCGGGCGATCTGGTCGCCGAGCTCGGCGTAGGTGGTCGTCCGGCCGAAGAACTCGGTGGCAACCGAGCTGCCGGCCTCGGCGACCGAGCGCTCGTACAGCGCGACCAGGGACTCCGTGGGCAGGTCGATCTCGTCCGGGACCCCCGGCTGGTAGTGCCTGGTCCAGGGAGTCTCAGTGTTCACGTCCCGACCTTAGGGGAAGCCGACCCCCCGCCAGCGGGTTTTCCGGCCAACGCCGGAATCGTCATCAACCAGCCCCGCACAAACGGGGACAGTCCCCGTTCGTGCGGACTCCAGCACACAAGGGGACTGTCCCCTTTCGTGTCGCGGCCGCGCGACGCAGCCGCCCGGACGGTCGCCGCCGGGCTGTGTCCGACACCGGTACTAGCATGAGCGGGCGAGGGGAGGCGGGATGGGCGAACGTTGCGGCTGGAGCGGCACTGACCCGCTGTACGTCGCCTACCACGACGAGGAGTGGGGGGTGCCCGAGCATGACTCCCGGGCGCTCTACGAGAAGCTGATCCTCGACGGCTTCCAGGCCGGCCTGTCCTGGTACACGATCCTGCGCAAGCGGGAGAACTTCCGTTCGGCCTTCGCCGGCTTCGATCCGGACGTGATCGCGGGGTGGGGCGAGGCCGAGGTCGAGAGGCTGCTCGCGGACGCCGGGATCGTGCGGCACCGGGGCAAGATCGAAGCAGCCATCACCAACGCCCGGGCCTGGCAGCGGATCGAAGCGGCTGACGGCTTCAGTGACTTCATCTGGAGCGCCTTCCCCGGCGCCCCGCAGCAGCACGCGTTCACCGAACTCGGCCAGATCCCGGCAACCAGCCCGGAAGGGGACGCCCTCTCCAAACGGCTGAAGCAGGCCGGTTTCCGGTTCTGCGGGCCGACGATCGTCTACGCCTTCGCCCAGGCCGTCGGCCTGGTCAACGACCACCTGACCAGCTGCCCCGAGTACGACCGCCGCGCAGCCCTGGCATGAAGCAGCTGCCCGCCTGGTTGAGTCCGGTCTGGCTCGTGCTCGGGTCGATCGTCACCGTGCAGGTCGGGGCCGCCTTCGCCAAGTCGCTGTTCGGCCTCGCCGATCCCACCGCTGTGGCCTGGCTGCGGATGGCGGTGGCTGCCCTCATCTTCTGGGTGGTCGCCCGGCCGCGGCTGCGCGGGCGGACCTGGCCCGAGTGGCGGGTGGTGATCGGCTACGGCATCACGCTGGCGACCATGAACTGGGCGATCTACCAGTCGTTCGCCCGGATCCCGATCGGGCTCGCCGTCACCATCGAGTTCCTCGGCCCGCTGGGCATAGCCCTGTTCGGGTCGCGCCGCGCCCGGGACCTGCTCTGGGTCGGGCTCGCGGCCGCCGGCGTGGCGCTGCTCGGGGTCTTCCCGACCACCGTCGACTGGGTCGGGGTCGGGTTCGCCCTGCTGGCCGGCGCCGCCTGGGCCGGCTACATCCTGCTCTCCGGGCCGACGGGAGCCGCCTGGGAGGGTGTGACCGGAGTGACCGTCGGCAGCCTCGTCGGCGCCCTGGTGTTCCTCGTCCCCGGCCTGCTGGCCGGCGGGTCGGCCCTTTGGCAGCCCCGGGTGGCGCTGCTGGCCGTTGCCGTCGGCGTGCTGAGCTCGGTCATCCCGTACGGGCTGGAGATGATCGCCCGCCGCCGGATCCCGGCATCGGTGTTCGGCATCCTGATGAGCCTCGAACCCGCCGCGGCAGCCCTGGCGGGCCTGCTCCTGCTCGGCGAACAGCTCGGCTGGGTTGAGCTGGTGGCGATGGGCTGCGTGATCGTCGCCAGCGCCGGCTCGACCCGCGCACTTTCGACGGCACCGGCCCCGAACTAGCCTCGGACCTCAGGCGGGTTCGGCCCGGAGCTCCCGACCGCCGCTGCCGACCTCGATCCGGGTGACCGCAACGGTGTCGTCGAGGATGGCCGGCAGGGCCGCACAATCGAGGGTGAAGGGCGGCTGCTGCCCGGTTCGCCGGGCGGTGCGGGTGACAATGTGGGTGATCTCCCCGGCCAGCTCGGACTCGACCATGGTGGCGATCGACGTCCACGCGCCGGAGTCACGTGCGGCGGCCCTCGCGATCTCGGTGAGCCGGACGGTCGCCAGCACGCCGGGGAAGCCGATCACCTGCTCCCGGCCCGATCGCAGGTCCTCGAGTTCGACAGTGATCATCGCGTCCACCACCTGGTGCCGTCGGTGCTGCTCCTACTGATCACGGTAGTCAGCACCGCACTGCTCCGCAGCGGTTCCGGCCAGCTCGGCAGGAATCCCCGGTCCCCGGGTCAGGTGGGCAGGATGCCCATCGGCGAGGGGCTGCGGACGCCGGCCCTGGCGAGCGCCGTGAGGCTGCGCTCCAGCAGCGTCCGCTGCAGCCCCCAGTGCTGGTTGGGGGCGGTCTTCGCCATCATCCGGATGCTCATCGTGTTGGCCGTCACGGCGTTCACGCCGGCGACGGCCGGCTTCTCCAGCAACACGTCGGCGTAGGCCGGGTCGGCGTCGATGGCTGCCGCCACCTCCTCGAGGATGGCGATCACCTTGCCGGCGTCCTCGTCGTAGGCCACCGGGACGTCGATGATCGCCGTCGACCAGCCCTGGCTCTGGTTGCCGAGCTTCAGGATCTCCCCGTTGCGGACGTACCAGACGGTGCCGGTGGCGTCCCTGACCTTGGTGACGCGCAACCCGACGTCCTCCACCGTGCCGCGGACCTCGCCGGTGTCGATCAGGTCGCCGACCCCGTACTGGTCCTCCATGATCATGAAGATCCCGGAGAGGAAGTCCTTCACCAGGCTCTGTGCACCGAAGGCGAGGGCGATGCCGCCGACGCCTGCCGAGGCGAGCAGCGGCCCGAGCGGGATCTCGAACACGGCCATCAGCGTGAGCACGAGGATGACCCCGACCACGATCGAGGTGAGGTTCCGCAGCAGCGCTGACACCGTGGAGATCCGCTGCTCGTAGCGCTCGTTGTCGGCCCCCGTGGCCATCGCCAGGATCCGCTGGGCCCGGGACTCGGGATGCTTGCGCTGCTGCTCGGCGCGATGGATGGCTGCCTGGGTGCCGAACTTGATGGCGCGCACGATCAGCCAGCGGCCGACCAGGGCGACGAGGACCACCACGGCGATGGCGATCGGGGTGTCGGGCCAGGTCCAGGGGATGGCGAGTGGGCTCATGGGTCCATTCTGGCCGATGCCGGGCGAACCCCGGGGGAGCGTGGCGGCGAGATTGGTCACCCCGGGCCGCTGCCCTACCGCCCGGGCCCGGAATAGCCTGAGGCAGGCAGGTGTTTCAAGGGTAGTTGAAAGTACAACAATCTGGAGCAGACATGCAGCTGGGCATCTTCACCGTCGGCGACATCACCCCGGACCCGACGACCGGTCGCGTTCCCACCGAGCACGAACGGATCCTGGCTGCGGTCGAGATCGCCAGGAAGGCCGAGGAGATCGGCCTGGACGTCTTCGCGCTCGGCGAGCACCACAACCCGCCCTTCCACCCGAGCTCCCCGACCACGCTGCTGGGCTTCATCGCCGCCCAGACCTCGAAGCTGATCCTGTCCACGGCCACGACGCTGATCACCACCAACGACCCGGTGAAGATCGCCGAGGACTACTCGGTGCTCCAGCACGTCTCCGAGGGCCGGGTCGACCTGATGATGGGCCGCGGCAACACCGGCCCGGTCTACCCCTGGTTCGGCCGTGACATCCGGGACGGGATCGCGCTGGCCGTCGAGAACTACGCCCTGCTCCGCCGGCTCTGGCGGGAGGAGGTCGTGGACTGGGAGGGCAAGTTCCGCACCCCGCTGCAGGGCTTCACCCTCGCCCCGCGTCCCCTGGACGACGTGCCGCCGTTCGTCTGGCACGGCTCGATCCGCAGCCCGGAAATCGCCGAGCAGGCCGCCTACTACGGCGACGGCTTCTTCCACAACAACATCTTCTGGAACCTCTCCCACACCAAGCGCATGGTGAACCTGTACCGCCGCCGCTTCGAGCACCACGGCCACGGCCCGGCGGACACCGCGATCGTCGGCCTCGGCGGGCAGTTCTTCATGCGTCGCAACAGCCAGGACGCGATCAACGAGTTCCGCCCCTACTTCGACGTTGCCCCGGTCTACGGCTACGGGCCGAGCCTGGAGGAGTTCATCGCGGAGACTCCGCTCACGGTCGGCTCTCCGCAGCAGGTCCTGGAACGCACCCTCTCCTTCACCGGCGAGGTCGGCCACTACCAGCGGCAACTCTTCCTGCTCGACCACGCCGGGCTGCCGCTGAAGACCGTGCTGGAGCAGCTCGACCTGCTCGGCGAGATCCTTCCCGACCTCCGCGCCGGCTACGCCGAGGGCCGCCCTGCGCACATCCCGGACGCCCCGACGCACGCCTCCCTGCTGGCAGCGAAGTTGCGTTCCGGGCTTGAGGAGGCCCCTGGGGCCGACGGCCCGGGGCAGGCGAAGCCGTCGCGGTTGGTCCTTGACACGGTGACCGGCCGCTCCCCGGAACCGAGCCGGCGATGATGAAGCTGGTGGTACTGACGGCCGGCACGGGCAACCCGTCGTCGAGCCGGCTGCTCGGCGAGCGGCTGGCCGACGCCAGCGTGGCGGCCCTGCTCGAACTGGGGGTCCCGGCCGAGGTGGACCACATCGAACTGCGCACCCTCGCCGTAGAACTCGCCAATCACCTCGCCACCCGGCTGCCGGGCCAGGCGTTGCGGGCAGCGTTCGACACGGTCTGCGCGGCCGACGGCGTCATCGCCGTCACCCCGGTGTTCAACGGCTCCTATTCCGGCCTGTTCAAGCTGTTCTTCGACGCGCTTGACGAGGGCGCCATGGCGGGCCGCCCGGTACTCCTCGGCGCGACGGGGGGCACCGCCCGGCACTCCCTGGTGATCGAGCACGCCATGCTCCCGTTGTTCTACTACCTGAAGGCTCCGGTGGCAGCGCACCCGGTGTTCGCGGCCACCAAGGACTGGGGCACGGCCGGTGGCAAGCTCGACCGGCGGGTCCGCCGGGCTGCCGAGGCCTTCGCCCTGCTCGTCCGTGGCGCCGCGCCGGGAAAGGGCGGCGACGACTTCGAGGTCGTCGACTTCGCGGAGTTGCTGGCCGACAAGTAGGGTCCGGCGGCCGGTCTCCCGAACTCTGCTCAACCGAATGGTTGACCAGCACCCTGACAGTGGGTAGAGTCATGGTCAACCAATCGGTTGACAAGGATGAAGATGCCCACTGACCAGCTCTCGCTCACCTTCGCTGCCCTCGCCGACCCGACTCGTCGCGACCTGGTCGCGCGGCTCGCCGAGGGCGACGCCAGCGTGGTCGACCTGGCCGCGCCCTACCCGATGAGCCTGCAGGCGGTGGCCAAGCACCTTTCCGTGCTGGAGCGCGCCGGGCTCGTCACCAGGGGTCGGGACGCGCATCGCCGCCCCGTCCATCTCGAGGCAGAGGTGCTCGCCCCGGTGACCGACTGGCTGGAGCAGTACCGCCGCCGCGCCGAGGCCCGCTACCAGCGCCTCGACGCCGTGCTCGCCGAACTGGCAGCAGACGAGGCCTACCCGGAGACGCCAGTCTTCGCCCGGCCACCCAGAACCCAACCACCGTCAGGGAGCCAACGATGACCGTCACCTTCCACTCGGCCCGGATCGAGGCCGACCCGGTAGTCCCGCTGATCCGCATCACCAGGGACTTCGCCGCCACCCCCGCCCAGCTGCTGCGGGCGCATGTCGACCCCGAGCTGTACGCCAGATGGGTCGGACCAAACGACATCTCCACCCGAATCGACCACTGGGACGCGCGCAGCGGCGGCAGCTGGGCCTTCACCAACCTCCGCGACGGTGAGGAGTTCGCCTTCCACGGCTGCTTCCACGAGGTGTCGGCGAACCGCATCGTCCAGACCTTCACCTTCGACGGCTGGCCGGAGGGGGTGTCGCTGGAGACCCTCACCTTCACCGACCTCGGCGACGGCCGGACCCGGATGGTGGCCACCTCGCTGGTCGACAGCTTCGAGGGCCGCGACCAGTGGCTGACCAGCGGCATGGAGGTCGGGGTGAACGACGGCTACAGCAAGCTCGACCAGTTGCTGGCCGCCGGTGCCGTCGAAGCACAGGAGGAGGAATGAGCATCATCACGTGCCTGTGGTTCCAGGGCGACCTCGAGGCAGCCCTCGAGCGCTACACCGGCCTGTTCCCGGACTCGGAGGTGTTCTCCTTCGAGCGGATGGGCGGCATGGAGGACGAGGTGCACCTCGCCGAGTGGCAGATGCTGGGTACCCGGTTCCGCGCGATCAGCCAGCGCTCGGAGTTCAGGTTCAACGAGTCGATGTCGCTGAGCGTGACCTGCGCCGACCAGGCCGAGGTCGACCGCTACTGGGACGGGCTGATCGCCGGTGGCGGTGAGGAGTCCATGTGTGGCTGGCTGAAGGACCCGTTCGGCCTGTCCTGGCAGATCCTGCCCGCCCGGCTCGCCGAACTGCTGGGCGACCCGGATCCGCGACGGTCGGGCGCGGCCACCCGGGCGATGCTGGGGCAGCGCCGGATCGTCATCGCCGAGCTGGAGGCAGCCGCCGACCTGGCCGCAGTGGGACCGGCCTGACGCAGCGCCCGGTTCCCGCAACGGCAGCCGGCCGTGGGCGCCGGCGGCGCCGTCCTACTTCTTGACGCCCTCGAGGGAGCCCTTGATGCCGCCGTCGGGGGAGCCGGCGCTGCACACGATCCGGTGGTCGGCGACCTTCGTCCAGACATCGGCGCCGGCCAGGAAGTACGTCACCTCGTACTTCGACTTGCCGGAGTCGATCCCGACGAACTCCTTGAAGCCGGACTGGCAGACCGAGTTGAACAGCTTGTCCAGCTCGGCCCTGGTCGGCGCGGCCTTCGTGGTGATGTTCTTGGTGGCGAAGACCTCGTAGTTGTGGGCGAGCGCGCAGTCGATGATCTCCACCTCGAGAGCCGGCACGTTCTGCGGCCCGGTGCACTCGCCGATCTTCGGGAAGACCAGGTAGTCGCCCTCGGCGGAGCCGACCAGCCCGCCGTCGGGCGAGCCGACCAGGCAGGTGATGGCACGGTTCTCCGGCAGTCCCCACGCAGCCTCGTCCGGCACCAGGTAGGCCGAACCGTAGCGGCCGTACTCCGGCTCGACACCGACGTACTCGACGAAGCTGGGGGCGCACTCGGCGGTGGCCCGGTCGGCGAGCCGATCGGCGCCGGGGTAGACGTCGCCGGTCAGCGGGATGGTGGCATGCACCTCGTAGTGGTGCGGCTGGCTGCACGGGACGGCCTGCAGGTTGCTGATCGACGCCCCGGTCAGGTCGACCGGTCCGGTGCAGTCCCCGACGGTGAGCTGGGCCACGGGTTCGGGAGCGGGCGAGGCGGACGCGGCCGGGCTCGTCGCGCCCGTGGGCACGTCCGGCTGCTGCGCCGCTGCGGTGCAGCCGGCCAGCGCCAGCAGCACGGCGATGCCCAGCCACAGCAGTCTTCCCGGCATCGGCACCCCTCCTATCCGCTGCGCCCATGGTAACGGGCCATAGTCTTGGCTCCGATGGAAGCGAAAGAGTTGGTCTTCCCGCCCGGCGCGACCCGGCACGACTGGGTCCTGGACGCCGCGCTGGCTGCTGGGCTCGGCCTGCTGACCGTGCCGCCCTACGGGGTCCGCGGCTTCGCCGAGGGCCCCTCGACCTGGCTGTTCGTCAGCGCCGTGCTGATGGTCGGCTCGCTGGTCATGCGTCGCCACTCCCCGCTGCTGGCCCTCGCCGGGGTCACCCTCGCCGGACTGGTGCAGCTGGTGCTGTCCACCGACCCGATGGCGACGCTCGTCGCGATTCCGGTGGTGGCCTACTCGGTGGCCCGCTGGGTGCCGGGACAGGCTGCCCGGATCGTGCTCGCTGTCGGCGCCCTCGGCTCGTTCCTCGCCCCGATCCGCTGGATCCTGCTCGACCTGAGCCACCCCAGCATCCGCGACCTGATCTGGCTGATGCTCGCCTGGTTCGTCTGCATGGGGCTGGTGATCACCCCCTACGCCGTCGGCCGGCGGGTGCGGGAGTCCAGCGAGGCGCACCTGCACCGGGTGGCGGTGGCGGAGGAGCGCTACCGCACGATGCTCACCGAGCGGGAACAGGATTCCCGGCTGGCCGAGTCGAGGGCCCGGACGCAGATCGCGCGTGAACTGCACGACATCGTCGCCCACTCGCTGTCGGTGATGATCGTCCAGGCCGAGGGCGGCCGCGCCATGGCCGCCAAGAAGCCGGAGGCTGCGACCGAGGCGCTGAACACCATTGCCGAGACCGGTCGGGAGGCCCTCAGCGAGATGCGGCGCATCCTCGGGGTGCTCCGGGACGAACCCGAGCCCGGCCGGCAGGCCGACTTCGCGCCCGCGCCGCGGCTCACCGACATCCCGGACCTGGTGGCCAGGACGAGTGACCGGGCGCAGCTGGCCGTCCACGGACAGCCGCCCCGGGTGCCGCCGGCGCTGGAGCTCACCGCCTACCGCGTCGTGCAGGAAGCGCTGACCAACTTCCTCAAGCACGCCGGCCCGCAGGCGACCGTGCTGGTGACGATCACCTACGGGATGCGGGAGATCGGCATCGACGTGCTGGACAATGGCATCGCGACCCCGTCAGCGGTGCCGCAGAACCCCGGTCACGGGCTGCGCGGCATGCACGAGCGGGTCGCTTCCATGGGCGGCCGGCTGCTCACCCGGGCCCGCCCCGGCGGCGGGTTCCAGGTCACCGCTGCGCTGCCGATCCCGAGCCAGCTCAGCCAGCAGGAAGGTGGGTACCGATGACCCCGATCCGGGTGTTCCTTGCCGACGACCAGGAGCTGGTTCGCAGCGGCTTCCGGATGCTGATCGAGGCGGAGGAGGACCTGCGGGTGGTCGGTGAGGCCGCCGACGGCGCCGGCACGGTCGCCGGGGTGCAGCAGACCGCCTGCGACGTCGTGCTGATGGACATCCGGATGCCGGTGATGGACGGGGTGGAGGCCACCCGGCGCATCGTTGCCACCGGCCTGCCGACCCGGATCCTGGTCCTGACGACCTTCGACCTGGACGAGTACGTCTTCAGCGCGCTCAAGGCCGGCGCCAGCGGGTTCATGCTGAAGGACGCCCGTCCCGGAGACCTGCTGAACGCGATCCGGACGGTCGCGGCCGGTGAGGCCGTGATGGCCCCCTCGGCCACCCGGCGGCTGCTCGACCATGTCGTCCCCACCCTGCCGGCCAACCCCGAGGGTGCCGACCCGCGGCTCGACCTGCTCACCGAGCGGGAGCGCGAGGTGCTGGTGGAGATAGCCGCCGGAGCCACGAACGCTGAGATCGCCGGGCGGCTGTACATGGCCGAGGGCACGGTGAAGACCCACATCACCCGGCTGCTGGCCAAGCTGCAGTGCCGGGACCGGGTCGGGCTGGTGCTGTTCGCCTACGAGACCGGCCTGGTCCGCCGGGTGTGAGCGGGTCAGCCGCCCGATCACGTCCCGGCGAAGCGTAGATTCGTCCACGACCCGGCTGAAGGCGAAGGAGCAACCGGTGCGCGATAACGAGTGGCTCTACCGGGGCAGGTTGGGACGCCTCGTCGAGGAGCTGATCGTCCCCAACCTCTACGGCGCCACGCACGACCTGGAGCTGTCGGCCTGGCTGGTTCCGGACGAACCGGTGCCCTTCGCCGAGGCGCTCGCGCAGCCCTACCAGCCCTTCCGGGTGGGCACCGAATGGGGTCGCGGCTGGAGCACGCTGTGGCTGCACATCACCGGCGCGGTGCCGGCCGAGTGGGCCGCCACGCCCAACCCCTACGAGATCGTGGTCGACCTCGGCTTCCACAAGCAGCTGGACGGCGGCCAGGCCGAAGGCCTCGCCTTCCGGCCGGATGGGTCGGTCATCAAGGGGATCGAACCGTTCAACAACTACCTGCCGGTGGAGGACCCCGCCCGCATCGACATCTACCTCGAGGCTGCGGCGAACCCGGTGCTGGCCGCCGGCGGGTCCTGGCACCCGACCCCGTTCAGCTCGAAATACACCGTCCCGGACGAACAGCTCTACGTCCTGCGGCGCCTCGACCTCGCGCAACGCAACGTCGAGGTCTGGGAGCTCGGCCAGGACATCGAGGTGCTGGCCGGACTGGTCGAGGAGCTGCCGCCGGACCTGCCCCGGCGCGCCGAGATCGTGGTAGCCCTGAACGCGGCGATGGACGCCATCGACCCGCGCGATGTTGCCGGCACCGCCGGCCTGGCCAGGGCTGCGCTCGCCGGGGTGCTCAGCCGCCCGGCCAACGCCAGTGCCCACCGGGTGCTGGCGACCGGCCACGCCCACATCGACTCGGCCTGGCTGTGGCCGGTGCGCGAGACAGTGCGCAAGTGCGCCCGGACCTTCGCCAATGTGATCGCCCTGAGCGAGGAGCACCCGGACCTGGTCTTCGCCTGCTCCTCCGCCCAGCAGTACGCCTGGGTCAAGGCCGGCTACCCCCAGCTGTGGGAGCGGCTGAAGGCGAAGGTGGCCGAGGGCCGGTTCGTCCCGGTCGGCGGCATGTGGGTCGAGTCCGACACCAACATGCCGGGCTCGGAGGCGCTCGCCCGACAGTTCGTGCTCGGCAAGGCCTTCTTCCTGCGCGAGTTCGGCTTCGAACCCCTGGATGTGTGGCTGCCGGACTCCTTCGGCTACTCCGGGGCCCTGCCGCAGGTAGCTGCCGCGGCCGGCTCGAAGTGGTTCCTCACCCAGAAGATGTCCTGGAACGAGACCAACGTGCTGCCGCACCACACCTTCTGGTGGGAGGGCATCGACGGCACCCGGCTCTTCACCCACCTGCCGCCGGTCGACACCTACAGCTCCCGGCTGGCTGCGAACGAACTGGCCAGGGCCGAACGCCAGTACGCGGAGCAGGGCCACGGCACGATCTCGCTGGTGCCCTTCGGCTACGGGGACGGAGGCGGCGGGCCGACCAGGGAGATGGTGGCCAAGGCCCACCGCACCGCCGACCTGGAGGGCTCACCGAGGGTGCGGATCGGGACCCCGGCCGAGTTCTTCGCAGCGGCCGAGGCGGAACTGCCCGACCCCGGGACGTGGTCCGGGGAGATGTACCTGGAGAACCACCGCGGCACCTACACCTCGCAGCTGCGCACCAAGCAGGGCAACCGGCGCAGCGAGCACCTGCTCCGCGCAGCCGAGCTGTGGGCGACGACGGCTGCCGTCCGCAGCGGGCTGGCCTACCCCGTCGAGGAGCTGCGGGCCTGCTGGGAGACGGTGCTGCTGCAGCAGTTCCACGACATCCTGCCCGGATCGTCGATCGCCTGGGTGCACCGCGAGGCCGAGGCCAACTACGAACGCGTGGCCGGGGTGCTCGATGGCATCATCGGGCGCTCGCTGGCGGCCCTCACCGGCGCCGGGCAGACCCGGCTGGCCGTCAACTCGGCCCCGGTACAGCTCGCGGGCGTCGGCCCGTTCACCGTGGCAGCTCCGGCAGCGCCCGGCAGCGGGACGGTCCAGGTCGCTGCGGACGGCGCAGGGTGGGTGATCGACACCGGGGTGCTGCGGGTCGTCGTCGACGGCGACGGGTTGCTGCCCTCGGTCGTCCACCTCCCGAGCGGACGGGAACTGGTGGCCGGAGGGCGCAGGTTCGGCCTGCTCCAGGTGCACAACGACCGGCCGTCTGCGTACGAGGCCTGGGACATCGACGCCCACATCGACCGGTCCGTCACCGACCTCGTGACCGCCGAATCGGTGCGCCTGGTGACCCGGGAGCCGCACCTTGCCGAGGTTGAGGTGGTGCGCCGGATCGGCGACAGCACCATCACCACCCGGCTCGGCCTCGCCGCCGGCAGCCCGGCCATCGACCTCGACCTCGACATCGACTGGCACGAGCAGCGCCGCCTGCTGAAACTGGCGTTCCCGACCAGCATCTTCACCGACCGGGCTGCCTCGGAGATCCAGTTCGGCCACATCCACCGGCCGACCTACGTCAACACCTCCTGGGACGCGGCCCGCTACGAGACCTGCGCGCACCGGTGGGTGCAGGTGGCCGAGCCGGGCCTCGGCTTCGCCGTGGCCAACGACTCGACCTACGGCCACGACATCCGCAGGGAGCACGCCGGGGGGCGGGCCCCCGGCACGACCGTCCGGCTGTCGCTCATCCGGGGGCCGCTGTTCCCGGACCCGCAAA
Source organism: Propionibacteriaceae bacterium (assembly GCA_020846255.1). Classification (GTDB taxonomy): domain Bacteria; phylum Actinomycetota; class Actinomycetes; order Propionibacteriales; family Propionibacteriaceae; genus Propionicimonas. Next base: position 15,688 of record JADLEH010000406.1, read on the forward strand.
CCGACCAGGGCCGGCACCGGCTGCGGGTCTCAGCCGTCTGCGGTGCCGACATCGAGGCCGCGATCATCGCCGGGCAGCGGCTCAACCAGCCGGTTCGCGAAGTGCTGGGCGGCGGCCCGGTCGAGCCCATCGTCACCGCCTCGGCTCCCGGCGTCGTCGTCGAAGCCGTGAAGCTGGCCGAGGACGGCTCCGGGGACGTGGTCGTCCGGCTGTACGAGTCGCTCGGTTCCCGGACCAGCGGCAGGCTCACCGCCGGGTTCGGCTACGCCGGTGTCGCAAGGACCGACCTGCTGGAGCGGCAGCTCGGGCCCGACCCGGTCGAGCTGGCCGGACCGCCCGGAGCTGTGGCCCTCGACCTGCGCCCGTTCGAGATCCTGACGTTGCGGTTCCGCGGAGTACACGGATGATCCGCGCCACCACGATCCGGGTGGGTGGCGTTGGGCGACTCGCCGGCAGGCTGGCGCCGCTGGTCGACTCGGCGCAGGCCTGCATCGCCCGCAACACCGTCCCGGGGAAGGGACCCGGCGACCCCGCGGCCTTCCTGCAGGCCGGCGGCGCCTATGACACCCCCTGGACAAGGGACAGCGCGATCAACACCTGGCAGGCGGCTGCCTGGCTGGTGCCACAGGTGGCAGCGGACACCCTGACCATGGTGTGCGAGCCGGACGGCTCGCGGGTGGTCTGGGACACCCAGTGGTGGGACCAGGTGATCTGGGTGCTCGGCGCCCGTGAACTTGCGCTGGTGACCGGCGACCGGGCCTGGGCCGAGCGGGCCTACCGGGTGGGGGTGGCCACCCTTGCCCAGCTCGACGAACGCTGCCTGGATGCGGGAACCGGCCTCTACCGGGGGCCGGCGGTGATGGCCGACGGCATCACCGGCTACCCGCAACGGCTGCACGACCCGCATCGGCCCGGGGAGTCGTTCGTCCTTGACCATTCGGCGACGCTGCGGATCCACAGCCTCTCGACCAATGCGCTGTACGTGCTGGCCATGGCTTCGCTCGGCGACCTGGCTGAGGTGACCGGCTCGGATCCCCGGCCGTGGCGGCAACGATCCGCCGAGCTCGCGGCACTGGTCAGGGCACGGTTCTGGCAGGAGGCCGACCGCCGGTTCGGCTACCTGCTGGTGGACGGCGTCATTTCCAGCGAGCAGGAGGGGCTCGGGCTGGCACTGGCCATCCTCTCCGGAACGGCCACCCCCGACCAGGCGCTGGCCACCATCGCCGGCCTCCGGCACGCCCCGCGAGGGCTGCCGGCCGTCTGGCCGCCGTTCGCCGGGTACGACCTGGACCGTTTCGGCCGGCACGGTGCGGCCCTCTGGCCGGTGGTCATGGGCGTCTGGGCCCAGGCCGTGGCTGCCACCGGCGACGCGTCGGCGTTCGGGCTGGAGCTCGACCGGCTGTGCAGCCTGTTCGAGGGCAGCGGCCTCAACTTCTTCGAGATCTACCACCCGGTGACCGGGTTGCCCGACGGCGGCTGGCAGGTCGGCCGGCACTGGCCGGCCGGACCGGACCAGACCTGGTCGGCCACCACCCTGATCGGCACGGTGCTGCACGGCGTCGCGGGCCTGCGGCCCACGCCGTCCGGCCTGCAGGTGCAGCCCTGCCTGCCCCCGGGCGCCGGGCGCCTGGAACTGCTCGGGGTGCCGTGGCACGGCTCGCACTTCAACCTCGTCCTGCGCGGGGCCGGCAGCCGGATCGATGCGGTCATCGTTGACTCCAAGGCGGTCTCGACCACAGCGCTGGTGATCACCGATGACGTGCCGAGGAATGTCGAGGTGTTCTGCACCGAGGCGCGCCGCTGACCTACGGGCACCGCCCGGATACGGGCGGCGGCACCCGCCGGGTCGGCGGCGGGTTCAGGGCAGCAGGGCCAGCAGCGCGCCCGGGTTGTGCCGGTACGTCTCCAGGCTCTGCTCACCGGAACTGAGCGCTTCCAGGGTCTCGGTGAGCACGGAGTTCACCGGGGTAGCGACGCCGTGCTCTGCGCCGTACCTTGCCACGGCACCGTTGAGGAAGCGGACCTCCGTCTGGCCCCTGCCGGAGTGCAGGTCGATGTGGAAGGAAGGCATCTTGTCGCCCCGGCCACCACCGAGGGCCTTCGTCAGTGCCGGCTGCGCGATGAACTGCGGCAGGCGAGACGCAGCCAGCGCCAGTGCCCGCACCGGGGTGCCGGGCAGGTCGACCGGCCGGTAGCCGAGGGCGGCCATCACGGCGAGGCATTCGCGCAGCACAGCGATCTCCACCTCGTACAGCCGCCGGTCGGCGAACAGCACCGAGACCGGTTCGTCGAGGATGGCGGAGGTGGCATTGCCGGTGAGGTTGGTGAGCAGCTTCGACCACTTCATCGGGCCGGGCCGGGCATAGCCGATGCCGTTCAGCCGGGCGTCGTTCAGCGCTGCCACGATCCGCGACCCCAGCGGGTGGTCCAGGGCGATCCCGATGCCGCGGCGCTTCTCCTCCACCACCTGGCCGGTGCCGGGCTTGCTGACGGCCGTGGTCACCGTCCCGGTGATCACCTGGTCGGCGCCGAGCCGGGCGGCGATCAGCGGCTCGTTGTCGACGCCGTTCTGCAGCGAGAGGATCGGCGGCAGGGTGACGCCGGTGGCCTGCAGGCCGTCAAGGGCCGCTCCGGTGTCGAAGGACTTCAGCGCGAAGACGGCCACATCGTGGGGGCCCGCGGCCAGCGCCTCGGTGGCGGATCCGAACACCTTGAAGTTCCGGACTCCGACACTGTGGCCTTCCCGGGTCAGCCGGAGTCCCTGCTCAGCGATCACCTCCGCAGCCGAGGGCTGCTCGCTGTAGGTGACCTGGTGCCCGGCAGCGGCCAGCGAGCCGCCGACATAGGTACCGATCGCCCCGGCGCCGAGGAACAGGAAGCGCATGGCCATCCTCCATTTCAGTCGCTGGCAGCCTTGCACACAGCCATCGGCGGCGAAAGCCGGATCATCCGCGCCACTCCGGGGCGAGCAGCCCCATGACGTAGCAGTCGACCCAGTCGTCGTCGAACCGCAGTGCCTGCCGCTTGGTGCCTTCGACGACGAACCCCACCTTCTCGTAGACGTGGCGGGCCCTGGAGTTGAACGCGTAGACGTCCAGTTCCACCCGGTGCAGCCCGACGGCGAAGGCATGGGCCATGCTCAGCCGGACCGCCTCGGTGCCGAGGCCCCGGTTGGTCGCGCCGCTGATCCAGATCCGGAAGCCGCAGCTGAGGTTCTCCTCGTCGAGGTGGTTGAGCACGGCCTCCCCGACCACCTGACCGCTGGTGTTGTCGAGGACGACCCAGACGATCCGGTCGTTGGCCGTCATCCAGCCGGCGTAGATCGAGTTGAGCTCCGCCACCGTCCACAGTTCCGGCTCCTCCCCGCTGCTGTGGTGCACCGAACCGGTGAGGCGACCCACCTCGGGGTCGGACATCAGCGTCCACAGGGTCGGGACGTCGGCCACCTCCACCGGTCGCAGGGTGACCAGTTCACCGGTCAGCGCCGGCTTGGCGGAGAAGTCCGGCATCAGCCGTTCTGCTCGAGCTCAAGACGGTCGAGGATCCAGGAGCGGACCAGTGTGGAAGCGGGCAGGTGTCGGGCGTCCGCGATCTTCTGGATGGAGTTGCTCTCCTGCGGGCTGAGCCGCACGGAGTAGACGAGGGAACGTCGGGCAGGGGTAGCCATGTAGTACAGGGTAATACCGGACCGGCTCGCGTGTGCCGGTTGCCGGCCAGGTCGAATTGCCGCTTCAGCCGGCTTGCCAGGTGGAGCCGAGCACGACGAACGCAGAGCCGGTGGAAGTGGCGGCCGCAAGGGCCTCGTCACTGGGCAACCCGCCGGCGAGGCCGGCGTGGTAGGCGGCCATGGTCGCTGCGGTCTCGGCGTCGGCGACCGGGGCGACGGCCGCAACCACCGAGCTGACGCCGAGGGCGAGCAGGGTGTCGGCGAGGCCGAGCGGTTCGTCGCCGGGGCGCACCTGGGCCGTGCCGACGTCACAGGCCGAAAGCACCACGTGGCCGGCGCGGACACGACCTGCGGGCAGCTCGTGGGCATACACGTCACCGTCGCTCATCCGCAGCGAGGAGAACAGCGGGCTGTCGGCCCGGTGCAGGCCGTGGGCTGCGACATGGACGACTTCTGCGGAACCGAGCGCAGCCAGCAACTCCCCACTCGTCGCAGCCTCCCGGAGCCCGGCGGACGGCCAGGCGCCGGCCACTGCGGCAGCCTCGGCAGCGGCGTGGTCGAGGCCGGGACCGGTGAGGACCTCGACGTGCGGCGCACCCGTCCGCCGCCGTCCGGCCCACCCGGTCGCCGAGCTGGCCACCGTCACCGGGACCCCGGCCAGCGATGGCAACCCGCCCCACGGCACGGACGCGACAGCGTGGGTGCCGATCACGACGAGTCCGGGCGAACGCACCCGCCACGGCCGCACCAGGGTTTCGTCAAGCCAGGCCAAGCCCGCGGTTAGCGATCCGGCGACCGCCACCCGGAGCGGCCCAGCGGGCTGGTAGGCGATGGCGCGCAGATCCGCCTGGACCCGCCGGGTGGTCTCGAGGCAGCGGTCGAGCTCGGCCAGCCGCGCCAGCCGCCGCCGGCCGCCGATCATCGCCACCCCCCACAACCCGCCGTCATGGGGGAAGAACCACAGCAGGTCGCGGTCGGCGGCGACGATTCGGGCCAGGGCATCGGAGGCGTGGACCAGCGCAGCTGCGCCCAGCTCCTCCTGGCGCTGCGCGAGGCTCAGCCCGGTCAGTTCGCGGCGCAGGCGGAGCGACTCGGCGCGCCGCGCGGCGGCCTCCGGACCGGCCGGATCCTCCCGGAGCACGCGTGAGAGCGCCCGCAACCGGCGGGTGAGTTCGGCCTGGCGGGGGTCGGCGGGCGGACGAACCACCGGCAGGCCGAGGCTGCTCCACCGCTCCAGCGTTGTGAGCACGTCCGTCGGACCCCGCTGCACTGCGAGGTCTATGTCGAGCTGCGCCAGGCGGAGGCTGAGCACCTTGCGGGCAGCCCGCGAGTCGAGGGAGGCGCTGGCGGCCTGGCTCGCTGCCAGGGCTGACGCCGCGGCCGCGAGCTGGCGTCGCGGCGAGCGTCCGGCTGCGAGGTTGGCCACGGCGGTGGCGTAGGCCAGCCGGAGGTTGAGGACCAGGCCGAAGGATGCGTTCGGGTAGCGGCGCAGGGCGAGCCGTGCCTCCTCCGGCCGGCCGAGGCGGGCGGCAGCCTCCGCCGCGACGACGACGGCGCGGGCGCGCAGCTCCGGATCGCCGAGGTCGACAGCCACCCGCTCATCTTCGGCGGCAGCGGTCGCAGCCTGCTGCAGCCGACGGCCGGTGGCGAGGTCGGCGTCGCGGACGATCAGGTCGGACTGGGCCGCCGGACCTGCCATCCCGAGCCGGCGGAAGCGTCGCCTTGCCGACCGGGCGGAAGCCGCGGACTCGGCGTACTCCCCGGCGAGCAGCAGGGTCCGCGCGCGCTGCATGTCGACCTCGGCCCGCAGCAACCGGTCCTGGCCGGGGCGGCAGGCGGCCCGGGCCTGGTCGAGCGCCGCGACCGCCTCGTCGAGCAGGCCGGCTTCGTGCAGCACCAGGCCGCGGTCGTAGAGGGCCGTCCCGCGGAACACGTCCGCGTCCATCCGGTCGGCGACAGCCATGGTCGCGAGCGCCCCGGGGAGGTCCCCGGTGAGGTAGAGGGCGTAGCCCCGGTTGTGCTGGGCCATGAACGCCTGGCGATCGTCGCCGCCGTCCCTGGCGAGCTCTGCGGCCGCCTCGAACTCGGCAGCCGCCTCACCGGGCCGGCCCAGCCACTGGAAGACCATCCCCCGGTTCAGTCGGATCGTGCACTGCTCCAGGGGCGTGAACCACTGCGGCTCCTCGACCACGACCGCCAGCTCTGCGGCCGCTGTGGCCAGGTCCCCGCTGCGCCCGAGGATCAGACCACGCTGGCACCGCCACCGCGCGACCAGCTCCGGTTCGCCGCCGGCCAGCAGCCGGGCTTCGTCGAGGCGGGTCTGGGCAGCCGGCAGGCCCCCCAGCTGGTACTCGGCCACGGCCAGGGTCAGCAGGCAGGCGACCCGGACGGCGTTCTCCGCGGCCGTGGCCGGCTGGTCCGGGGGCGGCACCAGGCGAAGTGCCCGCGACAGGGTGGCCATTGCGCGCCGGGGCCGGCCGGCCAGGTTCTCGCTGACCGCCTCCGCCCGCAGCGACCGGGCGCGGTCGAGGCCGTCCGGTTCTGCGACCGGCACGGCGCTCAGATCTCGACCGATGGGGTGATCACGGGGCGGTAGCCCTCCCGGCGGACGACGAAGTGCGCCTTCCCGCGGGGCAGGCCGTCGACGGAGAACCGCCCGCCGTCGTCCGCGACCGTGGTGCGGGTGACGCCCTCGCCGACCACGTCCACCTCGGCGCCCGGGCTGGTCACCCAGCCGTCGACCCGGACGTGGCGCGCACCGGCGACCGTTGTGACCATCAGGCTCAGCGAACCGCTGGTGAAGGTCACCGAGTCGGTCTCCTCGCTGCGAACGCCCGCCAGCTCGCCCATGGTGAGCTCGGCGAGGTCGGCCTCGAGTTCTGCGACGGCGATGGCGAAGTCGATCCGCTCCGCCAGCCCCGGCGGCACCGGGTCGAGGAGGTCATGGATGCCGGCCAGGTCCCGCAGGAGGAGCTGGTCGATGGCGTCGATCTGCTGGTCGGCGCCGAACTGTTCGGTGCTCACCTCAGTGCTCCCATCTCGGGTCGGTTTCCAGGGCCGTCCGGAGTTTCGCCAGGCAGCGGCCACGGGTCGGGCCGATGCTCCCGACCGGCATGCCGAGGCTGGCGGCGACACTGGCGTAGTCGGGGACCGCGGCGAAAGCGATCACGCGCAGCAGTGCCCGGCAACGCTCCGGCAGATCGTTGACGTGGCGCCAGAGCACCCGCTGCCGGTCACTCAACAGCGCCAGCTCCTCCGGGGTGGTCGTTGCGGCTCCCTCCGGCAGCCCGGTGTCGGGTTCGGCCTCCCGGCCGTCCAGGCGCAGCAACCGCCAGGTCTCCCGCTTGACTGTGACCACCAGCCACGACACGACCCCCTTCGGGTCGGTGATGGTGTCGGCGGCCTCGACCAGGCGCACCCAGGCGGTCTGGATCGCGTCCTCGGCGATCTCGGTCGGCGCCCGCTGCGAGCGGGCGGTGTGCCAGAGCAGCGGGTTCACCAGTGCGACCAGTTCGCGCAGGCGCTCCCGGTCGCCGTCCCGGTAGCCGGCGAACGCTGTTGCGGCCTGTGCGCCCAGTGACACTGTCGAGCTCATGGTCGTTCCGGCCGGAGCAGGCGGGCGAGAACGGATCGGCCACGCTCGACCAGGGCCTCCAGCCGCACGTCTTCCGTGCCGGCCTCGACCAGCGCCTGGAGGATCTCCCCGGCGAGGACCGGGGTGGCGAAGGAGGTGCCGCTCCAGACCCCGAAGCCGCCGGAGAAGTCGTCGCGGTCGATGGTCATCCGCTGGTGGTCGTCCGGCGAGCCCGGGGCCGCTGCCGTGGAGGACTGCGCGCCGGCGTTCTCCCGCTCGGGCAGCGTCGAGACGATCGCTGCGCCGTGGCGGTAGGTGGTGACCCAGTCGCCGGCGTTGGAGAACAGGGCCACCGTGCTCCGGTTCGGGTTGAGCGCGCCGACGCTCACCAGCGGGAGCCCGTCGGAGCTGGTCGTCTCGCCGGCGAACGCTGCCGGCAGGAACGGGCGCCGGGTGGCGTCGTTCCCGGCCCCGGCCACGACCAGGACGCCGGCCCGGCCGAGGTCCCGCAACACGGTGGCGACCTCCGTGCCGGAGAGGGTCTGCGGATCGGCCCCCTCGTCGGCGAGGTCCTCGTGGTAGAACCCGGCGGACAGCGAGACCACGTCGACGATCCCGCCCGGGTCGCCGGTCTCGAGCGCTTCGAGCTGCTGTTCCAGGAGGTCGTGCAGCAACTCCAGCAGGTCGTCCTCCAGGAGTTCACCGGCCGAGTCCATGACGGCGTGCGCGCGCAGGCGAGCTGCCGGGCAGCTCTGCCGGATGATCCCAGCGATGAAGGTGCCGTGCCCGGCCAGGGGCAGGGGATCGCCGATCAGGTCGGAGCCGAGGGCCGGGTGGTCGTCGGGGATCCCGAGGGTTGCCGATGCGACGACCGAGACCGCACCCGGCGGCGCCGGCACGATGCCCTCGTCCCGCGGGAACCAGGTGTGCGGACCGATGCCGGTGTCCGGCATCACCACCACCGGCGGGCGCTTCAGCGCCGGGGCCGACAGTGCGGGGTTGGCCATCACCACCGCCACCGGCACCTTGCCGCCGTAGCCGGGTGCTGCGTACTCCGCCGGGCCCGAGATGCCGCCCCAGTAGCCGCCGCTGCCGATACCGCCCCAGTAGCCGCCGCTGCCGATGCCGCCCCAGTAGCCGCCGCTGCCGATGCCGCCCCAGTAGCCGCCGCTGCCGATACCGCCCCAGTAGCCACCGCTGCCGCAGGCGCGCACGAGGTGGTTCAGGGCGAAGGCCCCGGCGAGGTCACCTGCCGCGGCACGGATGTGCTGCAGTGCGACCCAGGCGTCCGGTGGTGACGTCGGGCCCGAGCCGGCCGGGACCAGCTGCATCGTCACCGGACGAGCGGACTCCAGCTCCACAGCCACCTTGTACCGGCGCCGGCCCTCCTGCCTGCGCCTGCGCCGCTGCACCGGTCGCAGTGCCCAGCCCAGCGAGCCGAGCGCTGCCTGCACCCGGTCGTCGAGCCGGTCGGCCGCCTGGTCCCGGCGAATCACGAGCTGGTCGGACACATAGAGCGTCGGCCCCAGCAGTGGGACCCGGAGATTGCCGGAGCCGTCCTCCGGCTTGCTCGGCAACACGACTGCGGTGGCTGGATCAAGCACTCGGATCACGGGGTTCCTCCTGGGTCCGGCGGTGACCGCAGCCTATGCAGCCACCTCCTCACCTGGGTAGAGCCCCGGCTAAGCACTCTGATACCTGGACCCGGACGTATCAGGACGCCACGTCGCTGCTCTGAAGGTCATCGGGGGGCGGGCAAGCGTCCCACCGGCAGCTCGTGCGCAGCGCCCGGACCGGCCTGGACGGTTTCGGGGGGAGCGATCAGGACGAGTCGCGGCGGCCTACCGGGGGGAGGCCGCCGCGGCTCCCCGGGCGCTGCGCACCACTTCCCAAGGGGGGTGGGTCGTCCGCCGGAGAACCGGCGGGCGACTCACACCTTGTCGACCTGCGTGACCTGCACCGTCGCGGTGTCACCGCTCCGGGTGAACTCCCAGGTTGCGGACGGGGCCAGGGCTGCGAGCAGCGCCCGGTCATGGGTGACGATCAGCAGCGTCCCGGCGAACTCGACGAGCGCGGCCTGCAGCTGCTCGATCGCCTCGACGTCCAGGTGGTTGGTCGGCTCGTCGAGCACGACCACGTTGACCGCCCGACCCTGCAGCACCGCCAGCGCGGCGCGGGTCCGCTCGCCGAGGGAGAGGGTGTCCCCCGGCCGGCCGACGTGCTCGGCGCCGAGGCCGAACTTCGCCAGCAGCGTTCGGGTGGCCGCGGCGTCCGGCGAGACGAGCGCTGCCTGCACCTGGTCGAGCAGGGCTTCGGTGCCGGCGATCACGGACCTGGCCTGGTCCAGCCGCCCGAGCACCACCCGGCTTCCCCACGAGATCCGTCCCGACGCCGGCCGGCCGGCCAGGATCGCGTCCAGCAGGGTGGTCTTCCCGGTGCCGTTGTCGCCGACAAGGGCCACCCGTTCGCCGCGGGCGACCTGCGCGGAGACCGGCCCGACGGTGAAGTCGCCGTTGGCTGCCACCACCTGGTCGAGGGTGAGCACGATCCCTGCTGATGGCGCAGCCTCGGTGATCGAGTAGCGCAGCTCCCATTCGCGACGGGGCTGCTCGACCTCCTCCAGCCGGTCGGCCGCACTCCGCACCCGCGCTGCGCGCTGGTCCATCCGCCGGGCCCGGTCCTCGCGGTACTTCTTCTCCAGCTTCAGCCCTGGACCGAGCTGGGCCGCCTTGGCCCTGCCCTGCTGCGCCCACTCGGTCTTGCGCCTGGCCTGTTCCACCAGGTCCGTCCGCTCGCCGACGTAGGCGCGGTAGGCGGCTTCGGCCTGGGAGCGGGCCAGGTCGCGTGCCGCCCGGTACTCCGACCACCCGCCGGCGTAGTGGTTCACCGCCTGCTGGACCAGGTCCAGCTCCACGACGGAGGTGGCCACGGCATCAAGGAACGCCCGGTCGTGGGAGGCGATCAGCACCGGCGCCGGCGACTGCCGCACGAACCCGGTGATGGCATCCAGCCCGGCCAGGTCGAGGTTGTTGGTCGGCTCGTCGAGCAGCAGCAGGTCGAACCGGCTGACCAGGATCGACGCCAACGCTGCGCGGGCCGTCTGGCCGCCGGAGAGGCTGCCCAGCGGGCGGTCGAGCTGGACCTCGAGTCCCACCCGGGCCACGACCTCGGCCAGCCGGACTTCGAGATCCGCCCCGCCGAGGGCCAGCCAGCGCTCCAGGGCGAGGCTGTAGCGGTCAGCGGCAGCGGCGTCCGGTGGACCGGCGAGGGCAGCTGCCGCCCGCTCGAACTCCAGCCCTGCTGCAGCGACTCCGGTGCGTCGCCGCGCGTAGTCGAGGATGGACTCGGCCGCGGCCGGTGGGGACTGCGGCAGGTAGCCGACGGCTGCGTCCGGCGGGGCGAACCGGACGGTGCCGGAGTCGGCTGCGTGCTCACCGGCGATGATGCGCAGCAGGGTCGACTTGCCCGAGCCGTTCACGCCGACGAGGGCGGTCACGTCGCCAGGCGCGAGCGTCAGGTCGAGCCCGGCGAAGAGCGGCCGGGCGCCGAAGGAGGCGGACACGGCGGACAGGAAAAGGGAAGCGGACATGGGAGACCTCGATCGCTGGCTGGGACAGGGCGAGAGGTCAGTTCCACATGGCAACCAGCTTCACCCGGACCCGCGCTCCCGGTCAAGCCGACCGGCCCACCTCAGGGGAGCGGCTCGCCGCGCATCTGGGGGGAGGCGTACACGGAGGAGACGATCTCGCCGCCGAACCAGCGGGTGAGCCGTTCGGCCTCTGCCTCCAGCCGGTCCCTGGCAGCTTCGCCGGGGTCGCCGCGGTAGATCACCCGGACGCTGCTGTCGTCGGTCTGCACCCAGCAGCCGACCACCCGGCCGTTCCACCAGGCCGTCGTGCCGCCGTTGCCCGCATAGTCGAAGAGATAGGGCACGTCGGCCGGGTCGAGGTAGAAGTCACGCTGCTTCCACCCCATGGTGGTGGGATCCAGCGCCGGGAGCAGAGCTGCCCACGGCTCCACGGGCGGGTCCGGCTCGGTGTCCTGCGGCAGCACCCAGCCGAGGTCCCCGGAATCGAGGGCCACCTGCACGGCCGAGACATCGGCCAGCGCCCGGCGGACCGCAGCCTTGGTCGCGCCGAGCCACCAGACGATGTCGGTCTCCGTGCCCGGGCCGAAGGTCCACAGCCAGCGGCGGACGAGTTCGGCGTAGCCCTCGGCCTCGACCAGGGGGTCGGGGACGTCGCCGTGCAGCCAGGCGTCCATGGTCGTCCAGCGGGGACGGGAGATGCGCCAGTGGTGCACGTTGTGGCCCCGGGCCACCTGGCCGCGGGCGCCGAGCAGGGTGAGGATGCGCGGCGCGACCGGGCTCTCCTGGCTCCAGCGTCCGGAACCGAAGATGATCCGGGTGTCCAGCAGCGGCACCTCCTGGCGCAGGGTGGCTGCGTCCAGCCCCTCACCGCCGGCCAGCCGGTCGAGCACAGCGGCGGCGGCTTCCTCGACCCAGGCCGGACCGTCGGCAGCCACGCCGGCCTTGGTCACGTCCTGGGCCAGCCGGCGGAACTCAGCAGCGGCGACGCGAGCCGAGGCGCTGCCCCACGCCGCCGGCAGCAGGTCCCGGGTGAATGCGAACAGCGTGCGGCGCATCGCGAGCTGCTTCACGAGCGCCCGGGTGTCGTAGAGGGCTGCGTCGACGTCAGCCACCGAAAGGCCGTCCACCCGGGCGCGGAGCGACAGGTGCACCGTCGGCGGCTCCGTGGCGTGCAGCACCGTCATGGCCCGGGTGGCGGTAACGGGGTCGGGGTAGCGGTGCTCCGGATGGATGCCGTGGCGCCGCGCCATCCGCACGCGGCGCTGCTCGTCCCCGATGTGCAGCATCGGGCCATGATCGCCGAAGCCGGCGTCCCGGCCAAGTGCCTGACTGCAACGGGCGTCCCGTCGGGGCAGCCCTCCAGCCCCGGAGGTCGACTCAGGTTCCCCAGTCGCCGAGCGCACCCTCAAGGGCGCCGAGGGCAGCGTCGACGAGCGGGTGCCGGTCGTCGTCCGGGCAGCCGGCAAGGACCCAGGCCAGGCACGCCTGGTCGACGAAGCCGAAGTAGCCCCGTAGCGCGTACTCGTGGCGGGCCCAGGCCGCCGGCCTGAGCAGCGTGCGCAGGTTCTCGACCTGCTCGGCCCTCGCCACCTGCCGGAGCTCGACCGCTTCCCGCGGCTCCTCGCCCCCGACCAGCGGGCTGGCCCAGGTGCCCGGTCGGTCGGCGATGTGGTCCAGGTACACCAGCAGCGAGGTCCGGACCCGGTCGCGCACCGGCACCCCGGCGGGCAGGGCCGCGTCCGCCTGCAGCTGGGCCTTGGCGAGCGCTTCCACCGCCGTCCTCACCACAGCCGTGTACAGGCCGGCCTTGCTGCCGAAGTAGTGCAGCACGAGAGCCGGCGAGGCGCCGGCAGCCCTGGCCACCTGTGCAGTGGTGACGTCGGCATAGGCGGCCTCGCCGTAGAGCCGGCGGGCCGCCTCGAGGATGCCCTCGCGGCGCTCCTCGACATCGAGTCGCTGCCGGGGCTCGCGGTCGGTCCGTGGCGTCATGTTGACCAGCTTACCCCTTATTGCGTTACCATCAGTAACCATATTGAACGACAATCAATAAGGAAGCAGATGAACCTCACGCACGCCATCTGGTGGCACCTCTATCCGCTCGGTGCGCTCGGCGCCCCGATCCACGAGCACCCGTCCGCTGACGTGGTCCACCGCCTGCCCCGGTTGGTGGACTGGCTCGACTACGCGGTGGAGCTGGGTTGCTCCGGCCTGCTGCTCGGGCCGGTGTTCACTTCCACCTCGCACGGCTACGACACCGTCGACCACTTCACCATCGACCCACGGCTCGGCGACCAGTCCGACTTCGACCACCTGGTCGCGGCTGCGGGACAACGCGGCCTCGCCGTGGTGCTGGACGGGGTCTTCAACCACATCGGCGCCGCGCACCCGGCCGTGACCGCAGGGGAAGGGCTGGTGCGGACCGAGAACGGCTCGCCCGCCGGCTGGGAGGGCCACGCCGAGCTGGTCGAGCTCGACCACGCCAACCCGGCGGTCGCCGACCTGGTCACCGAGGTGATGCTGCACTGGCTGCGCCGCGGCATCGCCGGCTGGCGACTCGATGTCGCCTACGCCGTGCCGCCGGAGTTCTGGCGGGAAGTGCTCGGCCGGGTGCGGGCGGAGTTCCCGGAAGCGATCTTCATCGGGGAGGTGCTGCACGGCGACTACGCAGCCGTGGCGCGGGCGGGGGGCCTCGACTCCGTGACCCAGTACGAACTCTGGAAGGCAGCGTGGAGCTCGCTGAAGGACCGCAACTTCTGGGAGCTCGCCTGGGCGCTCGAACGCCACGACGCCATCGCAGCCCAGTTGGTGTCCCAGACCTTCGTCGGCAACCACGACGTCACCCGCATCGCCAGCCAGGTGGGCGACGCCGGGTCGGTGCTCGCGCTGGTGATCCTGCTCACGCTCCCGGGGATGCCGAGCATCTACTACGGCGACGAGCAGGGCTTCCGTGGCGAGAAGGGCTGCGGGCGAGACGCCGATGACCCGCTCCGGCCCCAGCTTCCAGCGACTCCTGCCGATCTGGCGCCGCAGGGGTGGTGGCTCTACCGGCTGCACCAGGAGCTGATCGCGTTGCGCCGCCGCAACCCGTGGCTGGCCGGCGGTCGCGTCCGGGTCGTCGGCAAGGACTGCACCTGGATCACCTACGAGACCACCGGTTCGGCGGGGAACGTGCTCCGGGTCGAGCTGGGCCTCGAGCCGGAGCCCTCGGCCCGGGTGGTCGTCGACGGCACGACCGCCTTCGTCTGGCCGCGCTGAGCTCGTCGGCCACCGCCGGGCGCTAGCGTCTGGCCATGCCCAGCTACCAGCACCGCGGTGCCGTCCCGGCCATCGACCCGCAGGCCTTCGTCGCTCCGACCGCAGTCATCTCCGGTGCCGTCTCCATCGCCGCCGGCGCCCGCGTCCTGCATGGCGCTGTGGTGACGGCTGAGGACGGCGAGGTCTCGATCGGACGCGACGTGGTGGTGATGGAGCACGCCCTGATCCGCGGACGGGCCGGGCACCCGGCCCGGATCGGGAACTCGGTGCTGATCGGTCCCACCGCGCATGTCAACGGCGCCACGGTGGGCGACGGCGCCTTCATCGCCACCGGTGCTGCGGTCTTTCCCGGTGCAGTCATCGGGGACGGCGCAGAGGTGCGGGTCCACGCCGTCGTCCAGGTGAACACCACCGTCGCGCCCGGCGAGGTCGTGCCGATCGGGTGGGTGGCGGTCGGGACGCCCGCGACGATCCTGCCGCCAGAGCGGCACGAGGAGATCTGGGCGGTGCAACGCGACCTGGACTTCCCGGGGACGGTCTACGGGGTCCCCCGCGGCACGCCCATGGCAGAGCTCATGCGCGGCCAGTCCGACTACTACGGGGCCCACGCCGGCGACCGGCAGCTCTAGGCCGGACCTTGCGGGACGCCAGCGTCCACGCGTAGCATGTTCTACATGGAGAATATTTCGGCCATGGACGTTGCCCTGCTCGGGCTCCTCGCGGAACGCCCGATGCACCCGTGGGAGATCACCAAGCAGGTCGAGTACCGGGAGATGCGAACCTGGACCGACCTGGCCCGCTCGACCGTCTACAAGCAGCTCGCCTCGCTCGAGGCCCGCGGTCTGGTCCGGACCGAGGACGAGGTGGCCTCCAGCCGGGTCCGGCGGGTGCACCAGCTCACGCCGGCGGGCCGGGCAGCCCTGGCCGGGGGCGTGACCCGGCTCCTTGGCGAGCCGCAGTACCCGCATTGGGGGATCGACATCGCCACCTACAATCTCGACGCGATCCCGCCGGCCGAAGCCGTTGCCGCCCTCGACAAGTACGCCCGGACACTGCGCGAGTGCTCCGCCGGTTGGTCGAAACTCGAGGCGTTCCTGCGGGACGAGGAGAAGTGTCCGCCCCACCGCTGGGCCCTCGCCCGCCGGGCGCGAGCGATGATCGACGGCGAACTCCGCTGGATCGCCGAGTTCCGGGCCGAGCTGGAGGCAGCCAGGTGAGCGCCGTCATCGAGGTCCGCGGTGCCCGGACCCACAACCTGCGCGCAATCGATGTCGACATCCCGCATGACCGCCTGGTGGTGTTCACCGGGGTCTCCGGCTCGGGCAAGTCCTCCTTGGTCTTCGACACCGTCCACACCGAGGCTCAGCGCCAGTTGATCGAGACCTTCAGCAGCTTCGCCCGGCAGCGCCTGCCGAAGCTCACCCGGCCGGACCTGGACGAGATCCGCCACCTGACCACCTCCATCCAGATCGACCAGAAGCCGATGGGACGCAACCTGCGCTCCACCCTCGGCACCGCAACCGAGCTGCACACCTATCTCAGGCTGCTCTTCGTGCGGTGCGGTGATCGCAAGGACCTGCCGAGCTTCCACCTCGGCTTCAACAATCCCCACGGCGCCTGTCCCGGCTGCGCGGGGCTGGGGCGGGTGGTGCGGGCCGACCTGGACCAGCTGCTGGACCGCTCGTTGTCGCTGCGCGACGGAGCGATCCGGCACCCCGACTGGAAGGTCGGTGGCTGGAACTGGCGCGAGGTACTGGTGCTCGGCCTGTTCGACGTCGACCGGCCCCTAGCCGAGTGGGACGCCGAAGCGCTCCACCTGCTGCTGCACGCCGAGGGAGTCGAGGTCGAACGCCCGCACGGCGCTGCGGCCTACACCAAGACCTGGCGTGGAGTTGTCAGACGGCTGGAGACGGCCGGAGCCGAACAGGACGACACCGAGACCGGCTCGCCGGCCCGCGTCCGGGCCCGAGCCAAGTACCTGGTGCCGGCGGTGTGCCCGGACTGCGACGGGCTCCGCCTCAAGCCTGCGGCCCTCGCGGTGCGCGTTGCCGACCTCTCCTTCGGTGAAGCACTGACGATGGAACTCTCCGACCTGCGGGAGTGGCTCTGCACCCTCCCGGCGAGGCTCGGTCCGGCCGACCGGGCTGTGGCGACGCCGCTGGTGGCCAAGCTGGGCCGCATGCTGGAGCACCTGATCCGCGTCGGGGTGGGCTACCTCCACGTCAACCGCCCGGTGGCGACCCTCTCCGGCGGCGAGGCACGCCGAGTCAAGACCGCCCGCCAGCTCGACTGCGATCTGACGAAGCTGACCTACGTGCTCGATGAGCCGACCGCCGGCCTGCACCCCAACGACGTGGACAACCTGGTCGAGATCCTGTTCGAGCTGCGTGACCAGGGCAACTCCGTGCTGGTCGTCGAACACGACCCGCAGGTGGTCCTCGCCGCCGACCACGTGATCGAGATCGGGCCCGGCCCGGGACGCAAGGGCGGGGACCTGGTGTTCTCGGGGTCAGCCGCGGCGTACCTGGCGGCGGGGTCCGCCAACGCGGAGGCCCTGGTCCCCGGACGTGTGCTGGCCAATCCTGCGCCACGTCCCTGGACGAAGGCCTGGGAGATTCGTGGAGCTGCTGCCAACAACCTGCGCAACGTGGATGTGTCGATCCCACAGGGAGTCCTCGTGGCTGTCACGGGAGTAGCCGGCTCCGGGAAGAGCACCCTGGTTCGGGAGGTGCTGCTCCCGGCCTGTCCCGATGCCGTGGTCATCGACCAGGGCCCGATCGGCCGCTCCAGCCGCTCCACTCCACTGTCCTACGTTGGCG
>JADLEH010000407.1 GCA_020846255.1 Propionibacteriaceae bacterium
CCTCTGGCCGGCCGGCCGACTTGCAGAAATTGACTCACGGGTCAATAATTGACCCATGAGTCAATCTGGACGCGCATCCGACGTCCCCACCCGTCGCGACCTGCTGCTCGAAGCGGGCATCGCCGAGTTCGCCCGGCATCCGTACACCGAGGCACGGACCGACCGGATCGCCGACGACACCGGCATCTCAAAGGGCCTGCTGTTCCACTGGTTCGGGAGCAAGCGAGCCTTCTACCTGGCCTGCCTGACCGTCGCACTGGATCGGCTGACCGCAACGGTGCCCGAGCCGGCGGATCAGCCGGATCCGGTGGTCTGGCTGACCGCTGCGGCCAGGGCACGATTCGAAGCCGCAGCGGCCGAACCCCTGGCCACCGCACTGGTCAGTAGAGCCGCGCGCGAGACGAGTTCCGACGTGGTCGAAGAGGTCCGCACCCTGCTGGGACGCCACCATGCGGCCCGGCGCAACGACTCCCGGCAGCGGCTCACCGCCTGGGTCAAGCGCCTACCGCTGCGGCCAGGGCTGGACCCCGACTGGGTGGCGGACGCGATCGACCTGCACGTCGCCGCCTGGCTCGGCCGGCACCTGGCCGCCTACGAGGACCGCCCCCAGGCCTTCCTCGCCGACGCGGAGGCCATCATCGCGGGCCTGCGGCCGAACCTCGAGCTGATCCTGAACGGCGCCCTCGCGGACGGGAGGCGGTGATGGCCACCCTGCTCGGCACCATCGTCAACTGCCTTCGCTACGACCGTCTCTCCCCCACTGACCGCGAGGCGGTGCGCGTGGACCGACTCCGCTCGATGATCCGGCACGCACGAACCGCCAGCCCGGTCTATCGGGCCCGCTACGCCGACCTGCCACCGGACTCCCCCCTGAGCGCGCTCCCGCCGGTAACCAAGGCCAAACTGATGGCCGACTTCGATGACTGGCTGACCGACCGCACCGTCACGAGCTCGGGTCTGCAGGGCTACCTGGCCGACCCGGACAACATCGGAAGGAAGTTCGCGAACCGCTACCTGGTGTTCACCACCAGCGGCTCGACCGGCACACCCCTGGTCGCCCTCTACGACCGCAGCGCCAACGCCGTGCTGAGCGGGTTGAACACGGCCCGTGGCATCCCTAGCCGCGACGATCTGGCAGCCCTGGTCCGCCGCGGCGGCACCTCGGTCGGCGTCTTCGCCGAGGGGTTCTACCTCGGCTACGCCTCGGTGCGCGCCCGCCAGCTGGCGATGCCGTGGAAGCGGGACAAGTTCCGCGTCCTCAGCGCCCTGCGTCCGGTACCCGAGCTCGTCGCGGAACTGAACCGGGCGAAGCCGGCCCTGCTCGGCGGCTACGCCACCATTCTCGAGCTCCTGGCGGAGGAGCAGCTCGCCGGACGCCTCGAACTGGCGCCGTCGCTGCTCATGGCCGGCGGCGAACACCTCACGGCAGCGGGCCGGGAGCTGCTCGAGGCCGCGTTCGGCTGCCGGGCCTACACCAGCTACGCCTGCACCGAGGCCGGCCCCATCGCGTCCGAGTGCGCCCACCGGCGGCTGCACGTCAACGACGACTGGGTGGTCGTAGAGCCCGTCGACGACGACTACCGACCCGTGCCGCCCGGGACCACCTCGGCCAAGATCCTGGTCACCAATCTGTTCAACCGCTCCCAGCCGTTCATCCGTTACGAGGTCACCGACCGGGTCACCGTCCACGACGAGCCGTGCCCCTGCGGACGGCTCAGCCCGTGGCTGGAGGTCGAGGGTCGCACCGACGACGTCACCACCTTCACCGACTCCGGTGGCAGGGCGGTACGGATCGCGCCCCTGCCGATCTACGCCGTGCTCAAGGAGGTGCCCGGAGTTGCACGCTTCCAGGCGCTGGTCGGCCGGGGCAACACCGTCGAGCTGCGACTGGTGTGCACTGCGGCAGAGTCCGAGGCCGAGGTGGCGAGCCGGGCCACTGCCCGCCTGAAGGCGTTCCTCGCCACGCACGACGTCCTCGACCCGGCCATCACGGTCTCGCCCCGGGAGCCGGTCCGGACCAGCGGGGGGAAGCTCCGGCACGTGCTCAGCGTGGCCGAAGCGGAGGTCTCCTCGCCATGAGGCCCGGACCGGGGTGGTCAACACCACGGCCATCGACCTGGTCGGCTATCAGCTCGCCTCGACGACTCCGAGCAGCGCGGCGACCAGGCCACGCTGGCGCGGCTCCGGTCCAAAGGTCCCCCAGCTGGCTGACCTCGACTTCCGCACGCAGGCCGGCCGACTCGGTCCGCCCGCTGGCCGGCTGACCGCAAGGATCAGGTCACAAAGCGATCACCGTGACGTCGATCACGGCCTCGTTGGCCTTGATCGCCGCCAGCAGGTCCGCCCCCACCGTGCCTTCGACATTGATCCGGGCCACCGCCGCCACGGCGCCGTCGAAGATGACGTTCTCCATCTCCTGGACATTGATCCCGGCAGCGCTGATCGCATCGAGAGTGTGGGCCAGCGTCCCCGGCCGGTCCAGGTGGCGCACCACGAGTGAGGACGTCGCCGGGGTCTGCTTGGCGAGGTTGACCACGTTCGGGACCGTCCCGGTCTCCTTGAACACCCGGACGACCCTCACGGCCTCGGCCGCGATGGCCTCCTGCGCCTGGTCGGTGGACGCACCGATGTGGTGGGTGCCATAGACCCCCGGCAGCCCGGCGATCTCGGTAACGAACTCGCCGGAGCCGCCGGCCGGCTCGTCGGCGAACACGTCCAGGCCAGCCCGCAGCCCCTTCGACCTGATCGCTGAAACCAGGGCCGGCTCGTCCACCACCTCACCACGGGAGGTGTTCACGAAGAACGCCCCGTCCCGCATGGTCTGGAAGAAGCCAGCGCCCAGCAGCCCCCGGGTCTCGGAGTTGAGGGCGACATGCACGCTGACGATGTCCGCGACCGCAGCAACCTCCTCCGGGGAGGCGGCCCGGCTGATGCCCAGTTCGGCGGCC
>JADLEH010000408.1 GCA_020846255.1 Propionibacteriaceae bacterium
CCGAGTCGCCGACCTTGAAATCGGCGATCTCGATCTTCTTGGTGTTGCGCTTCGGACCGGTGGACGCAGCCGCTGCCCGGGCGAGTGCCGCCGGGGCGAGCATCTTCTCCACCTCTTCGAGGCTCAGAGGCACCGGGGCGTTGGCGTGGGCGACGAAGCCCGTCACCGACGGCGTGTGCCGGACGGCCGCCCAGGAGGCGTCGGTCAGTTCCATCCGGACCAGCACGTAGCCGGGCAGCACGGTCCTGGTCACGGTCTTGCGGGCGCCGTTGCGGGTCTCGATGACCTCTTCGGTCGGCACGACGGCCTCGAAGATGTAGTCCTCCATGCCCAGGGTCTTCACCCGGTTGTCCAGGTTCTGCTTCACCCGGTTCTCCATGCCGGAGTAGGTGTGGATGACGTACCAGTCCCCCACCTGGGCGCGCAGCTGCTGGCGGAGTTCTGCCAACACGGCCTCGTCGTCGGCATCCAGCACGACCGGCTCGGGTTCGGGCTCGGCCTCGTCCTCGTCCTCGCCGAAGTCAAGGACCAGGTCGTCGTCGGCGTCGATCCCGCCGAGATCCCCGAAGTCCAGGTTCAGCTCGACGTCGTCGGCCACCGGGGCGTCCGGCATGCCGAGATCGATCTCGATCTCGGGCTCGGCGCCCTGGGCGTCCTCAACTGGTGAGTTGTTGTCGGTCACTGCTTCTCGCTTCCTCGTCGTCAGCCGAAGATCTGCAACAGCAGGGTGCCGAACCCGAGGTCCAGCACGCTGACGATGCCGATCATGATCAGGACGAACACCAGCACGACAACGAAGTACTGCTGCAGCTGGCTGGTTGTCGGCCAGACCACCTTCTTCAGCTCGGCCACCGACTCCCTGACGAAGTCCGCCGGGGTGGTTCGATGACGCTCATCGGTCGTAGTGCTACGCCTCCGCTTCGGAGTCGCGCGTCCCTTGGCCCCAACCGGCTCCGGAGTCCCCTTGCGGACCGGGCGGGCGCTGGCTGCCGTCAGGGCAACCTGCTCCTCCTCGGTCAGCTCGACGTCCTCCAGACCCATGGCCTCGAGATCAAGCTCCTCGGCGGTGGGGTCAGCGGGGACGTCGGCAGCAGCCTTGTCCTGTTCGTCCGCCACGGGGCCGTCCTTCACAATCGATGCTTGATGGTGCGAACCGTTTCAAGAGAAACGGCTGCCCAGCAGGGCAAGAGGGACTTGAACCCCCAACCTGCGGTTTTGGAGACCGCTGCTCTGCCAATTGAGCTATTGCCCTTGGTGGTGAGCCGCCCGCCCAGCGCCGCCTTGTGGGCATGGCCGAGCAGGTGATGGTCACCAAGTACAGGATTGTACGGGTTTTGGATTGGCGCGTCGAACCGGCCGCAGCCCCCCGGAAGGGGCCTCGCCCGGGTGGCCCGGGGTCACAGCACGCTGGCGATCGCCCTGGCCACCTGGTCGACGTTCCCGGGGTTGAGCGCTGCCACGCAGATCCGGCCGGCATCGGTGCCGTAGACGCCGTGCCCTTCGCGCAGTTCGCGCATCTGGTCCGCGCTCAGGCCGCAGTAGCTGAACATGCCGACCTGGTCGGCGATGAAACCGAAGTCCCGGCTCGCCCCGGCAGCGGCGAGGGCACCGACGAGCCCGATCCGCATGTCCTTGATCCGCAACCGCATCGCCTCGAGCTCGGACTCCCACAGCGCGCGCAACTCCGGGTCGCCCAGCACCCGTGCCACCACGGCGGCGCCATGGGTCGGCGGGCTGGAGTAGGTGGTGCGGATCGTCACCTTGAGCTGGGACAACACCCGGGCGGCCTCCGCCGCGTCCGCCGCCACCACGCTGAGGCCACCGACCCGCTCGCCGTAGAGGCTGAAGCTCTTGCTGAACGACGACGCGACCAGGACCGGGATCCCGAGGCCGGCGAAGCGGGCCACGACGGCGCCGTCCGGCTCGATCCCGGCGGCGAAACCCTGGTAGGCGAGGTCGAGGAAGGGCACCAGCCCACGCTCGAGGACCACTTCGGCCACCAGTGCCCAGTCGGCCTCGCCGAGGTCGTAGCCGGTCGGGTTGTGGCAGCAGGCGTGCAGCACCACGACCGTCCCGGGGGCTGCGGCGCGCAGGTCCTCGAGCATGCCCGGCACGTCGACCCCACCCTGCTCCGGGGCGTAGTAGCGGTAGTTGCCGACCTCGAAGCCCGCACGGGTGAACAGCGCCAGGTGGTTCTCCCAGGACGGATCGGAGATCAGCACCTTCGGCAAGGCCTCGGTGCGCTTGAGGAACTCGGCCCCGACCTTCAGCGCCCCGGTGCCACCCAGCCCCTGGACGGTGACCACCCTGCCGGAGCCCACCGGCTCGGAATCGGCGCCGAACACGAGTTCGCGGACGCCCTTGGTGTAGGCCGGCAACCCGTCGATGGGCAGGTAGCCGCGAGGTGCTGGGGCCGCCGCCAGTGCGGCCTCGGCGGAGCGGACGCAGTCGAGCAGCGGGATCTTGCCGTCGGCACCGAGGTAGACACCCACCCCGAGGTTGACCTTCTCGGCCCGGGCATCGGCGAGGAACCCCTCGGTAAGGCCGAGGATCGGGTCCCTCGGCGCCAGCGGGATGCTCGACAGGATGCTCACGGTTCTTCCTTTCACGGGCCGCCAGCAAGCCTAGCGGTCGAGCGTGACCCCGATCAGCACCGGCTCGGGCGCAAGCCGGATGCCGTAGGCGTCCTCGACGCCGTCACGCACCGTGCGGGCGAGCTCCAGCACGTCCGCAGCGCTGGCCCCGCCGCGGTTGGTGACGGCGAGGGTGTGCTTGCTCGACAGCCGGGCCAGGCCAGGGCCGAAGCCCCGGCTGAACCCGGCGTGCTCGATCAGCCAGGCTGCGCTGGTCTTGACCCGCCCGTCCGGCTGGGGGAAGCGCGGCGCCTCCTCCGGGAGGGTGGCTGCCGTCGCCACGTCGAGGACCGGGTTGGTGAAGAAGCTTCCGGCGCTCCAGGTGTCGTGGTCGTCGGCGTTGAGGACCATGCCCTTCGACCGGCGCAGTTCGAGGACCGCTTGCCTGACCTCCGTCATCGGTGCCCGGACCCCGGGCTCGACACCCAGCTTGCGGGCCAGCTCCGCGTACCGGATCGGTTCGGACAAGGTGCCGAGCCGGAACTGGAAGCTGACCGACAGCACCACGAAGCGGTCCGGGACCGCCTTGAACAGCGAGCTGCGGTAGGCGAAGTGGCACTCGACGGCGCTACGCGTGACGACCCGGCGCTCCACGCGGTCGTAGACGCGGACCCGCGCGATGGTCTGGCCCACCTCCTGGCCGTAGGCACCGACGTTCTGGATCGGGGTGGCCCCGACCAGGCCGGGGATGCCGGAGAGGGCTTCGATCCCCACCTGCCGCCGGGTGATGGTCTCGGCGACGAACGCGTCCCAGGGTTCCCCGGCTGCCACCTTCACGAAGGCGCCGGAGCAGGCTGCGACATCCTCGGTGTGGATGCCGCGAAGCCGGCCGGTGTGCACGACCGTGCCGTCGAAGCCGGCGTCGGCGACCACGACATTCGATCCCCCACCGAGGATCAGCAGCGGTTCGCCCGCCTCGTCGGCATCGCGCACCAGCCCGATCAGCTCGGCCTCGGTCTCCGGTTCGGCCCATGCCTTCGCCGGTCCGCCCACCCGCAGGGTGGTGTGGCCGGACAGCCGCTCAGCCAAGGTTCACCTCTGCCGTCACGGAACCGAGCACCTTCACCTCGTCACAGGTGGCCTCGATACTCACCGTCGCCACGCCGTCGGCCACCTTGGTGACCGTGCCGGCGAACCGCACCTCGGTGCCGCCGGCCTCTGGCACGACCACCGGCTTGGTGAACCGGACGTAGTAGCTGCGCACGCGGCCGGGGTCCCCGGCCCAGTCGGTGACCACCCGAAGGGCCGTGCCCATGGTGAGCATGCCGTGGGCGATCACGTCCGGCAGCCCGAGGGCGGCGGCCGCAGGGTTCGACCAGTGGATCGGGTTGAAGTCCCCCGATGCCCCGGCGTAGCGCACCAGGTCGGCACGGGTGAAGGTGCGGCTGAAGCCGGGGAGCTCCTGCCCCACCGTCACGTCGGCGAGGATGCTCATGCCGCAGCCTCCGCCGTCGTGTGCATCAGGGTGGAGGAGGCAGTGCAGAGCGCTTCGCCAGCGGTCGTGGCCAGCTGGACGGCGATCCCGATGATCGCGGTCGCTCCCCTGGACCGGACCTTCTCGATCGTAAGGGTCGCGCTCACCTCGTCCCCGGAGCGCAACGGCCGTTGCCAGGTGA
>JADLEH010000409.1 GCA_020846255.1 Propionibacteriaceae bacterium
ACCGGGCAGAACGGTGCGGACTGGCAGGTCTCGACGGTTCGGAGGCTGGAGGCACGCGGACTGTCGCGAGCCGAGGCCCTGCGCGAGATGGTGGCCGCCTACGCCGAGAACATGCACGGCAACGAGCCGGTGCACACCTGGGCACTGCCAGCCTAGCCCTCGATTCTGCTCCGGCTACGGCGGACACCGGAACCAGTTTGTGCTGCCGACCACCGTCCGGGCCTGTGGCGACTAGCGTGGGAATTGGCGGTCCGTGGCTTCCGGGCCCGGGGTGCCGAGGTGAGGCAACGACGCTCTCGCCGCCCTTGAAGGAGATGCGAAATGTCGCCGACTCTTCTTTCGCCACTGCGGGTGGGGAACCTGGAACTCAAGAACCGCATGGCCGTCGCACCGATGGTCACCTGCTACTGCGACGAGGACGGCATGCCGACCGAGCAGTACATCGCCTACCACGAGGCCCGGGCGCACGGCGGCTTCGGGCTGATCATCACCGAGGACTACGCCGTCGACCCGCTGGGCCGCGGGTTCTGGTGCGCGGGCCTGTGGAAGGACGAACAGATCTCACCGCACCGCGAGCTCACCAAGCGCGTCCACGCCGCCGGGGCGAAGATCTTCGCCCAGATCTACCACTGTGGGCGCCAGACCTCGGCAGCCCTGATCGGCGCCCAGCCGGTCTCGGCATCGGCCCTGCCCTGTCCCTCGATGGGGGAGGTGCCCCGGCCGTTGAGCGTCGAGGAGATCCACACCATCGTCGGCCAGTTCGGCGACACCGCGCGACGGGCGCGGGAGGCCGGCTTCGACGGGGTCGAGGTGCACGGCGCGCACGGCTACCTGATCGCGCAGTTCCTCTCTGCCTACTCGAACAAGCGCACCGACTCCTACGGGGGCCCGCTGGGGAACCGGGTCCGGTTCGCGCTGGAGATCATCGCCGACATCCGGGCGAAGTGCGGGAACGGCTTCGTCGTCTCGTTCCGGATCTCGGCGGACGAGTACGTTGTCGGCGGCCGCGACCTGGCCGAGACCAAGGTCATCTGCCAGCAGCTCGAGGCGGCCGGGGTGGACCTGATCCACGTCAGCGCGGGTACTTACGAGAGCGCCTGGGCGATCATTCCACCGCTTGGCACCAGGTACGCGTGGCTCGCCGAAGCAGCTGCCGAGGTGAAGCAGGTGGTCTCGATCCCGGTCCAGGTCGTCGGCCGGATCAAGACGCCTGAGGTTGCCGAGACCGTCCTGCAGGCCGGCCAGGCCGACCTGATCTCCTTCGGCCGGGCGTCGCTCGCTGATCCGGACCTGCCCCGCAAGTACGCCGAGGGCCACTCCGACCAGATCCGCGAGTGCATCGGTTGCAACCAGGGCTGCATCTCGATCCTGTTCCTCAACCAGCCGATCAGGTGCCTGGTGAATCCATCGCTGGGGTATGAGGGTGCTGCCGAGATCAAGCCGGCGGCGGTCGCCAGGAAGGTCCTCGTGGTCGGTGGCGGCCCCGCGGGCCTCGAGGCTGCCCGCGCGGCCAGGCTGGTCGGTCACGAGGTGGTGCTGCGGGAACGCTCCGACCACCTCGGTGGCAACTTCCAGATCGGGGCCATCCCGCCGGCCAAGGGCGAGCTGATCTCCTACATCACCTGGCTGGGTGAGGAACTCCAGCGGCTGGGCGTCACGGTCAGGCTGTCCTCGGAGGTGACCCCGGACGTGGTGGCGGCCGAACGGGCCGACGTAGTGGTGTACGGGGCCGGCGCCCGGCACGTGCGTCCGCCGATTCCCGGCATCGAGGGGGCGAACGTCGCCGAAGCCTGTGACGTCCTGGCCGGGCGAGTCCCGGTCGGACACCGGGTGGTGGTAGCCGGCGGCGGCATGATCGGCAGCGAGACCGCGCTCTACCTTGCCTCGATCGGACGGGAGGTGGCGATCGTCGACCGACTGCCAGGGGTGGCCCTTGAGGAGAATGCGGCGCGGCGCCGCTTCCTGATGCTGGAATTGGAACGGTTGAAGGTCGAGGAGGTGGTCGATGCGACCATCACCGCGATCTCCGACGGCGCAGTGCGGGTTGAGCAGCGCGGCAAGGCCAGGGCCCTGCCCTGCGACACCGTGGTCCTGGCACTCGGGATGACGCCGAGGGTGGCCCTGCTGGACGAGATCGAGGGCATGACCGATGTCCGGGCCATCGGCGATGCTGTGGAGGCTGCAGACGGCCTGGTCGCCAGCCGGGAGGGGTTCGCCTGCGGGCTGGCCATCTAGGCGGGGCGTCGGCGGCGTTCCCGGCCGGCGACCGGCATCCCCGGAGACCGGTCACCCTCCCGTGGGCTGCCCGGGGGCGGTTGTGCTCGCGCGTCCAGCTCGCCTGGGGTAAGAATGACGGCGACGGCAGGAACCCGGCCCACCGAGGAGAACGATGTCGAAGCAGCCAACTCCAGCAACCGCCTGGCGGTCCCGCCCGCAGGACGCCCCGGAGACGATCAGTGACGAGACGGCCGAGTTGCTCGAAGGCTGGTGGCGGGCAGCCAACTATCTCTCGGTCGGCCAGATCTACCTGCTGGACAACCCGCTGCTGCGTCGGCCGTTGAGCCGCGACGACGTGAAACGACGCCTGCTCGGGCACTGGGGCACGACGCCCGGACTGAACTTCCTCTACGCGCACTTCAACCGGGCCATCGTCGAAAGAGACCTCAACGCCATCTACATCGCCGGCCCGGGTCACGGCGGTCCCGGTCTGGTGGCCAACGCCTACCTCGACGACACCTACACCGAGATCTACCCGAGCATCACCCGTGACGAGGCCGGCATGGGCCGGCTGTTCAAGCAGTTCTCCTTCCCCGGGGGCATCCCGTCCCACGTCTCGCCGGAGTGCCCCGGGTCGATCCACGAGGGCGGGGAACTGGGCTACTCGCTCTCCCACGCCTACGGTTCGGTGTTCAACGCCCCCGGACAGCTCACCTTCGCCGTCGTCGGGGACGGTGAGGCCGAGACCGGTCCGCTGGCCACCGGCTGGCACGGCAACAAGTTCGTCAACCCCAAGACCGACGGCGTGGTGCTGCCCGTCCTGCACCTGAACGGCTACAAGATCGCCAACCCGACCCTGCTGGCCCGGATCCCGCAGGCGGAGCTGGCCGAACTGATGCGCGGCTACGGGCATGAGCCGCTGTTCTTCGAGGTCGGTCCGGACGACGACCACCTCGAGACCCACCGCCGGTTCGCGAAGCTGCTCGACGAGGCGCTGGACAAGATCGCGGCGATCAAGGTGCAGGCCGAGGAGCTGGACGCGGAGGCTGTGGAGCGTCCCCGCTGGCCGATGATCGTGTTCAAGAGCCCGAAGGGCTGGACGGGACCGAGGTCGGTCGACGGCAAGCAGACCGAGGACCACTGGCGCAGCCACCAGGTACCCCTGGCCAGTGCCCGGGATTCGGAGGAGCACCTGAAGGTGCTGGCCGACTGGCTGCAGAGCTACGCGCCGGAGGAGCTCTTCGACGAGGGCGGCCGGTTCCTGCCGAGGTTCGACGCGCTCCGGCCCGCTGGTGACCGGCGGATGTCGGCCAACCCGGTGGCCAACGGGGGCATGCTGCTCAAGGACCTGATCATGCCCGACTTCCGCGATTTCGCCGTCGAGCCGGACGCCGACGGCCACGGCGGCCCGATGGTCGAGTCCACCAAGCGGCTGGGGGAGTTCTTCGCCGAGGTCGCCCGCCTCAACCCGGACAACTTCCGGGTGTTCGGGCCGGACGAGACCGCTTCGAACCGCCTGCAGGGGGTTTACGAGGCGACCCCGAAGCAGTGGCTCGCCGAGTATCTGCCCACCGATGAGCCCGACCCGATGCGCAAGCACGGCCAGGTGATGGAGGTGCTCAGCGAGCACCAGTGCCAGGGCTGGCTGGAGGGCTACCTGCTCACCGGGCGGCACGGG
Organism: Propionibacteriaceae bacterium; assembly: GCA_020846255.1. Lineage (GTDB taxonomy): Bacteria > Actinomycetota > Actinomycetes > Propionibacteriales > Propionibacteriaceae > Propionicimonas. Next base: position 3,896 of record JADLEH010000409.1, read on the forward strand.
ATGATGAGCTCCTACGAGGCGTTCATCCACGTGGTCGACTCGATGTTCAACCAGCACGCCAAGTGGATGGAGTCAACCAACCAGATCGGCTGGCGCCGTCCGGTGGCCTCCCTGAACTACTTGCTCAGCTCGCACGTCTGGCGCCAGGACCACAACGGCTTCAGCCACCAGGATCCCGGCTTCCTCGATGTGGTCATGAACAAGTCACCCGAAGTCATCCGGGTGTACCTGCCACCGGACGTCAACACGCTGCTGTCGACCTTCGACCACTGCCTGCGCAGCAAGCAGTACGTGAACGTCGTGGTGTCCGGCAAGCAGCCCGAGCCGGTGTTCCTGAGCATGGAAGAGGCGATCGCGCACTGCACCAGGGGGCTGGGCATCTGGGAGTGGGCCGGCACCGAGGTGACCGGCACCGATCCGGACGTGGTGCTGGCCTGCGCCGGTGACGTCCCGACCCTGGAGGTGCTGGCCGCCGCCGACCTGCTGCGCCAGCACATTCCCGACCTGAAGGTCCGGGTGGTGAACGTGGTCGACCTGATGCGGCTGCAGGACGCGGCCGAGCACCCCCACGGCCTGAGCGACCGGGACTTCGACACCATCTTCACCGCTGACAAGCCGGTCATCTTCGCCTTCCACGGCTATCCGTGGCTGGTGCACCGGCTGGCCTACCGCCGGACCAACCACAAGAACCTGCACGTGCGGGGTTTCAAGGAGAAGGGCTCCACCACCACACCGTTCGACATGTGCATGCTGAACGACATCGACCGGTTCCACCTGGTGATCGACGTGATCGACCGTGTCGAGGGCCTGCGCTCCCGGTACGCGACGGTGCGGCAGGCCATGGTGGACAAGCGGATCGAAGCCAGGGCCTACGCCCACGAGTGGGGCACCGACCTCCCCGAGATCGCCGACTGGCTGTGGCCCGACGCCGGCGACGCCGTTGGTGACGGCAGTTCTGCGGTCAAGACCACCGGCGGGGACAACGAATGACGCTCCTCTACCTGGTGCGCCACGGGCAGACCGAGTGGAGCCGCTCCGGCCAGCACACGTCGATCACCGACCTTGACCTCACCGAGTACGGGGTGGAGCAGGCCAGGTCCTTGCGCTCCCGGCTCGATCCGGCCGCTATCGACCTGGTGCTGAGCAGCCCACGGCTCCGGGCGCAGCGGACGGCCGAGCTGGCCGGCTTCCGGGACTACGAGGTGGATGAGGACCTGGCCGAGTGGTACTACGGCGACTTCGAGGGCCTCACCAGCGCCCAGATCCGGGAGCAGCGTCCCGGCTGGCGGATCTGGTTCAACGGCTGCGCCGGCGGTGAGTCGGCCGATGAGGTGCGCGCGCGGCTGACCCGGATCGTGGCAAGGGTGCGCGCGTCCGGGGTGGAGCGGGCGATCTGCTTCGGCCACGGCCACGCCTCAAGGGTGCTGGCGTTGTGCTGGCTCGACTTCCCGATCATGTTCGGCCAGAGCTTCCCCCTCGAGGTGGGCAGCGTCTCGATCCTGGGACGCGAGAAGGAGTCGGCAGCGATCCTCCGCTGGAACAGCTGAGGCCGGGGGCGCTGCGCAATCCTGTGGCGGAGAGGACTGGAGTTGGCGGAGTACACCTTCACCGGCACGCTGTGGCGCGCCCAGGCCGAGGACGCCTGGCGGTTCGTCAGCCTGCCGGTCGACGTGGCGGAAGGCATCCGGCTGGCGTCCGGGCCGCCCACAGCCTTCGGCTCGGTGCGGGTCGAGGTCAGGATCGGGAGCACGTCCTGGCGGACATCGGTCTTCCCCGACGCCGGCAGGGGCACCTACGTGCTGCCGGTGAAGAAGGCGGTCCGCAGGGCAGAAGACCTCGAGGACGGCGATCCGGTCACGGTGGCCCTCCGGCTCCAGGAGCCCTGATCGAGACTCCCGCGGCTCCGGTGGGGGTACCGCGGCGTCCACCCCGGGAGCGCCGGGGTGAGGTGAAGCTGCGGCAGCAGGCAGCCACCAGGGAGCAGCACCACATTTCCGGGCATTCGTCTGCGCAACCCCACCTCCGGCTGGAATCATTTCTGGTTGAAAAGGAGGGGACCCGATGACCGCTGCCACCGTTGCTGGACCGCGCACCAGGCGCACCTGGCAGGGCTGGGCCCTCGGCCTTGTCGAGTTGTTCATCGCCTACCAGGCCGTCAGCGGGGGCATCGGCCTGATGACCGACAGCTGGCAGTTGCCGACCGAATGGCTGCAACGGACCCCGTTCGACTCCTGGGTCGGGCCGGGCTGGATCCTGATCGGCCTGATCGGGGTCCCGCACCTCCTGGCAGCCGTGCCGGCACTGCTGATGCCGGGCCGGCCGAAGCTCGGCATCCTGGCCGGCTACCTCGCCGGCGGCTCCCTGCTGGTGTGGATCGTCATGCAGCTCGCCCTCCTGCAGGAGTACTACTTCCTGCAGCCGGTCATCGCGGGGATCGGGCTGGTGGAGGCGGGGCTCGCCTACTGGTGGCACCGCCGGATCGGGAGCTGAACCCGAAGCTCTGATGCCGCCCCGAGACCGCGGCCTTGCCAGGTCGGGAGCGACACGCCCTGTCAGCGGCCCTTGTCGCCCGTACGGGGTCTGTTCCTGCACCCCCTGGACGGAGTTGCATGAGCAGCGAGTATCAGCCGCTGAAGTCCGGACCTCCAACATAGGCAAGGACCATGGAGGGAATCATGCCAACGAAGACGTCGTATCCCGTCGGTCGCGTCAGGACCGCACCGGCCGGGTCAGCTGACCACCCGGTCGACGACGGCTACTACCGGCACGCGGAGCAGACCGCGGCAGCGCTGCTCGAGCTGGTCAAGACCCACTCGGTGGATCGTCGAGTGGTCGATCCGATGTTCACCTGGACGCCCGGTCGGGCCCTGGACGGCGTCGACGACGGCACCGGCCTTGAGCAACACGTCTACCAGGTGCTCGGCTGGACCAACACCTCGATCCTCCGCTCGGCGCTCGCAGCGAGACTCGACTCGCTGCACCCGGTGGCTGCGTTCCGGCTGCTCGACCAGCCGGAGATCGCCTGCCTCGACCGGTCCAACCGCGACTACATCGCGCTGCGTTGTGCCGACGGCAGGGCCGGGGAGGGTGTCCGTGCCATTGCCGGGACGATCTCGGCCGGCGACATCAACTTCTGGTGGCCAACCGTCGCGGTGGAGGTGGAGGGTGTCTTCGCCATCGATGTCGAGGCGTACCGGAAGCGCTTCGCCGGAACCGGGCTGGCAGCCTGAACCCGGCGACCTTCGACCGGTGCCCGGGGTCGACGGGCTGCTCAGACTGCCGAACCGACTGCGAACTCCGGCTGGGTGAACGTCCTGATGGTCGCCAGCTCGGCGTTCATCGCCACATTCAGCTCGACCAGGAGTTCCCGGATCCGGGCATCGTCCCAGCTCATGGCGGCGATCTCGTCGCTGCCGCGGAGGATCGGGACACTCAGGTGGTTCCGGATCCGTTCGTAGGACTGGTAGGCCCACGGGTTGCGTCCGTCCTCGGCCAGGTCGGCCGTGACCGCGCGGGCCAGCAGTTCCGCGTCGCGCAGGGCGTCGGTGAGGCCGTGGGCGCTGATCGGGTCCTTCCAGGACCCGGCGTCCCCGACCAGGGCCCAACCCGGTCCCCAAGGGCGGTGCAGCCGGCCGGGTTGGCCGGTGAAGGCCCGCACCGGCGAGGCCAGCCGGCCGGCCCGCAGCCGCTCGCCCATGCCCGGGGACGCAGCCGAGACCACCGAGCGCAGCACCTCCGGGCCGCCCCGGCCGACGACGGCGGGATGGTGTCCGGCGAACACGCACGTCAGGCCGCCGTTGGTCGGGATGAACCCGGCCGTCCCCTCCGGGCGGTAGGCCCATTCGTAGCCGCTGGTGGGCAGGTCGCCGAAGTAGCCGTAGACGAACGAGCTGGTGTGCCGGGCCCGGTGGGTGACCGGAGCGTTGACCAGGCGGGCGAGCGTCGAGCGTCGACCGTCCGCGCCGATCACCAGCCGGGCTGCGACCAGCCGATTCCCGAGCTTCCGGTCCCGAACCACGACACCGGTTACGGCGTCACCGCGCCGGGCCAGCCCCACCAGCCGCGGGCCGAAGCGGACCTCTGCCCCTGCCCTGCGGGCGGCGCCGACCAGGATCGGGTCGAGCACGGTGCGGCGCGGCGCGTACAGGGCGTCCACGCCGTCGGCCGGCTTGATCGGGATGGCCAGTTCGGCGTCGGAGTAGCGGAACGTCGTCTCGCGGATCGGCGGGGTGCCGGCAGCCACCACTTCGCTGAGCAGGCCCCAGCGGTGCAGCTGCAGCACCCCGCCCCGGAGCAGCGCGTGCGTCGAGAGGGTGTCGGCGCCCTCGCGATCCTGGTCGAGGACGAGGACCGAGAGCCCAGCCTTCGCCAGCAGCATCGCCGTGGCGGCGCCGGCGGCCCTGGCCCCGACGACGACCACATCAGGTGCTTCGGTTGTCATGGGTTCTGCCTCCTGGCGGTCGCCGGCTCTCAACCGGCGTCGACGTCGATCGTGACCTGGACCGGGTGGGTCAGCATGTCCAGGACGGCAGAGCGGGCCTTCGACTGCTCCAGAACCCGGCGGAGCGCGTCCGGGTCGTCACCGCGCATCCGGAAGGACACCCGGATCTGCTGGAAGCCGTTGCGGACCCCGCCGTCGAGGCCGAGGAGCCCCATCAGGTCGATGTCGCCCTCGACGGTCGAGCTGACTTCATCGAGCTGGACGCCGCGGACGGCGGCGATGTTGGCGACGCCAGCGGTGAGGCAGGCTGCCAGCGCGTGCAGCAGGAACTCGACCGGGGTCGATCCACGGTCCTGACCGGTGAGGACCGCGGGGTGGTCGGCCTCGTAGCTGCGCGGCTCGACGTGCGTGAGTTCCTGCATCGCCCCGTGGAACTCGTGGATCGTGGAACGGCTGTTGGTGCCGCTCACCCAGCGGTTGGTGGCACGGAACCTGAACTTGGCGATCTCGGGGCTGCTCTTCACCGCGTCGAGCGTGGCGAACAGGGTGTCGACGTCGACGCCGTTGCGGGCGGGGCGGTCGGTGAGGGTCATTTCGTTACCTCCGGTGGGAGTAGTGGTGTGGTCCCCAGCCTTGTCCGCAGCCCGCGCAGCCACATCCGGGGTGGCCACGGGTCTTCGACTCGGTGGAAACCACGTAGCCGCCATCCCGGATCAGGCCTGGAGGAACCGCTCGACCTCGTCGAGGAACTGCGCGAAAGCGATGTCGCGCTGCAGCAGGATGTGGTTGCGGCTGTTCAGGGCGACGAAGCGGGCGCCGGGAATCAGGCCGGCCAGCCGGCGGCCCTGCTCGAACGGCACTCCGCGGTCGCCGGTCGCGTGCAGCACCAGGGTGGGCACCCGAACCTGCCTGGCCAGGTCGCTGGCGTCGAGGTCGTGGAACGCCGACTCCAGCACCGGGGCGTTCTGGGGCGTGGTGGTCGTGCGCAGCTGTTCGTTGAACCAGTTGATCTCCTCCGGCCCGGCATCGGGTACGAACTGTCGGGCGAAGGTCTCCCGGAAACGCTCGTTCTCGGTGCGCCAGGCGACCCTGGCGAGGTCGACCTGGAACGTTGCCTCGTCCTCCTGGACGGGGTCACCGCGACGGCGCATGCCGCAGGCGTAGGTGCCGTAGAGCACCAGGTGCGAGACGCGCTCGGGATAGCGGGCGGCGAACCCGAAGGCGACCGGTCCGCCCTGGGAGATGCCCAGGAGGGCCACCGGTCCGGATCCGAGCGCATCGAGGACGGCACGCAGGTCCTCGATCCACAGGTCGAGGCTCCGCAGGTCGGCGCCGGCCAGGTCGCGGTCGGACAGGCCGCAGCCGCGCGGGTCGTACCGGACGTAGCGGTGGCGCTTGCCCAGCTCCCGCACCCAGTGACCCCAGATCGGGCTGGTGACCGTGTCCTTGTCCACCTGCGTGAGCCAGGTGGCGGTCTTGACCAGGGTCCGGCCGGCCCCCGACTCGGCCATGGCGAGGGAGGCGCCGCCGGGCACCTCGACGAACCGGATGCTCGTCCCGTCAGTGGTGGCGGGGGACGCGGGGTGGGTTGGTCCGGCGCTGCGGCTCAGCTCACGCCGGTCAGCGGCGCCGAGCTTGCGGAGCAGGGCCGAGACGTGGGTCTCCACCGTGCGCACCGACACGACCAGTTCGGCTGCGATCTCGGCGTTGGTCCAGCGCCGTCGCACCAGGTCCAGCACCGTCCGCTCCCGCGGGGTGAGGTTGGCATCCGGCGATCCGGCCATGCAGCCGAGTCTGCCACCACGGTGCCACCGCGGCTGGTTCGGTACTTTCGCATTGCACCGGCCGCCGGCGTCGGCTGAACTGGGGCGATGACGCGCATCGGGTTCCACGCCTCCCACGAGCAGATCTCGCCCCGACAGCTGCTGGCCGACGTCCAGCGTGCCGAGCAGGCCGGCTTCGAGCTGGCCATGTGCTCGGACCACTTCCAGCCGTGGTCGAGCCGGCAGGGGCACTCGGGCTACGCCTGGGCCTGGCTGGGGGCGGCGCTGGCGACCACGGAGCTGGAGTTCGGCTGCGTCTGCGCGCCCGGCCAGCGGTACCACCCGGCGATCGTGGCGCAGAAGCTCGCGACGCTGGCCCAGATGTTCCCCGGCCGGGTCTGGACGGCCCTTGGCAGCGGCGAGGCGATCAACGAGGTGGTCACCGGCGAGGGCTGGCCCCGCAAGGAGGTGCGGGTCCAGCGGCTGGAGGAGTGCGTGGACGTGATCCGGCGGTTGCTCGAAGGCGCCGAGGTGAGCCACGACGGTCTGGTCAGGGTCGAGGCCGCCCGGCTCTGGGATATACCGGAGGAGCAGCCGAGACTGATCGCCCCCGTCGTGTCGATCGAGTCCGCAGCCCGGGTTGCCCGCTGGGCCGACGGGTTGATCACGGTGAACCAGGACCACGAGACCCTGCGTGAGATCGTGCACCGGTATGCCGACGCCGGCGGCCGCGGACGACTCGCGCTGCAGCTGCACCTTTCCTGGGCGCCGACACTGGCCGAGGCGGAGGCCGTCGCGTTCGACCAGTGGCGCTCCAATGTGTTCTCCGCTCCGCTCACCTGGGACACGGCTTCCGTGGCCGGTTTCGACGCCGCGTCCGAGCACGTGACCCTGGAGTCGGTGCACGGTTCGGTGCGGATCTCGGCCGACCTGGAGCAGCACGTGGCCTGGATCCGCGAGTATGCCGACCTCGGCTTCGAGGACATCTACCTGCACTTCGTCGGCCAGCACCAGGCGCGGTTCATCGACGAGTTCGCTTCGCGGGTGTTGCCGGCGTGCCGCTGAGGGTACTTGGTGGGCGTGCGAATCACCGACACCAGTGACCTGTGGTGGAAGAGCGCCATCATCTACTGCCTCGACATCGAGACCTACGCCGATTCCAACGGGGACGGGATCGGCGACCTGGCCGGCCTGGCCGCCCGGATCGACTACCTGGCCGAGCTGGGGGTCAACTGCCTTTGGTTGATGCCGTTCTATCCGAGCCCCGACCGGGACGACGGCTACGACATCCTGGACTTCTACGGGGTCGACCAGCGTCTGGGGAACCACGGCGAGCTGGTCGAGGTGGTCCGGACCGCGCACGACCGCGGGTTACGGGTGGTGGCCGACCTGATCATCAACCACACCTCCGACCGGCACCCGTGGTTCCAGGCCTCGCGGGCCAGCCTGCACAACCCGTTCCGGGACTACTACGTGTGGCGGGACACCGAGCCGGGCGACACCTCTGCCGAGGTCGTGTTCCCCGGCGAGGAGGACGGCATCTGGACCCTCGACGAGCGCACCGGCCAGTGGTACCTGCACCACTTCTACTCCCACCAGCCTGACCTGAACCTCGCCAACCCGAAGGTGATGGACGAGCTGCTGCGGACCGTCGGCTTCTGGCTCCAGCTGGGGATCGACGGCTTCCGCGTCGACGCGGTGCCGTTCATCACGCAGAACACCACGGACTCAGCGGCGCCGACGATGGCTGTCGACCCGCACGCGGTGATCCGGGAGCTGCGCGCGTTCATGACCCGGCGCAAGGGTGACTCGATGCTGCTGGGCGAGGTGAACGTGCCGCACGCCGACCAGCGACGGTTCTTCGGTGGGGACTCCGGGGACGAGCTGCACATGATGTTCGACTTCATCAGCATGCAGGCGACCTACCTGGCGTTGGCGCGGGAGGACCCCACGCCACTGGTGCGGGCGCTCACGACCCGACCGCGGATCCATCCGAACTGCCAGTGGGCGACCTTCCTGCGGAACCACGACGAGCTCACGCTGGACAAGCTCACCGACTCCCAGCGGCAGGAGGTGTTCGCTGCCTTCGGCCCGGAGCCCGAGATGCAGGTGTACGACCGCGGGCTGAAGCGGCGCCTGCCACCGATGCTCGGTGGTGACCCGCGGCGGATTCGGATGGCGTACAGCCTGATGTTCTCCCTGCCCGGGACGCCCACCATCTACTACGGCGAGGAACTCGGCATGGGTGAGGACCTCGCCGCCGACGGCCGGATGGCCGTCCGCACTCCCATGCAGTGGGAGCCGGAGCGCAACGGCGGCTTCTCGACAGCCCGACCGGGCCGGCTCATCCAGCGGGTGACGCCGGACGGCTACGGTCCAGAGCACGTCAACCTGGCCGACCAGCAGCACGACCCGGACTCCCTGTGGTCGTTCATGCGCAGGCTGATCGGGATCCGGCGCAGGCGTCCGGAGCTCGGTTGGGGCGAGTTCGAGGTGATCGAGCAACCGGTCCGGACGGTGCTGGCGCACCGGGTGGCGCTGGACGGGGCCGCGGTGGTGGCTGTGCACAACTTCTCCGCTGACCCGGCCACCGTCCGGCTGGCCGGGAGACTGCGGCCCGACGACCTGGTGGAGGACCTCCTCGGCGACGAGCCGGTGGCCCACGACGGCGATCTGGAGTTGAGCCTCGGGGGCTACGGCTTCCGTTGGCTCTGGGTCAGGCCTGCCGGGCACAGGTCGGCCTGAGCGCGGGTTGTCGAGGTCCGGACGTCAAGGGCGCCGCCCGGCGCTACGGCTCCTGGCCGCCCCAGAGCTCCCGGTAGAGCTCCGATGACGGAGAGGTCACCACGGCCCGGTATTCGGCGTCCGCCAGTTCAAGGGCGGTGTCGTCAAGTGGATGCTGCGCGACGAACGAGACGCCGAGACCGGCCCGCCCGGCGGGCAGGTCGAAGCCGAGCAGCTCGAGGGTGGATGGCAGCACGCTGAGCTGGTCGGCCCGGTCCCTGCTGAAGGAGACCCCGTCAGGGCTCCACACCCGGAAGATGATGGTGCGGTCCGGCGTGCGTTCGAGCTCGTCCTTGAAGTAGCCGCCCTCGCTGGTTGCCTTCAGGTGATCGCCGAGCACAATCACCACGGTGTCCTCCAGGAGCCCGCTGGACTTCAGGTGGTCGAGCAAACCGGCCACCGCGCGCATCGAGCACTTGATCGCCGTCGCCATCTGCACCTTGTCCGGGGTGGTGCAGCTGGGGAAGACGCCACCGGGCTCATGGGTGTCAAGGGTGAGCAGGGTGAGGTTGAACGGCTCGCCCGCCGCCTGGAGCCTGTCGATCGTCTTCTCCGCGTTGGCGAACAGGCGGTGGTCCGACAGGCCCCACACCCCGATCTCGGAGCGGCTCTCGCCCCTTGCCTCCCATTGGGTGAGGCCCTCGGCCCGGTCGTAGCCGTGGTCGGCGAGGAAGGTGCCCTTCCCGGCGAAGTGGGTGTTCGCACCGCCGAGGAACACGCTGGTGTAGCCGTGGTCGGCCAGCATGTCGCCCAGACAGGTAGCACCGGGCAGGTAGTCGGTCAGCTTCTCGCCGAGGTTGTTGAGGTTCATCCCGTCAGTCAGCAGGCGGCTCTTCAGCGGGATCCCGCACTCGGTGGCGACCACACCGGACATCGTCCAGCCACCACCGGGGTACTGCTGCAGCCCCTCGAATCTCGACCAGCCCGCGGTTGCCCGGTCGAGCTCGCTCAGCAGGTTCTGGCCGAAGACCGACTCATCGGCGAACGTGTTCTCGCCCGACTCCAGGTAGATGGTCACCAGGTTGCGCGGTTTCGCCGGACCGCCGGTGACCGCTGGCTTCAGGTAATAGGGCGCTATCGAGCGGTTGGTGAGCATGGCCGTCGCGTACTGCGGGACGCCGGCGACGGTGAGCAGCACACTCAGCGCCACGGTGAAGGCGAGCGCAGCGAGGGTCAGGGGACGCCGCAGCGGCCGGAGTGCCCGGTGTCGCCAGCGGCGTGCAGCCAGCATTGCGAGCCCGACCGCGAGCAGCGGCAGGCCGATGCAGACCAGTGCCGCCTCCGTGACCAGGGCCGGGCTGCCCGCATTCTCGCCGGCGTTGGTGGGAAGGTTCAGCAGGATCTGCTCAAGGGTCACCGGGCCGAACCGGAACCGGATCCACCCGGCGATCGCCAGCAGGACCAGG
>JADLEH010000410.1 GCA_020846255.1 Propionibacteriaceae bacterium
CGGGAGCTGCGCGCACTGCGGGGCCACCGGCCCCGTGGCGACCCTGCGGGTCTACGGCCGCGCGCCCGGGCTCGTCGCACGCTGCCCCGGGTGCGGCGAGGTCATGCTCCGCCTGGTCCGGAGCGCCCACTCCGTCTGGCTCGACCTCACTGGGACGCTACGACTGCAGATCCCGGTCTAGCCGCACCGCTGGGTCGTCAGCCGCGCTGGAGGTACGCCAGCACCGCCTGCACCCGACGGTTCGCCGACCCGGAGTCGGCCAGCCCGAGCTTGGTGAAGATGGCACTGACATGCTTCTCAACCGCCCCGGTTCCGATCACCAGCCGCTCCGCGATGCTGGTGTTGCTGCGTCCCTCTGCGATCAGTTCGAGCACCTCGAGTTCGCGCGGGGTCAGCGCGCCGAGCGGATCGCGGGCCGTGGCCACCAGGCGCTTCACGACCAGTGGGTCGAGGACGGTGCCGCCCTCGTGCACGCGGCGAACCGCTTCGGTGAACTCGGCGAGCGACGTCACCCGGTCCTTGAGCAGGTAGCCGACTCCCCCGCGCGCATCCTCGAGCAACTCGCGTGCATAGACCGTCTCCACGTACTGGCTGAGCACGAGCACGGCCACCTGCGGAACCGCGCTGCGCAGTGCGAGTGCTGCGCGGATCCCCTCGTCGTGGAAGCCCGGCGGCAGCCGGACGTCCATCACAACCACGTCCGGGCCGGCCACCCGGACCCGCTCCACGATGTCGGTGGCGTCCGGGTGGGCCCCGACGGTCAGGTACCCGGCCTCGTCGAACAGCCTTGCCAGTCCCTCGCGGAGCAGCAGCGAGTCCTCCACGAGCAGGATCCGGATCGCGGCCGCTCCCGCCCGGCCGGCCTCGTCCTCGGGCTGCGCTTCGTCCGGGTCCACGCGCTCAGGATAGGGATGCGGGCACGGCGGGGCGACCCCCGGCGGGGAGTGGCACGATCACGTCGATCCGGGTCGGGCCACCGGGAGGGCTTTCCACCGTCAGCGTTCCCCGCAATCCGTGGAGCCGCTCCTGCAAGCCGGCCAGCCCATGGCCCTCGGTGAACCCGGCACCGCCGCGACCGTCGTCGGTCACGGCCACCCGCAGCCGTGCCGGTTCGTCCCAGTGGATGCGGGCGGTGAGCTTCACCTGGTTCGCCCTTGAGTGTTTGGCTGCGTTCGTCAGCAGCTCGGCGACGACGAAGTAGACCGCCCGTGCGACCTCAGGGGGCACCGAGGCGTCCAGCATGGCGTCGAGGTCGGTGCTCACCGGGAGCGGACTCTCCTCGGCCAGCGCACCGAGGGCTGCCACCAGCCCGCGATCGGCCAGCAGTGGCGGAGCCACTCCGCGCGACAAGGCACGCAGCTCATCCAGGGCAGCCTTCGCCTGCAGCTGGGCCTCCCTCGCGTAGGCCACGGCCTGCCCGGTGTCACCGGCGGCAGCGCGCCGCTCGGTTGCCGCCAGGTCGAGCTGGAGCCGAACCAGGCGCTGCTGCGGGCCGTCGTGCAAGTCGCGTTCCAGCCGTCGCATGGCCGAGTCCTCGGCATGGACGGCCGACTGGCGAGCCTCCGCCTCAGCCTCGGCCCGGGCAGCGAGATCGTCGGCAGGCCACCGGCCGAGCATGGCCGCGGCGATGGCGTGCCGGAGGCGCCCGAGCCCGCCGATCACCCAGGGCAGGGTGACCCCGAACACGACCCCGGCCACCAGGTAGGCGGCGCCCTCCGCCGCGCTCGCCGTCCAGCCCTGCAGCAGCGGCATCTGGCTGCGCAGCCATTCCGCCCAGGGGTCGACGTCCGGCTGGGGCAGGAAGCCCTGCCAGAACCAGTACGTCAGGCCGCCGAGCGCAGTGGCCCACCAGGTGATCGTGAGCGCGAAGGTGACGGTGCTGACGATCGGGTTGATGAGCAGCTGGTGCAGCAGGTAGGACCAGTGGTGGCCCGACCGCAGCGGCGCCAGCAGGCGAGCCGTCCAGTGGGCCTCGGCCGCCGGCCTCGGCCAGACCGGCGTCGGGACCTGCGGCAGGCCGGTCCAGCCGAGCATGGCGAGTTCGGCCGTGCCCAGACCCTTGGCCAGCAGCAGGGAGCCACTCATCAGCGGCAGGCCGAGGAGGAGGATCACCATGCCCAGCCCGGCGAAGAACACGCCGCTGAGCACGGAAATGGCGAACATCGACACGATGAAGCTGGCGATCAGGTAGCCGGTTGTGCCGGGAGCCCGGCCCCACGAGGCGAGGTAGCGACTCATCGGGGAGGCGCCTTTGGGGTCGAACGACATCTCGGTTCCTTCTGAAGTGCTGGTGGTGTGGCACCATCGGCCGGCCCGCCTGCAGGCCGGATCGCCGCTGGTGACATTCAACCTAGGTACACCGTAGGGCCGGCGGACATCCGGCCACCTCCCGGATCCGAAGGGGGGCTAACCCCCGTGGCCCTCTGGCCGGCCGGCCGACTTGCAGAAATTGACTCACGGGTCAATAATTGACCCATGAGTCAATCTGGACGCGCATCCGACGTCCCCACCCGTCGCGACCTGCTGCTCGAAGCGGGCATCGCCGAG
>JADLEH010000411.1 GCA_020846255.1 Propionibacteriaceae bacterium
GCCCGGCCGGCCGGCAGCTCGGCGAGCGTGGAGACCTCCAGGTCACCGAAGATCGTCATCGCCACCGACCTCGGGATCGGGGTGGCCGTCAACACCAGCACATGGGGCCGGCTGCTGGCCTTGTCGGCGAGCACGGCCCGCTGCTCGACCCCGAACCGGTGCTGTTCGTCGACGACGATCAGCCCGAGGTCGGCGAACTGCACCCGGTCCGCCAGCAGGGCATGGGTGCCGATCACGATGCCGGCCTCACCGCTGGCAGCCCGCAGCAGGGCCGACTTCTTGGTCGCGGCCGGCAGTGAGCCGGTCAGGAGCACGACGTCGGTGGCGACGTCCGGGGTGCCGAGCATGCGTCCGCCCCCAAGGTCACCGAGCAGGGCCTTGATGGTCTGGAAGTGCTGGTGCGCGAGCACCTCGGTCGGGGCGAGCAGTGCAGCCTGGCCGCCGGCGTCCACCACGGCCAGCATGGCCCGCAGCGCGACCACGGTCTTGCCGGAACCGACCTCACCCTGCAGGAGGCGCTGCATCGGCCGGGAACGGGCCAGATCGTCGAGGATGGCTGCGCCCACCTCGTCCTGGCCGGCCGTCAGCCGGAAGGGCAGCCGGGCGTCGAAGGCCGCCAGCAGCCCGTCGGGCAGCGCGCGGCGGGGCTGTGCGGTGTGGCTGGCAGCGTCTGCACGCCGGTAGGCCATGGTCAACTGGGTGGCGAGGGCCTCGTCGAACCGCAGCCGGTCGGCGCCCTTCGCTGCCTCTGCGAGGCTCACCGGATGGTGGACCGCTGCGAAGGCGTCGGCCAGGCCCATCACGCCCGCGCGTTCCCGCAGCCAGGCCGGCCATGGGTCCTCGGTACCGGAAAGCGCGGAGAGTGCCAGGCGGGCGCACTCGGCCACCTTCCAGGTTGGCAGCCTGGCTGTGGCCGGATACATGCCCACGAGGCCGCCGGTGGCGAGGGCCGCGATGCGTTCCTTCTCCTCGGAGGTGGCGACGATGCGGCCCCCGGCGTCCATCATCGCGAAGACGGGGTGGCTCATCTGGAGCTGGTCGCGGAAGCTCCCCACCTTGCCGACGAAGACGCCGGCCACACCTTCGGCCAGCTGCCGCTCCCACCAGCCCAGCAGGTGCGCCTTGCCGAAGAAGGTGGCCGTCAGCCGGCCGTTGCCGTCGCTCAACAGGACCTCGAGTCGGCCCGGCCGCTGCTCGCGCCGACCGGGCTGGCCGCGGCCCTCGTGCCGGGTGATCTTGGCCACCTTGGCGATGACGGCCACGTGCTCGCCCTCGACGAGGGTGCCCAGATCGGTGAGTTCGGTGCCGGAGAGGTAGCGCCGCGGGATGAAGCGGAGCAGGTCGCCGACGGTCTCGATGCGCAGGGACGCGAACTCCTTGGCAGTGCGGTCACCAAGGACCGTGCCGAGCGGCGCGGCCAGCTCGGCGTACATCGCCGTGCGCCATCCGCTCAGACCCTGCTCCACGCTGGGAGAGCCTATGCGCAGTCACCGACATCCCGGCCCCCGACACGTGCGTCCCGGCACCTGCGTCCCGGCACCTGCGTCCCGACGCCTGCGTCCCAGCACCTGTCCGGCACGACGCTACCCGTCGGTCGCGAAGCTACCCGCGCACCGGTAGCGAGGCGAACCGATGGGTAGCTAGGGGCGTCGGACCGGTAGCGAAGGCCGTCGGACGGGTAGCGCCCCGGGGTGCGTCCGGACATGCAAAGAGACCCGCCGGAGCGGGTCTCTGCATTGGACGTCAGCGGGTGACGCGACCAGCCTTCAGGCAGGACGTGCACACGTTGAGGCGCTTGTGCTCGCCCGAGACGACGGCGCGCACCCGCTGGATGTTCGGGTTCCAGCGCCGGTTGGTCTTCTTCTTCGACCAGGGCACGTTGTGCCCGAAACCCGGACCCTTGGCGCAGATGTCACAGACGGCAGCCACTGGAGTACTCCTTGTTGTCTAGCTAGATCCGGCGCAGCGAGCGCCCAGAAGTTCGGCCCCCGGATCGGGGACCTGCCCACGATACCCGAAGCTGAGCCGCCCTCGCCAATCGGTCAGGTGGCCACGACGATCGGCAGGATCATCGGACGGCGCCGGAAATTGTTGCTCACCCAGCGGCCCAGCGTGCGGCGCACCTGCTGCTGCAGCTGGAAGGTGTCCTCGACCCCGTCCGCAAGAGCCCGCTCGATGACCGCGATCAGCTCCGGCCGGACGTCGTCGAAGACCGAGTCGTCGTCCGCGAAACCGCGGGCGTGGATGTCGGGACCGCTGACCAGGGTGTTGGCGTGCAGGTTCACCACGACGACGACCGAGATGAAGCCCTCCTCGCCGAGGATCTTGCGGTCGGTGAGTTCCGCATCCCCGACCTCGCCCTCGGTGAGCCCGTCGACGAAGATGTAACCGCAGTCGAGCTGTCCGACGACCCGGGCCTTGCCCTTGGCCAGGTCGATCACACCACCGTCCTCGACGACGAGCGCCCGGCTCTCGGGCACCCCGGTGGCGACGGCGAGCTTGGCGTTGGCGATCAGGTGCCGGACCTCGCCGTGGACCGGCAGGACGTTCCTGGGCTTGAGCAGGTTGTAGCAGTACAGCAGCTCGCCGGCACTGGCGTGCCCTGAGACGTGCACCATGGCATTGCCCTTGTGGACGACGTTGACGCCGTTGCGGGAGAGTCCATTGATCACCCGGTACACCGAGTTCTCGTTGCCCGGGATGAGCGAGGAGGCCAGCAGCACCACGTCGCCGGGGCCGGCGGTGACGACCGGGTGCTCGTGGTTGGAGATCCGCGAGAGGGCGCTGAGCGGCTCCCCCTGGGAGCCGGTGGAGATCAGCACTACCTCGTCCTCGCGGTAGTTGTCGATCTGCTTGAGGTCGATCAGGGTGTTCTCCGGTACGTGCAGGTAGCCCAGCTCGCGGGCGACGGTCATGTTCCGCACCATCGAGCGGCCGACGTAGACGACCTTGCGCTTGTGCCGGACGGCGGCGTCCATCACCTGCTGGACTCGGTGCACGTGGGAGGCGAAGCAGGCCACGATCAGCTTCTTCTCCGCCTTGCCGAAGACCCGCTCCATCGCCGGTTCGATGTCCCGCTCGTGAGTGGTGAAGCCGGGCGTCTCGGCGTTGGTCGAGTCGACCATGAACAGGTCGAGGCCTTCCTCCCCCACGCGGGCGAAGCCCCGCAGGTCGGTCAGCCGGCCGTCCAGGGGCAGCTGGTCCATCTTGAAGTCGCCGGTGTGCAGGACCGTGCCGGCCTTGGTGCGCATCACGACAGCGAGCGCGTCCGGGATGGAGTGGTTCACCGCGAGGAACTCGAGGTCGAACTCGCCGATCGTGAGCCGGTCGCCCTCGGCCACCTCGCGGAAGTCGACGTCGCGGATGCGGTGCTCGCGCAGTTTCTCCCGCAACAGGGCGAGGGTCAGCCGTGAGCCGAGCACCGGGATGTTGCCGCGCCGCCGCAACAGGTACGGCACCGCGCCGATGTGATCCTCGTGGCCGTGGGTGAGAACCAGCGCCTTCACCTCGTCGAGCCGGTCCTCGACCAGGTGGAGGCCGGGCAGGATCAGGTCGACCCCGGGCTGGTCGTCAGAAGGGAACAGCACGCCGCAGTCGACGAAGAGCAGTTCGGCATTGATTTCGAATGAGGTCATGTTCCGACCGACGTCGCCGAGGCCGCCCAGCGGAGTGATCCGCAGCGTGTCCCTGGCCAGGGCCGGTGGGGTCTTCAGGCTATCTCGCACGGCACCAACCTACCGGCCGGGAGCACGACGGGACGCCAGCGCCAGTCCTGGGGCGTGGGTACAGTGACGCAGTGATCGCCGACTCCGTCCGTCTGGCCCTCCCCGCAGAGGCAGGGGGCATCGCAGCGCTGCAACGCCGGGGCTGGACCCAGACCCTGCCGGCAGGCGTGGTCGACGAGGTGCTCGCCTCGGTGGATCTCGCGACCATGACAGCCAGCTGGGAGCAGGCGATCCTCCGTCCGCCCCTGGCGCAGCTGCGGGTGCTGGTGGCCATCGGCGACGACCGCCTGGTCGGGTTCGCGGCTGTCGGCCCGTCCGACGACCCGGACGCCGAGGCCGGCGAGGACGCCCTGGTGGCCGAGTTCGTCGTCGACCCGCAGGCCCAGCGCCGCGGCCACGGCTCCCGGCTGCTGCACGCCTGCATCGACACCCTGCGGGCGGACGCCTTCGTGCGCGCGACCTGGTGGGTGAACGCCCTGGACGATCCGCTCCGCAGGTTCCTGACCGAGGCCGGCTGGGCCGCCGACGGTGCGCACACCGAGGTGGCGATCAGCGATGGCGGCCCCAGCCTCAAGCTGGTGCGGCTGCACACAGCGATCGCCTGAGCGCCCCTGGCAGCGTTCAGGGCACCGGGACGCTCAGGTCCTGCCCGTCCACGCCGATGCGCACCCCGGGCTCTTCAGCGGTGATGCTCGTCAGGCGCAGCCCGTGGTCGAGCTGCACGCTGATCGGTTCGACGATGGCGTCGAGCTGGGCCTGGCTGAGCCCCACGTCGATGTTGTTCCCCGCCAGGTCGAGCTTCGGATCGGTCAGCCGGACGACCTGCTCCGACACGTCCATCTCGGGCAGGGCGGAGACGGCGAAGGTGAGCTCCCGGCCGAACAGCTCCCTGGTGTAGCGCAGTTCGAGGCGGCCGTCCCCGGAATACTCGACCGGTACGCCGGCGATCTTCGCAAGGTCGGCGTAGGCCAACGTCGCGGTGCCGGTAAGGGATGTCACGTCAACGGTGGAGTCGGAGACCCGGATCTCGCCGGTCCGCGCCGCCACATCGGCCAGTTCCACCTGGTGGCCCGAGATCTCCAGCGGCAGCGCATCGATCGTCAGCCTGGCCTCCGGCACCGAACGGGTGAGCAGCGCCAGTGCGAACGGGAACCCGCCGAGACCGACGGACGGTGCCCCCGCTGCTTCGCCGAACTCCGCGCTGATCGCCTCGGCCGCACGGTTCTCGACATAGCCGCGCAGCCAGTTGTCGCCGAGGTAGGCGCCCCCGAGGACCAGCGCGACCACGATGATCCAGGCGAGGGCGCGGCGCATCTCAGATCCCGAGGAGCTGGTCGATGCCGATGGTGAGGCCGGGCAGCCCACCGACGGCGCGCACCGCCGCAAGGACGCCGGGCATGAAGCCGGTGCGGTCCAGCGAGTCGTGCCTGATGGTGAGGGTCTCGCCCTCCGCGCCGAACAGCACTTCCTGGTGGGCCACCAGCCCGCGCAGGCGCACGCCGTGGACATGGATGCCCTGCACCTCGGCACCACGGGCTCCGGGCAGGCTGCTGGTCGTGGCGTCCGGGACGGGTCCCAGCCCGGCCGCCGCCCTGCCCGCCGCGATCCGTCCGGCGGTGGCCTGGGCGGTACCGGAAGGCGCATCGACCTTGTTCGGGTGGTGGAGCTCGATGATCTCTGCCGACTCGAAGTACCTGGCGGCCTGCTCGGCGAAGTGCATCATCAACACCGCCCCGATCGAGAA
>JADLEH010000412.1 GCA_020846255.1 Propionibacteriaceae bacterium
ACGCGCTTGATCACTTCGTGCATGTCGTAGGGCTGGTTCGGCGAATCCGGGATCAGCGTGTCCAGCACCAGGTCGTGCTCGGTGATGGTGAGGTCGGCCTCCTCCTCGTCGAACACCGGCGGGTCCTCGAGGTTGTTCTGCGGCAGGTAGGTGATCAGCTGCCGCACGTACTCGATCGCGTCGGTCTCGTCCGCCGCCAGGTAGTGGGAGTTGCCCGACTTGGTGGAGTGGGTGCGCCCGCCGCCGAGCTCCTCCATCGTCACGTCCTCGCCGGTGACGGCCTTGATCACCGCAGGGCCGGTGATGAACATCTGCGACGTCTGGTCGACCATGACCACGAAGTCGGTGAGGGCCGGGGAGTACACGTGGCCGCCGGCGGCTGCGCCCATGATCAGCGAGATCTGCGGGATGACGCCGGAGGCCAGGACGTTGCGCCGGAAGATCTGGGAGTAGAGGTCGAGGGAGACCACGCCCTCCTGGATCCGCGCCCCACCGCCCTCGTTGATGCCGATGATCGGGCAGCCGGTCTTGATCGCGAAGTCGAGGATCTTGACGATCTTCTCCCCGTACACCTCGCCGAGAGCGCCACCGAAGATCGTCACGTCCTGGCTGAACACGCAGACCGGGCGGCCGTGGATGGCCCCGACCCCGGTGATCACGCCATCGGTGTAGGGCCGCTTCTCCTCCATGCCGAACGACTGCGAGCGGTGCCTGGAGAACTCGTCGAACTCGGTGAACGAGCCCTCGTCGAGCAGGCTGAGGACCCGCTCGCGCGCCGTCATCTTCCCCTGGGCGTGCACCTTCTCCACCGATGCGGCCGGCGAGGGGTTCTTGGCCTGCTCCATGCGGGCGGAGAGTTGGGCGATCTTGCCACGCGTCGTGTGGATGTCCAGGTCCATGAGCAGACATTAGCGGGCGCCCCCCGATCAGTCCTCCGGATCGCCTACCGACTACGGTTCACGATCCAGCAGCTTCGACCCATAGAGTCGGGCCGTGGATCCGAGCGTCAGCGCCGAATGGCTGCGTCAGCGACTCGTCCGGCCAGGCTCGGTGTGGACGGGAGTCAGCACGGTCGCCAGCACCGGCTCGACCAATGCCGACCTCGCCGCTGCAGCCCGTGGCGGTGCGGACTCGGGACAGGTGCTCGTCTCGGACCACCAGAGCGCCGGCCGCGGCCGGTTCGCCCGGGTCTGGGAGGCCCCGCCAGGCACGTCGCTGGCGATCTCGGTGCTGCTGCGTCCGCCCGCTGCCGTGCCGCCGGTTCGCTGGCTCTGGCTGCCGCTGCTGGCCGGGCTCGCCGTAGCCGACGGGATCGGGGCGGCCACGGGCGTGGGTGCGGAACTCAAGTGGCCCAACGACGTCCTGATCCAGGGGCGCAAGGTGTGCGGCATCCTCTCCGAACGGGTGGACTCGGGCGCCGGGCCGGCTGTGATCATCGGCATGGGGATCAACACGACGCTGAGCTCCGACCAGTTGCCGGTGCCGACGGCCACCTCGCTGGCCCTGGCCGGTGCCGGTGTGGAGCCCGCAGAGGTCGCGGCCGCCGTCCTCGAGGCGCTCGCGGGGTGGTACCTGCGCTGGCTCGGTGGCCACGACCTGCGGCCCGACTACGCAGCCCGCTGCTCCTCGGTCGGCCGCTCCGTCCGGGTGCAACTGTCGGCGACCGAATCGGTCCAGGGCGAGGCGACCGGGGTCGACACCGATGGCTGCCTGCTGGTCGAGGTGGACGGCCGGGTCCGGGCCTTCGCTGCAGGTGACGTGGCGCACCTCCGCTGAACGTGGATGTGGGAACATACCGGCATGGGATTGCCTCCGGAATTGCTGGGTAACGGCGAGACAGAAGTGCTGCACCTGCGCACGCACGCCAAGGCTCTGGTCGTGCCCGGCGTGGTGCTGGTCCTGATCGCCATCGCGATCGGCACTGCATTCGCCCTGCCGGCGGACCTGCAGCCCTGGCTGACCTGGGTGACGGTGGTGCTGGGCGTGGCCGCCCTGGTGTTCTGGGTTCTGGTGCCGTTCCTGCGCTGGTTCTCGACCACCTACACGTTCACCAACCGCCGGATCATCACCCGGCGGGGGATCATCAACAAGAGCGGCCACGACCTGCCGCTCACCCGGATCGTCAACGTCGCCTACAACCGCAGCCTGTCCGACCGGATCTTCGGCTGCGGCACGCTGGTGCTGACCACGGCTGCCGACGAGCCGGTGACGCTGGAGGACATCCCCGACGTCGAGCGGGTGCACGTGATGATGACCGAGCTGCTGTTCGGCGGGGACCAGCCACGCAGCCTGCCCAAGGTGAAGGACGAGTGACCCCGGAGTCCACCGGGCCTGACACCAAGCTTGGGTTGCGGACCCAGCTGTTGCGCTTCGTCGTCACCGGCGGGCTATCGGCCGTCGTCGACTTCGGGCTACTGGTCGTGCTGATGAACCTCGCCGGCCTCGACCACACCACTGCCAAGGCGCTTTCGTTCGTTGCGGGCACCACCACGGCCTACCTGATCAACCGGCGGTGGACGTTCCGGGCCGAGCCGTCGAAGCGGCGATTCGCGGCTGTGGTCCTGCTCTACGGGCTCACCTTCGTCCTGCAGGTTGGACTGTTCGCCGTCCTGTTCCCCTGGCTCCTCACGCTCTCCGGCAGCCAGACCGTCGCCCAGGTGGTCGGC
Organism: Propionibacteriaceae bacterium; assembly: GCA_020846255.1. GTDB lineage: Bacteria > Actinomycetota > Actinomycetes > Propionibacteriales > Propionibacteriaceae > Propionicimonas. Next base: position 2,667 of record JADLEH010000412.1, read on the forward strand.
TTCGTGATCGCCCAGGGCGTGGCAACCACGGTGAACTTCATCGTCCAGCGCGGCCTGATCTTCCGCTGAACTGGGGACGGTTCCATTTCCGTTCACCAGGATCGGGGACGGTTCCAATTCCGTTCAAAAGGGATCCACAGGGATCGGGGACTGTGAAGTCTCGGACCTTCGTGGGCGTTTGTGTCTCAGGCCTTCGTTGACGGATGTGTCTCGACCTTCGTGGACGGTCGGTGTTGACGGTTCTGTCTCATGGCTTCGTGAACGATCGGCCTGCGCTCGACATGCTGGGCGGCGAGGGTCGCAGTCATGGCTGCCCGCATCGACGCTCGTGTTCGTCGCCTGATCATCAACTTCACTGACCAGCCCCGCCGGGGCGAGGTCACCCGGTTCTGTCGTGAGCACGGCATCTCCCGCGCTGAGTTCTACAAGGTCCGGGCCCGGGCGAAGACCGAGGGCAAGTTGGCCGCGGTGACCCCGAAGCAGCCGGTCGCGAAGTCGGTCATGGGGAGGACGAGCCAGGAGTTGGAGACGATCGCGTTGCAGGTTCGGGCCCAGCTGAAGAAGGAGGGCTGGGACCATGGCCCGTTGTCGGTCTCGGCGGCGATGCGCCGTCAGGGCCTCACCCCGCCGTCGCGGGCGACGTTGGCCAGGATCTTCACCCGTCACGGGGTGGTCACCCCCGAGCCGGCGAAACGACCCCGGGCCTCCTACCGCCGGTTCCGCTACCCCGACCCGAACGGCTGCTGGCAACTCGACGGGTTCGAGGTCCGTCTCGACGACGAGGCCGGCTCGACACGGTGCGTATTGCAGGTCGAGGACGACCACTCCCGGTTCGTCCTGGCTTCCCACGTGGCCCGCTCCGAGACCAGCGAAGCCGCGATCACCGTGGTCGCCACAGCGATCGGCCGCCACGGCGCCCCGGCGAGGTTCCTGACCGACAACGGGACCGCGTTCAACCAGTCCCGTCAGGGCAAGACCTCCCAACTCGAGGCCTACCTGCGACGCCAGGGCGTCACCCCGATCACCGGCCGGCCCAGCAAACCCA
>JADLEH010000413.1 GCA_020846255.1 Propionibacteriaceae bacterium
CCCGGTTCTCCAGTGACGGGATCCTGCTGGAGGCCAATCGCGGTTTCCTGCAGGCCGTGGAGGTCCCTCAGGGTGTCGTGCGGCTCACCGACCTGGTGATAGCGGGTCAAGCTGATGGTCCGGCCAGCGCTCTGGCCACCCGCCGCGGCTCACCGGTCCGCCGCCACGTCCTCTTCGCCACCGGAGCGGGTGCGCCCGTGTCGCTGCTGGCGTCCTGGGCCTGGGACGGCGAAGAGTTGGTGCTCGTCGGGGAGCCGCCGGTCACCGATGCCGCAACCACCCAGGCCAGGCTGCTGAAGCTCAACCAGCAGGTGTCCGACCTGGCGCTGGAGAACGCGAGGAAGGGCGCCCAGCTCGAACGGGCGCTCGGGGACCTGCAGACGGTCCGGGCGAGCATGGAGTCACAGGCTTGGCGCGACGACCTGACCGGGCTGGCCGGCCGACGTTGGCTCGAGGAGATCCTCGAGCTGGAGTGCGAGCGTACCAAGCGCTACGCCCAGCCGTTCTGCGTGGTCATGGCCGAAGTCGATGGCTTCATGACCATCAGGGACTCGTTCGGCCAGGCCGCCGCCGACCAGGTGCTCAAGGCCGTCGCCGAGGCGTTGACCGAGGCAGTCCGGTTGACCGACGTGGTCGGCCGGTACGGGGGCCACAAATTCCTCACCATGCTGTCCCACTCGGCTCTCGAGCCGGCCCGCATGGTCACCGAGCGGATGCGGGCAGGGGTTGCGGCAACGCCACCGGCGTTCCGCCCCGAGCCCGTGACCGCAAGCTTCGGCATCGCCCAGTTCCTCCCCGGCGACACGGTGGCGAGCCTTGTCGAACGCGCCGAGAATGCGCTCGCCGCAGCTAAGCTGGCCTGAACGCCAAAGCCCCACCCTCGGGCATCGGTCGTGACCACTAGGGGCACACATGATCACTCTGGCTGATGCTCTGGTTCAGCGTGGCTTCCTCTCCCAGGCCACCCTTCAGCCCGTCCTCGACCAACACCCCGCCGACCTGCGGGCGGAACTCCTGGACCGCAAGCTGGTCACGGAACGCCAGCTCGCCGAAGCGCTGGCCCTGCAGACCGGACGGGAGTTCTTCGACCTCTCCGCGAACCCGCCGTCGCAGGCCGTGCTCGGCCTGGTGCCCGCGGCGTTGTGCCGCAAGTACCGGCTGATTCCGGTCGGGGTTCGGAGCACCGCCGATTCCTCCACCGGGGTCAGGGGCAAGGCGCCCAGCCTGCTCGACCTGATGCGCGACTCCGGCCTTTCGGTGCGGGACGTGCAGGGGTACCTGAAGGGGTCGTCGGAATCCGTCGCCCGGGTGCACCAGGTGACCGCTGAATCCTGGTCGGCCCGGCGCCCGGGAAGCGGGGCTGCCGAGCAGCACCAGACGGTGCTGGTGCTCGGCATGGCTGATCCGACCGACATCGTCGCCATCGACGAGGTCACGAGCCTCACCGAACTCGCGATCGAACCCGTGGTGGTCAGCCGCAGTTCCCTGCGGCACGCCTTCGAGCGCTATCTGCGCTCCGACGCGGAGCTGAGCGAGATTTCCTCAGTGCTGGAGGTTGATGCGGCCGCCCAGTCGCTGGCGACAACGGACGAGGATGATCCGGCCCAGCGGGCACCGGTCGTGCGATTCGTGAACCTGCTGATCGCCCAGGCCATCGATGACCGGGCCAGCGACATCCACATCGAGCCCGGAGAGCACGACCTGATCGTCCGGTTCCGGATCGACGGCGTGATGAAGGAGGTACAGCGGGCCGACCGCGGCATCCAGGACGGGATCATCTCCCGGCTGAAGATCATGGCGGTCATCGACATCGCCGAGCGCCGACGCCCTCAGGACGGCCGGATCTCCTTCGTCCACCATGACCGCACGGTCGACCTCCGGGTGGCCACCCTGCCAACGGTCTGGGGCGAGAAGGTCGTGATGCGGATCCTGGACAACGCCGCATCGATGGTCACCATGCGGACGCTGGCGATGACGCCAGAGAACGAGCGCCGCTTCCTCAACGCGATCGCCCGCCCGCACGGCATGGTGCTGGTCACCGGCCCGACCGGCTCGGGCAAGTCCACGACGCTGCACGCAGCCCTCGGCGAGATCAGCAACCCGAAGATCAACGTGATCACCATCGAGGACCCGGTGGAGTTCCGGATTCCGGGCATCAGCCAGGTGCAGGTGAACCATCGCACCGGGGTCACTTTCGCCTCGTCGCTGCGCGCGGTGCTGCGCTGCGACCCGGACGTGGTGCTGGTGGGCGAGATCCGGGACAAGGAGACCGCGATCACCTCGATCGAGGCTGCCCTGACCGGGCACCTGGTGCTGTCGACGCTGCACACCAATGACGCCCCCAGTGCGCTCATCCGCCTGATCGAGATCGGCACCGAGCCGTACCTGGTCGCCTCGGCGTTGTCGATAGTCGTGGCCCAGCGCCTGGCCCGCAAGTTGTGCACCCGCTGCCGGCAGCCGATCCCGATCTCTGCCGACGTGATGGAGCAGCTCGAGTTCCCTTACGACCCCGGCTACCCCCCGCAGCTGTACAGCGCCGGCGGCTGCGCGAACTGTGCCAACACCGGCTACCGCGGGCGGGTGGCCCTCCACGAGGTGATGGAGATCACCCCCGAGATCGCGCGCGTCGTCGTCCGGAACGGCACTCTGGCCGAGGTTCGCGAGATCGCCGCGGCCCAGGGCATGCGTCCACTGCGCCAGGACGGCTGGGAGAAGGTGAGCCAGGGCCTGACCACGATCGAGGAGGTCCTGCGGGTATCCGGCTGACTCAGCCGGCCAGCTGCGAGTACATCCCGAAGATCGGCAGGTAGAGGGTCAGGACCATCGAGCCGATCATGATCCCCACCAGGACGATCAGGATCGGTTCCAGCACGCTGGCCAGCTGTTCGGTGGCCGACTTCGCCTCGGCGTCGTAGATGTCGGAGATGCTGGCCAGCATCTCCGGCAGCGTGCCCGACTCCTCGCCGACGGCAACCATCTGCGAAACCATGGCCGGGAACACCCCGGAGCCGGCCAGCGGGCGCGCGAACGAGCGTCCGTCGCGCACCGAGGCCTGCACGTCGGAGATCGCCTTCTCGATCGCCCAGTTGTTGGACGTCTGCGCGACCGTGTCGAGGGCCTGCAGCAGCGGCACGCCCGACTTGAGCATCATGGACAAGTTTCGGGCGAACCGGGACACTGCCAGCTTCGTCGCCAGCTTGCCGAAGACGGGCATCCGTAACATGGCCGGTCCGACCACCTTGCGCACCGCTTCGGTGTTGCGGTTCCGGGTCCACAGGATCCATCCGGCGGTCACGCCGACGGCAAGCAGTGGGCCGATCCAGATCATGTTCCGCGAGGTCAGCACCAGGAGCCGGGTCGGCAGTGGCAGCTCGCCACCGAGTGAGGCGAACATCGCCTCGAAGACGGGCACGATGAAGATGATCATCCCGATCACCGCCAGCACCGCGATCGCCAGCACCACCAGCGGATAGGTCGCGGCAGCCTTCAGCTTGTCCCGCAGCTCGGCGTCGGCCTGATACGTCTTGGCGATCATTGCCAACGAGTCCCCGAGGAACCCGCCGGCCTCACCGACCCTGACCAGGCTGACCATCAGGGGAGGGAAGGACTTGGGCTGCTTCGTGAGGGCTGCGGAGAAGGCGATGCCCGACTCCACGTCGGCCTGCACCTCGACCAGCGAAGCCTTCAGGATGGGGTCCTCGGTCTGGTCGATCAGCACGGCGATGGCCCGCATCAACGGCAGGCCGGCGTTCACCAGGTTCGAGAGTTGGCGGGCGAACAGTGCCAGCGCCTTGACCCGCACCCGACGGTGCTGATTGAGGAGGCGGAGCGCCCCCGGCTTGCCTGGGGTCGACACCTGCCGAACCTCCAGCGGCACCAGTCCCTGGGCGTGCAGTTTGGCGACGATCGCCGACTCGTTGAGCGCCTCCAGGGTGCCCCGCACGACGGCACCGCTACCGCGGTCAACCGCTTGATAGCTGAACGACTCGGGCTGCGCGGCCATGGTCATGCTCCTCTCAACGACTCGTGCCTGACGACCACGGCGGCCAGGGCGGCCTGGTCGGATGCGTACTCCCCTGCGACGCTTCGGTCCACGAGGCCTCGCCGGACGAGGCTCTGCAGGCTCTGGTCGAGGGTGTGCATCCGGAGCTTGGAGGAGGTCTGGATCACCGTCTGCAACTGGGGAACCTGGCCTGCCCTGATCAGGTTGGCCACGGCGTCGGTGTGCACCAGCACCTCGGTGGCCAGCACCCGGCCGGAGCCGTCGATGCGCGGCAGCAGCACCTGGCTGATCACTCCCTGCAGAGTCTCGCCGAGCTGGGCCCGCACCTGGCTCTGCTGGCCGGCCGGGAAGGAGTCGATGATCCGGTCGATCGACTTGGCCGCCCCCTGGGTGTGCAGGGTTGCCAGCACCAGTCGGCCGGCTTCGGCCGCGGTCAGGGCGATGGCGATGGAATCGGGGTCGCGCAGCTCGCCGATCATCACGACGTCCGGGTCCTGGCGGAGCACGTGGCGAAGTGCCGAGGCGAACGACTGGGAGTCCGTGCCGATCTCACGCTGGTGGATCAGGCAGCGCCGGGACTGGTGGAGGTACTCGATGGGATCCTCGAGGATGACTATGTGTCCGGCCCGCAGGCGGTTCACCAGGTAGATCATCGCAGACAAGGTGGTAGACTTGCCCGACCCGCTCGGTCCGGTCACCAGCACCAGCACGCGGGGTCGCAGGG
>JADLEH010000414.1 GCA_020846255.1 Propionibacteriaceae bacterium
CACTGGCGGACCCGGTGGTCAAGACCCGGGCCAATCAGGGACTGGACTTCAGCACCACCACGCCGGCACTCATTGACGACGCGGGTTCGTGATCAGCAGGTGGAGCAGCACAAGAGGACGAGAGAATAGTTGAACCTCCATTCCGGTGTTGCGGAATTCAGCTATCTGCCCTAGTGGAACTGGCTCTGAGTTGGATCTTCGACTGAAGCGGGCAGACGGGCCCGTAGCGAAAGGTCCGCCAACTCAGAGGTGACAACCGCACCAAGCAGGTTGACCCTGGTCTCGAAATGGCGATACAGGATTTGCTTGCTAACCCCGGCCTCGTCAGCGATCGCCTCCATTGACGTTCCGGCGACCCATTCGCCAGGAAGAGTTGCCGCGCGGCGCCCTTGATCTGGGCACGCTTGGCCACAGACCTTGAGGAGAGCTCGGAGCTTCTCACATGGGGAACGTATCGCGAAGCAGACGGCCATCGGGCTATTGCCGGGCAACCTGAACGGGCGCCCGAAGCCCACCGCTGTCGGATTGTTCAGCGACCGCTGCCGGAGTGGGGCCTCGATGTGCGGCCTCGATGACTGCGTCCAGGAGCCCCGAAGCGAGAGCTCGGTAGGCGTCGGGGTCGGAGTTGAGGGCCAGTGCACGCTGGACCGCGTAACCCATCACGAGTCCGGTGATGAGATCCACGATGCTGTCGGGGTCGGCGGTGGGGGCGTTCTCCGCGCACCATGCTGCCAGGTATGCGCGGATGCCGGCTCTGACACCGGAGGCCTCAGTCCGCAGGACCCTCGACAGCGGGATGTCGGACCTGGCGCCCGCCCAGATCTGGAGCAGGAGTTCCGGGGTGTGTTCATCCCGGCCGACTTGCGCAAGAGCCGCGTCGAGCAGGTGGGTCGGCGACAGGCCGACGGATGTCTGCATGACCATCATCATGGGGCGGGCCACGGCGTTGCGGCCGACTTCCAGAACCAGCCGCTCCTTGCTCCCGAAGTGGTGGTAGATGGCTCCTGCGGAGGTTCCGGACCGCGCGATGACATCCGAGATTGAGGTACCGGCCACACCATGGATCCGGATCAGGTCGGTCGCCGCCTCAAGGATCGCCGCCCGAACGCTGGGGGTTCTGGTCTCGTCCACATCGTCAGATTAGCTCCAGACCGCAGCTCGGCCTGTACAGTACCGAATGACAGAACGATCGTTCTGGAAGGCGGCGAGAGCGCATGACTTCGCTGGGTCTGGACATCGGGTCGACCACCGTCAAGGCTGTCGTGCTCGACGGTGCCAGCATGCTGTTCAGCGCATACCGGCGGCACAACGCCGACGCGCGCGGGGCTCTGCGGGAGCTTGTCGGAGAAATCGCCGAACGGTACCCGGGACGCCAATTCCGGTGTGCGGTGACTGGTTCTGCGGGTTTGAGCGTGGCTGAGCTGATGCGGGTGGAGTTCATCCAGGAGGTCATCGCGAGCACCGCTGCGGTCGAGCGGTTCGTGCCGCGGGCAGACGTCGTCATCGAACTCGGTGGTGAGGACGCGAAGATCACCTTCCTGCACCCTGTGGTGGAGCAGCGGATGAACGGGACCTGCGCCGGAGGGACGGGCGCTTTCATCGATCAGATGGCCAGCCTGCTGCACACCGATGCGGCTGGCCTGGATGAACTGGCCTCGCGCTTCCAGCACCTCTACCCGATCGCGTCGCGATGCGGCGTGTTCGCCAAGTCCGACCTGCAGCCACTTCTGAACCAGGGCGCGGCCCACACCGACTTGGCGGCATCGGTCTTCCAGGCTGTAGCGATCCAGACCATCTCCGGTCTCGCTTGCGGACATCCCATCCGGGGCAACGTGGTCTTCCTCGGCGGCCCGCTGCACTTCCTTCCCCAGCTTCGCCAGGCGTATGAACGAGCACTGGACGGGCGGGTCGAGTCCTTCCAAACCCCCGAGAACGCCCACCTGTACGTGGCGGTCGGCGCGGCTCTACTCGCTCAGAACGCTTCTCAGCCGAACGCCGGCCCGTTGAGGGGAGTCGGGAGCAGTCCCGAGGATCTCCTGGGGCGGTTACGGAACCGGACTCTGATCCCGCTGAGCAGTGCACGTCTGCGTCCACTGTTCACAGACAAAGCAGAACGGGACGACTTCGACCGACGCCACCAACGTGCCAGCATCCCGCAGGGTGACCTGGCCCAATCCGAAGGCCCGGTGTTCCTGGGCATCGATGCCGGCTCCACCACGGTGAAGGCCGTGTTGCTTTCTGCTGCGGGAGAGATCGTGTACTCGCAATACCAGGCCAGCAACGACCCCGTCTCCATGTCCGCCGGGATCCTGCGCCGCGTTCTCTCCGACCTCCCCGCCAACGCCTTCCTGGCCCGAGCATGCGTCACCGGTTACGGCGAAGGGCTGGTGCGAGCGGCACTGCGCCTCGATGACGGCGAGATCGAGACCATGGCGCACTATCGGGCCGCCGAACAGGTGTGCCCTGGAGTGTCGTCGGTGATCGACATCGGCGGCCAGGACATGAAGTACCTCCAGATCCGCAACGGCGCCGTGGACTCCATCGCCGTCAACGAGGCCTGCTCATCGGGTTGCGGCTCCTTCCTGCAAACCTTCGCCGCATCCATGGGAACCGACGTGGAGTCCTTCGCGGCCTCGGCCCTGACGTCGGAGGCCCCGGTGGATCTGGGCACCCGTTGCACGGTGTTCATGAACTCCTCGGTCAAACAGGCCCAGCGCGAAGGCGCCAGTGTCGGCGACATCGCTGCCGGACTTTCGTACTCGGTCGTGCGGAACGCGCTCTACAAGGTGATCAAGCTCAAGGACGCCACCCAACTCGGCGACAAGGTGGTCGTGCAGGGCGGAACATTCCTCAACAACGCGGTACTGCGGGCCTTCGAACTGCAGACCGGCGCGCACGTGATCCGTCCCGATATTGCCGGACTGATGGGTGCCTACGGGGCGGCGCTCACCGCCCAACGCAACTGGCAGCACGGTGAGCGGTCGCAGGCCCTCGGGCTGGACGAGTTGGACGAGTTCAGCCTCCATACCGATCTCGACACGTGCCGGCTGTGCCAGAACCACTGCCAGCTGACCATCTCCACCTTCGGCGACGGCTCCCGGCACGTCTCCGGCAACCGCTGCGAACGCGGCGCCAGCACCGAAAAAGTGCCGAAGAAATCCGACCTGCCGAACCTGTTCGACTACAAGTACCGGCGAACGTTCGGGTACCGACGACTCACAGACGACAAGGCGACCCGGGGCGAGATCGGCATCCCGAGAGTCCTGAACATGTACGAGAACTACCCGCTGTGGTTCACCATCCTTACTAGCCTGGGCTTCCGGGTCACCCCGTCGGGACGCTCCAACCACGAGATGTTCGAACGCGGCATGGAATCCATCCCGTCAGAGAACGTCTGCTACCCGGCCAAACTCGTCCACGGCCACATCGAGAGCCTCCTCGAACGGGGCATCACGACGATCTTCTACCCGTGCATACCACTGGAGGCAAAGGAGTTCGACGCCGCGGACAACCACTTCAACTGCCCCGTGGTCGCCTTCTACCCGCAGGTCATCGAGCGCAACCTCACCGCGCTCCAGCAGCCGGGCGTCCGCTACCTGGCGCCGCTGCTCAACCTGGACAATCCCGCCAAACTCGCCCGGCGACTCGTGGAGGTGTTCGCCGACTGGGACGTGACGCTGCAGGAGGCCACCGCAGCGGTCGAGGCCGGCTACGCCGAAGACGCCAAGGCGAAAGCTGACGTCCGAGCCGAGGGACGCCGGGCTCTCGCCTACATGGCCGAGCACAACGTGAAGGGGATCGTGCTCGCCGGACGGCCCTACCACCTCGACCCCGAAGTGCACCACGGCATCCCCAGCCTGATCAACGGCCTGGGCATGGCCGTACTCACCGAGGATTCGATCATCCAGCCCCACGAACCCGCACTGGCCCGGCCCATCCGGGTCCGAGACCAGTGGGCCTACCACACCCGCCTCTACGAGTCGGCCGCCATCGTCGGGAGCCAGCCCGGCCTTCACCTGGTGCAGCTGAACTCCTTCGGCTGCGGGGTCGACGCGATCACCACCGACCAGGTCGCCGAGATCCTCGAAGCGGCCGGAGACATGTACACGCTGCTCAAGATCGACGAGGTCTCCAACCTCGGCGCGGCAACGATCCGGCTCCGCTCCATGAAGGCCGCAGCGGCAGAGCGTCGCGGATCAGCCACCGTCAGCACCTTCGGGCCGCTCGGCGAGCGCCGGCTGTTCGACCAGGAAGCCCGCGACACCCACACCATCTACGCACCACAGATGGCGCCCACCCACTTCCGGCTCCTGATGCCGGTGTTCCACAAGGTCGGACTCAACGTCCAGCTCCTTGAGAAGGCCAGCACGGAGGATGTCGAAGCAGGCCTCAAATACGTGAACAATGACGCGTGCTTCCCCGCGATCATGGTTGTCGGCCAGCTCGTGAACAAGATCAGGTCCGGCGAAGCCGACCCCGACCGCACCTCCGTCGCCATCACCCAGACCGGGGGCATGTGCCGGGCAACCAACTACGTCGGACTCCTGCGCAAAGCGCTCGCCGACGCCGGCTATCCGCAGGTGCCAGTACTGGCCATCAGCGTTCAGGGACTCGAAGCCAACCCGGGCTTCAAGCTCACCCCCGCCCTCCTCCTCCCTGCCATCCAGGCGCTCGTCCTCGGCGACCTCCTGCAGGCCGCGCTGCTCCGCGTCCGCCCCTACGAAGCGACCCCAGGAAGCAGCAAGGCCCTCTACGACAAGTGGGACCAGGTCTGCCAGGAGTTCCTCCAATATGGCGGCTTCAGCAAGACGTTGGGGCGCCACATCGGCTACACCGGCCTGATCCGACAGATCGTCCGTGAGTTCGATCAGCTCCCGCTGCGGGACGTTCGACGCAAGCCACGGGTCGGCATCGTCGGCGAGATCTTGGTCAAGTTCCACCCCGACGCCAACAACCATGTCGTCGACGTGGTCGAGGCCGAGGGCTGCGAGGCTGTCCTGCCCGGGATCCTGCAGTTCTTCCTCATGCCGCTGTACTCGTCCCAGTACCAGTGGGAGACCCTGGGGATCGGGCCGCGCTCCCATCACGTGAAGAAGCTCGCGATGTGGCTGATCGAGAAGTACCAGCAGCCCGTGATCCAGGCGCTGCTGACGATCGGCGGCAAGTTCGACATCCCCGCGAGGATGAAGGACCTGGCCGCGAAGGCGGACGGGGTGATCTCCATCGGCACCCGGGCCGGCGAGGGTTGGCTGCTGACCGCAGAAATGGTCGAACTCATCGAACTCGGGGCGCCCAACATCATCTGCGCCCAGCCATTCGCCTGCCTACCCAACCACGTGGTGGGCAAAGGCATGTTCGCCGAACTCCGACGGCGCCACCCCGAAGCCAACATCGTCTCCGTCGACTACGATCCTGGCGCATCCGAAACCAACCAGCTCAACCGCATCAAGCTCATGGTCGCCACCGCCCACCGACGCCACCCGCGGCCGGAGCCAGCTGAACCCTTCCCGCAGCCCTCCCGTGACGCACAGACCGCGTCGCGCGGGCACCCGGCTTCACCCACGCCACTGTCGCCAATCGACTCATGGGAGGACGCCCATCTTGCCACCCGTTGAGCCCTCGAGCAGTCGGACCAGGATCTGTTACAGAATCGCCGCGTAGGAATCCCCCGATTTCTATGAATCGAACAAAGAACGGCGTTCCGCAGGGCACCGCTCGACGTCCGCGAATCGACTGCAGCTACCCGATGCCGGGCCTAGTATCCCCGTATGCCAGCCTTCCAAGATGCGGTGCTCCAGGGATACGGCGTGCGGCTGCGGCGCTGGACGAGCGCGACGTGGCGTGCATCGCGCTCGCATGTAGCGACACGGTCACGCAGAGGTGGCTTCCGCTACCTCAGCCGTACACCGAGGATGAGGCTCGCATCTTCGCATTGCAGATCGCACCCCAAGTGCTGGCATCGGGGAGCGGCGTCGAGCGGGCCATCGAGGTCGACGGCCAGTTCGTGGGTGTGATTGGACTCAAGGGGACCGACTGCAACGTCGCCAAGACCGAGGCCGGGTACTGGTTGGGTCCTTGGGCGCGCGGCCGGGGCATCGCCGCCAAGGCTCTCTGTGCAATCACTGACTGGGCACTCGACACGCAGGGGATTGGTCGGGTGGAGGTCATGGTCGCGCCAGGCAACACCGCCTCGCTCGCCACAGCCCGCAAGTCCCTCTTCATCGAAGAGGGAACCCTGAGGCGGGCGGGCCACCTCCACGACGGGCCCGTGGACCTGGTGATCCTGAGCCGTCTCGCCGATGACCCACGGCCCGCGCTCGCACAGCTCTGAGAGCCTGCCCGGCACACCGAACGACTTCCTATGCCGCACTGCGCGCGTGTACACGGGGCCAGTGAGATTCGAGTCGCAAGGATGCTCCTGTGAGCGCGGCTCAGTCGACGGTCACCCCCGAAACAGGTGAGGTCATGCGTCGCGCGTCCCCGAGGTTGCACCGGCATAGGCTCGCTCCATGGCTCTTCACTCTGCCGAGACCCGCGATCTCCAACGCCTCGCCATCGCGCCGATGTACGCGCGCCCCGGAGAGGTGAACGAGATACCCAGGAGCGACATCCCCAGCGAGGGGCTGGACCCGCGGGTCGCCTACCAGCTCATCCACGACGAGTTGATGCTCGACGGGAACGCGCGGCAGAACCTCGCGACCTTCGTCACCACGTTCATGGACGAGGAGGCCGACCGCCTGTTCGTCGAGTCGGCCGACAAGAACATGATCGACAAGGACGAGTACCCGCAGACAGCCGCGATCGAGGGCCGCTGCGTCAGCATCCTGTCGAACCTCTGGAACTCGCCGGCCCACGAGCACCCGACCGGCACGTCGACGACGGGCTCCAGCGAAGCCGTCATGCTCGCCGGGCTCGCGCTGAAGTGGCGGTGGCGGCAGCGCCGTACGGCCGCCGGGCTCTCCACCGACCGGCCCAACCTGGTGATGGGCATCAACGTCCAGGTCGTCTGGGAGAAGTTCTGCCGCTACTGGGACGTCGATGCACGCTACGCCCCGATCGAGGAGGGCCGGCTGCAGCTCAACGCGGAGGAGGCCCTCAAGCTGTGCGACGAGAACACGATCGGCGTCGTCGCGATCCTCGGGTCGACGTTCGACGGCTCCTACGAGCCCGTGAAGGCGATAGCCGACGCCCTCGACGCATTGGCCGCCTCGGGCGGACCAGACATCCCGGTGCACGTCGACGCGGCCTCGGGCGGGTTCATTGCGCCGTTCATCGACCCCGACCTCGAATGGGATTTCCGGGTGCCACGGGTCAGGTCGATCAACGCGTCCGGACACAAGTACGGGCTCGTCTACCCCGGCGTCGGCCAGCTCGACGCCCGTCGGGTCGGATGCCGCCTCCGCCTTTGCCCGGACGCAACAGGCCGTCATCGCGAACAACTCGGCGCCGATGCCGACCGCGCGTCCCAGGAAAGCCTGCCGGCGCTCCATCCCACCCTGCCAGCGAGCCATCCCGGCGAAGATGGACGCCGCCACCCGCCGGGAGGACCGCTCGACGAAGCGGACGTGTTCGGCCAGCGGGCCGAACTCACGGTACGCGCCGGGCATGAAGCCGGCGCCCAGGGTGGGCAGCCAGCCGGCGTAGAACCCGGCCGCCTTGGCGACTGCATCGGCCTTGGCGCGCTTGGAGGCGTCCGGGTCGATGATGTCGCCGGCTACGCCGAGGTGGGTGTCGACGGCCTCCCGCGCGATCAACAGGTGCATGATCTCGGTCGAGCCCTCGAAGATGCGGTTGATGCGAAGGTCGCCCAGGATCTGCTCCACCTCGGCAGGGCACTCACCCCGGGCCTCCAGCGAGTCGGCGGTCTCGTAGCCGCGTCCGCCGCGGATCTGGGTCAGCTCGTCGGCTACCTTCCACGCCATCTCGGAGGCGTACAGCTTGACCAGCGCGGCCTCGATACGGATGTCGTTGGTCTCGTCGTCGGCGAGCATGCAGCACAGGTCGAGCATCGACTCCAGAGCCGTAGGTGCTGCCGGCGATGAACGCGATCTTCGTCGCGATCGCCTCGTGGGCGCCGACGGCGCGCGCCCACTGGACGCGCTCAGCCGACCAGCCGCGGGCCACGTTCAAGCACCACTTGGACCCCCCTTTTCCCCCCGCAGATCGCCGGCAGCAAGAGCCGTCCGGTGTTCAGCGTGGCCAGTGCGATCTTCAGGCCGCGTCCGACGCCCATCAGGACGTTCTCGGCCGACACCCGGACGCGGTCGAACCGGATGAGTGCGTTCTCGATGCCGCGCCGCCCCAGGAACGAGTTGCGGGCCTCGACCGTGATGCCGGGAGAGTCGGCCTCGACCACGAACGCCGTGATACCGCCCCGGTTGCCCTCGGTCGCGGGCACCCGCGCCATCACCACGAACAGGCCCGCGATCGTGCCGTTCGTGGCCCACAGCTTGATGCCAAAGAGAACAAAGCCTTCATCGTCGGGCGTCATCGACGTCGCCAGCCGGGCCGGGTCGGAGCCGACCTCAGGCTCAGTGAGCAGGAACGCCGACACCTCGCCGGCCGCGAGGCGGGGCAGGAGCGCTTCTTCTGGTCCTCGGTGCCGAACATCTTCACCGGCAGGGGGACGCCGATCGACTGATGGGCGCTCAGCCGGGCACCGAGCGACGGGTTGGCGGACGCGATGAGCGTCAGGGGCGTCCACAACTCTCCGTAGCCGTTCGCGATTCCGGAAGCATCGCTGTCGCTGTCGGTGTCTGGTTGGTTTGGAGGTTCGCTCGGGCCCGCTCGGCCTTCAGCTGGACCAAGACAGCCGACTAAATCCTGGCCCACGCCACCCGTAAACGAGATTCAGACGCGCGACACTAGCCCCACACGGCCCAGAAGTCCGGGTCGGCCAGCGGGAGGCTCACCGACTGCAGCAGCACGGAGCTGGCCATCTGTCCCCAGACGGTTGCGACCATGTTGGCGGGCAGTCGACCGCAGGGCTCTCCGTTGCGTGCCACCCATCCCGCAAACCACCGCCGTCGAACTGGCCATCCTCACCAGCGCGGCGGCCACCGCAACCTGGGCCGGTGCCCACCAAGGCCAGCTCGATCGGGACCACGGCCCAGGTCTCTGGGCGCTACTTAGTGCGAGCCAGTACCAGATCGGCGGCGCTCTTGAGAATCTTCTTCGCCGAGGCGGCGTCGGGGCCGGTGGCGACCAGATCGATTGCGAGGTCGTTGTTGACCGCGACCGCGGCCCGCGCCATCGTCTTGCCTCCGATGGCAACGGTGAAAGCGACCGAGTCCCCGGACATCGTGAACAGCGTGGCCCCGCGTTGCTTGTTCATCGCTGCCTTGGTGTTGGCGACCACTTGGGTGGGCATCCCCGCGGTCGCATAGCGGTCGAGCTGATAGCCGAGTGTCCCGAGGCCTGCGGTCCAGTTGCAGCGATCGAGATGCGTGATGGTGGCGCTGCTGGTGTCGGGGGTTGAGGCGTGAGTGGCCTTGCCGCCGAGCAGTCGAGCCGCCGTGACGGCGTCGATTATCGCGCATTCGGAGTGGGCGAGCGGCAGGCCCGCAGAGGCGGCCTGGGTCGCGACCGCCGACGGCGAAGCGGTGGGCACCACAGAGGGTCGTGACGCCGTGGACACGGTCGTCTGGGACCTCGAAGGGACGTTGGCGGCCGACGACGTGGGGGCCGCGGAACAAGCAGTGACCAGAAGGAGCGGCGCGATGATTTTAACTAATCTGGACATCTGTGCGTCCGCCTTGCTTGTAGGTGGGCTCCAGACTACGACGCCCCGGGCAAGGGGATAGGGAGGCGGCGAGCGCAGTTCAGTGCCCGACTCGGTAATGCTCTGCAACACCGACGCTGGTCCGCCGGGCGGTCGGCGAGTGCCGGCAAGGCGCGGGCTACGCCCGATCTGCACCAACTGCCGCGCGCCGAGTGGCGGAACCGGAAAACCAGCCGTCTCCAACCTGCGGAAAGGCGGGCGACACCATCCACCCGAGACTGTCCACCAGTAGCCCCCAGTTCAGGTCCTGCCTGCCCCGACGGCACCCAGCCGCTGGAGGACATCGCTGCCACCACCATCGGGGTCGGGATCCCAGGTGTCCGGACACGGCCGGCTGACGCACCACGATCAGCGAGTTCTGGCTTGGATGAAGACGCTCCGCCACACATGTCTCGTCATGGCGACAAACACGATTACCCAGGCCGCCAAGGCCACCCAGAGTTCAGCGCTGCCAATCATGCCGACCAGCGGCAGTTCGTCTGCTTGGCCGAGGTAGATCCCGGCTACGGCGTACATGCCGAGCGGGAAGATGATGCTCCACAACGTGGCTTCGTAACGAAGTGGAACTCGCCGCACGATGTGGCGCCACCATCCAGCGGCGACCAGAACCGGGATCAACCATGTCGCGAATGCCCAGAACACCACTGTCAGGCCCGCAATGAGTTCTCGAGTCGCGTTCACCATCGGTGCGTCCGCCATCTCAACGACGCGTGCTCCCGCGAGGACCGTGATCGCCAGTGCTCCCATGGCGACCCAGTAGGGCGGAGTCAGCTCCTCTGGTCCGAACCGATAGAGCATCAACCGCAACGAGACGAATACGGCCACAGCCGCGTACAGGAAGACCCCGACCGACCACGACATGACCGCAAGAAGGGCCAGCTCCCGACGTCCGGTCTCAAAGACGGGCTCGATCGTGGCGGCGGCAATGGCGACCGACTGGCTCGCGACGACCCAGATGAACCAGGTTCCGTTCGCGGCCGCCACGATCGGCCGCTCCTCCCGCCCCAGCGCTGCCGTCCACGGCACGACATAGCCGAGCACAAGCCAGACAATGCCGGAAACCAGAAGCGACAGCGCGGTCGCCGAGTAGTATCCGTCGGCGCCGAGGCGCACACCAAGCACGTTGGTCGCGGCGACGAACGTGAAGAATCCGAAACCGCGTCGTGGATCGTTGAAGTCGTCTTTGAACGCCTGTCGGTGGGCGACGAAGCGCCACACCGTGAGGGATAGGAGTGCGACGAACGCGACGGCAGAGATCACCAGCAAGACCCAAGAGATCGCGAAGAATCCCTCGAGCCTCATACCGATGGAGATGATGCCGGTGGCCATGACAAGCGCGAAGTAGCCGGGTGTCAGGCTCTCCAGGGCTCGGTGCACTCGCCCGTTCAGTTCTGAGGTCACGCGTCGCAGGCTACTGGTCGCGCATGAAAGGCGTCCTTACTGGCAACCCGTGCTGCACCGAGGTCGGGGGCCTGATCGCCGGTGTCGGCGCACCCCAGGGGTGCACTCCGGCGTAGCCAGTGTGCACGGCCTTCACCCGAGCAACTGCAGCCGGCGGCAACGGCAGGCCAGCATGCTCCTGGCCACATCGGGCTGGCTGCGGATGAACAGCGGCAGCATGAAGGTCCCGATGTCGAGGACCACCCATCGGACGACCTCCAGCTCCTGAGCGGCCGAAGGTGCAGCAGATATTCGGTGAACGGGTCGCCGTCCGCAGCCCCGGGCGACGAACTCCGCGGGACGGGACAGCGTGGCCCTGACCATGATATCGACCGGGATGCCGGTCGCCCTGCAACGGCAAGGTCCGAATCGGATCGACCGGGGCACTGCACTCCCCCTGCATCGTCGGCTCATCTCTACGCTCGTTCGGTGAGGATAATGGCCCACCGTCGGGCATCGGCGGGGGTGTCGAGGTCGTCGACGATGGCGGGGCCGGGATCGATTCCGAGGAGGCTCAGCGGCCCCAGTAGCCGATACATCGCAGTCAGCGGCGGGTCGCCTCGGTCAGACAGCCTGGCCGCGAGGTCATGGGCGCCACCTACAACCAGGGCACCAACTCCTACGCGCTGGGCCTGTGGCTACTGGTGATCACCGCAGCCCTCGCCCTCGGGCTCGCGCTCGCCCTACGCGGACGTCGGGAACCTGCCCTC
>JADLEH010000415.1 GCA_020846255.1 Propionibacteriaceae bacterium
AGCCACTCGGCGTGCGCACGGCGAAGCAGGCGCTCGCCGAGATCGTCGAGCTGGGCACCTGGGACGCCTCAGCCACCCCCGGGCCGCTGGTCGCGCCCGGGACCAAGGCGAAGCCGGGCCGGAAGGTAGCGGCCGGGAAGGCCTCTGCCAGCTCGACCGTCGCTGCTGACGGTGAGGTGCTGGTCAGGCTGTCCACCTGGCGCCAGCTGATCGACGGCGGTCGCGGGCAGGACGGCGAGGAGTTCCTCGCAGCCACGGCCCGCGAATCGGTCGCGAGGATCAGCCCGGCACTGGCCGGGCAACTCGGTGTGGCCGACGGGGCGGAGCTCACCGTCACCGGCGGCGCCGGGTGGTACACCCTGCCCGCCTCGATCACCCCGGGCATGGCCGAGGGCACCGTCTGGGTACCGACCAACTCGCCCGGCACCCCGCTGGGTGAACTGGGGTTGGTCTTCGGCGACGAAGTCGCGGTTAGCGCTGGAGGCGAAGCATGAACGATCCGTGGTGGCTGGTCCTGATCAAGGTCGTCGTCCTGTTCGTCGTCCTGCTGGTTTGGACGATCTTCAACGTCTGGTACGAGCGCCGGCTGGTCGGCAAGATGCAGCACCGGCTCGGGCCGATCATGAACGGCCCACTCGGCCTCGGCCAGGCGCTGGCCGACGGCATGAAACTCCTGATCAAGGAGGACTTCATGCCGTCGATGGTCGACCGGGTGCTGTTCACGGTCGCGCCGCTGATCGCCGGTACCGCTGCCTTCACGGCCTGGGCGGTGATCCCCTTCGGTGGTGAGGTCGAGATCTTCGGCGTGAAGACGCTGCTGCAGCTGACCGACCTCCCGGTCGGGGTCCTGGTGCTGCTCGCGGTCACCTCGGTCGGCATCTACGGCTTCGTGCTGGCCGGCTGGGCGTCCAACTCGCCCTACTCGCTGCTCGGCGGCCTGCGCTCCTCGGCGCAGATGATCTCCTACGAGATCGCCATGGGCCTGGCCCTGGTGTCGGTCTTCCTCTACTCCGGCTCGATGTCCACCCACGCCATCGTGGAGGCGCAGCGGCTCCCGCTGGCCCCGTTCGGCTACGACATCGGCCTGCAGAACTGGTACTTCCTGCTGCTGCTGCCCTCCTTCGTCGTCTACGTGATCTCGATGGTCGGCGAGACCAACCGGGCACCCTTCGACCTGCCCGAGGCCGAGTCCGAGCTGGTCAGCGGTTACATCACCGAGTACTCCGGGTTCCGGTACGCGGTGTACTTCCTGGCCGAGTACATCAACATGGCCACCGTTTCCGCGATCGCGACCACGCTGTTCGTCGGCGGCTACCTGCCGCTGTGGCCGTTCAACCTGATCGAGCCCCTGAACAACGCCTGGCTGGGCCCGATCTGGTTCGTGATCAAGGTGCAGCTGTTCATCTCGTTCTTCGTCTGGCTGCGCGGCACGCTGCCGCGGCTGCGCTACGACCAGTTCATGAAGCTCGGCTGGAAGGTCCTGATCCCGGTGGCCCTCGGCTGGATCGTCCTGATCGCCACCATCCAGTCGCTCCGGCAGGAGAACCTCCTGCAGGGCCCCATCCCGTGGCTGCTCGGCGCCATCGTCCTTGCCGCGATCGTCGCGATCGGGTTCATCGGCGACAAGCCGGAGGCGGAACCCGAGGCCGAACCGGAAGGCGAGTTCGACGCCTTCGCCGGCGGCTATCCCGTCCCGCCGATGCCGGGCCAGGTGCTGCCAGAGCTCACGGGCGTGGTCGCCTCAACGGCGGAGGCCGACCAGCCAGTAGACGGAGAGGAACAGTAGATGGGCATCTTCGACCCGTGGGCAGGGTTCGGGGTCACCTTCCGGACCATCTTCCGCAAGACCTTCACCCAGGGCTACCCGGAGAAGGGCAAGGAGAAGATCACCGCGCCGCGCTTCCACGGCCGGCACCAGCTGAACCGCTGGCCCGACGGGCTGGAGAAGTGCGTCGGCTGCGAGCTGTGTGCCTGGGCCTGCCCGGCAGACGCGATCTACGTTGAGGGCGCCGACAACACCGAGGAGGAGCGCTTCAGCCCCGGTGAGCGCTACGGCCGGGTCTACCAGATCAACTACCTGCGCTGCATCCTGTGCGGGCTGTGCATCGAGGCCTGCCCCACCCGGGCGCTCACCATGACCAACGACTTCAAGCTGGCGGACGTGACCAGGGAGAAGATGATCTACACCAAGGACCGGCTGCTGGCGCCGCTGCTCCCGGGCATGGAGGAGCCGCCGCACCCGCGCCGGCTCGGCGCAGACGAGAAGGCCTACTTCCTCGGCCTGCCGTCCACCGGGCAGCCGGACAACCGCACCCCGGTCATCGAAGACACAGCTGGAGGTACCCGATGATCCCGCTGGTCACCGGCGCAGAGGTCACCTTCTGGATCGTCGCCCCGCTGATGGTGCTGGGCGGGATCGGCCTGCTGGTTTTCCGCAAGGCCGTCTACGCAGCCCTCAGCATGGCGTTCGTGATGGTGAACCTCGCCGTGCTCTACGCCTCCCTCGACGCGATGTTCCTCACCTTCGTGCAGATCATCGTCTACACCGGCGCGATCATGATGCTGTTCCTGTTCGTGCTGATGCTGGTCGGGGTCGACACCCCCGACTCGGTGGTGGAGACCTTGCGGGGGCATCGCTGGTTCGCCGGTCTCGCCGGTCTCGGCCTGCTCGGGCTGATCGTTTTCGGCATCGGCGACTCGCTCGTCGACGGCCCGCGGGTCGGCCTGGAGGCTGCGAACGCAGCCAACGGCGGGAACGTCGAGTCGCTGGCAGCGCTGATCTTCGGCCGCTACGTCTTCATCTTCGAGCTCACTTCCGCCCTGCTGATCACAGCGGCTGTCGGCGCCATGGTGCTCGGCCAGCACGCCCGCGTCCGCCCGAAGGCGACGCAGCGCGGACTGGCCCTGCAACGGATGCGTGACTACGCGGCGACCGGTGCCCATCCGGGCCCGTTGCCGAACTCCGGCGTGATCGCAAGGCACAACTCGATCGCCACCCCGGCACTCCTGCCGGACGGCTCGATCAGCGAGGCGTCGGTCTCCGACGCCCTGGCCAGCCGGGGAGTGATCCTGGACTCGCCGGCCCTCAGCCGCGCCACGGCCGAGGCCTTCGGGGCCATCGAGGGTGTCCATGCCGAGGAGGACGACGAGTGAGCCCCGACAACTACCTGTACCTGGCAGCGATCCTGTTCACGATCGGCACTGTCGGCGTGATGACCAGGCGCAACGCGCTGGTCGCCTTCATGTCGGTCGAGTTGATGCTGAACGCCGCCAACCTGGCGATGGTGGCCTTCGCGCTGGCCCGCGGCAACCTGGACGGCCAGATCGCAACCTTCTTCGTGATGGTGGTGGCCGCAGCCGAGGTCGTCGTCGGGCTGAGCATCATCATCACCATCTACCGCACCCGGAGATCCACCTCGGTGGACGCGGCGAACCTGTTGAAGCTGTGAGGGGCGCACCCGAATGATCACCCTTGAGACTCTGGCGCCCGTCGCCGCCACCGGCATGTTCAGCTTCGCCTGGCTGATGATCGCTGTCCCGGCCGTCGTCGCGGCGATCCTGCTGCTGCTCGGCAGCATCCTCGACCGGGTCGGCCACTGGATCGCGGTAGCGGCCGTGCTGTTCTCGTTCGCCGTCGCCGTCTGCCTGTTCACCCAGCAGCTGCTGTCGGCCCCCGACCAGCGCGCCGTCGGGGTCGCGCTGTTCGACTGGATCAGCATCGGTGCCTGGAAGATCTCGGTCGGCCTGCTGGTCGACCAGCTCTCGATCCTGTTCGCGCTGCTGATCACCGGGGTCGGCGCGCTGATCCACATCTATTCGGTCGGCTACATGGCCCACGACTACCGCCGGCGCCGGTTCTTCGCCTACCTGAACCTGTTCATCGCTGCGATGCTGATCCTGGTGCTGGCCGACAACTACCTGGTGCTCTTCGTCGGCTGGGAGGGCGTCGGCCTGGCCTCCTACCTGCTGATCGGGTTCTGGCAGCACAAGCCGTCGGCCGCAGCGGCAGCGAAGAAGGCCTTCGTGATGAACCGGGTCGGCGACCTCGGCATGACCATGGCGATCATGGCCATGCTGGCCCTGGTCGGCAGCTCGGCGTTCACCGCCGTCAACGCGGCCTTCACCGCCGAGAACGTCGCCGCCGGCCTGCTGGATCCGTTCTGGGTCACCACGATCGGCCTGCTGCTGCTCCTCGGCGCCTGCGGCAAGTCGGCCCAGGTGCCGCTGCAGGCCTGGTTGCTGGACGCGATGGAGGGCCCGACCCCGGTCTCTGCCCTGATCCACGCAGCGACCATGGTCACGGCCGGGGTCTACCTGGTCGTCCGCAGCCACGCGATCTTCGAGCTTTCGGAGGCCGCAACCACGACAGTCGTGGTCGTCGGCACGGTGACCCTGCTCGTCGGCGCCTGGATCGGCACCAGCAAGGACGACATCAAGAAGGTGCTGGCCGGCTCGACGATGAGCCAGATCGGCTACATGATGCTGGCAGCCGGGATCGGCCCGGCCGGCTACGCGTTCGCCATCTTCCACCTGCTCACCCACGGGTTCTTCAAGGCCAACATGTTCCTCGGAGCCGGTTCGGTGATGCACGCCATGGACGACGACGTGAACATGCGCCACTACGGCGCGCTGGCGAGACTGCTGCCGATCACCTCGATCACCTTCGGGATGGGCTACCTGGCGATCATCGGGTTCCCCGGCTTCGCCGGCTACTTCTCCAAGGACCACATCATCGAGGCGGCCTTCGAGCACAACGCCGTCGTCGGGGCCGCAGCCCTGCTGGGTGCCGGGGTGACCGCCTTCTACATGACGCGCCTGATGCTGATGACCTTCTTCGGTGCCAAGCGCTGGCGCGAGGGCGTCCACCCGCACGAATCGCCGAAGACGATGACGGTCCCGCTGATCATCCTCGCCGCGTTCAGCGTGATCTCCGGCGCCATGATGAACTTCTGGATCCAGGAATGGCTGGAGCCGGCCACCGGCGCCCACCCGCACGAGCTGTCGCTGGTCCCGGGACCGGTCGGCTGGGCCACGCTCGCGATCGTCGCGGCCGGGGTTGGCCTGTCCTGGTGGTTCTTCGGAACCAGGCCCGTCCCGGAGGTGGCACCGGCCGCGGTCAGCCCGCTGACCATCGCCGGCCGCAACGACCTGTTCGGGGATGCGATCAACAACACCCTGGTGGTGCAGCCGACGATGGTGCTGGCCCGCGGCCTGGTGGCCAACGACGACCGGATCATCGACGTCGGTGCCGACGGCCTCGGCGCCATGTTCGCCGGGCTCTCCACCCAGACCAGAAGGCTGCAGACCGGACAGGTCCGCACCTATGCCCTCACCATGACCGTCGGCGCTCTGCTCGTCGGCGTGGTGCTGATTCTCAGTCAGCTGGGCTGAGGAGGAGTTGCTGTGATGACATTCCCCTGGCTCACCTTCCTTGGACTCGTGCCGCTCGTCGGCGCCGGGGTCCTCTGCCTGCCGATCAAGCAGATCGCGCGCGGTGTCGGCATGGTCTTCGCCCTGCTCACCGCCGTGATCGGGATCGGCGTCACGGCCTTGTACCTCGGCGGCACCCCGCTGGCCGAGCGGGCCCCCTGGATTCCGGCCTTCGGCGCCTGGTGGGCCGTCGGGCTCGACGGCATGGCCCTGGTGATGGTGCTGCTGACCGTGGCGCTCGTCCCGGTGGTGCTCCTCGCCGAATGGAAGGTGCAGGGTGTCGGCCGCTGGTCTTCCCAGGTCTTCTTCGCCCTCGTGCTGGCCCTGGAAAGCCTCTCGCTGTTCGTCTTCATGGCGGAGGACGTGCTGCTGTTCTACCTGTTCTTCGAAGCCACCCTGATCCCGATGTACTTCCTGATCGGCGGCTTCGGCGGCGCCCGCCGGGCCTA
>JADLEH010000416.1 GCA_020846255.1 Propionibacteriaceae bacterium
GCGACGGTGGCGTGGAAGTACGACCAGTAGTAGCCACCGTTGGTGCCGAAGTCGGGGTCGGTGGGCAGGCCGTCGATCTGGTTGACGAAGCCGCCGCTCTCGCCGTAGGTCGAGCCGGCACTGGTCAGCGCTGCGACGCCGGACCCGTACTCCGTGGCGCAGTCGATCGTGATCGTGCCCGGGTTCTCCTCGTCGGCCTGCACGACCACCCAGACGCCGTCACACGACGTCGGGGCAGCCTGGGCTGAAGGTGCCGCGATCAGGCCGAAGAGGGCGATTGCAGCCGCGATCCCGGCGGCCAGCAAGCGCTTGGGGTTCTGGGACATCCGAATCCTTTCGCGCGAAGCACTGAGGAATGGATCTCCCGGCCAACGGCGCGCTGTCCGGCTCCACCCGCGTACCTCGACGGGTCAATTGATGAGCCAAAACTTTGTGCAGGCATTCCGACTTGCTGGCTGGGCCAGCTTCACGGTTGCGGGTCAGTCCCGGATTCCCACCGGGTTCCCCTGCAAAGGTTCAGGTGTCCACACCCTAACCCAGCTTGGGGGTCCTGGTGGAACCACAACCAAAACGTGCAGGGCACCGGCTGCCGGTGCCCTGCACGTGATCGAATTGTGCTATGCCGTGGGGCCTGCGGGAGGCTCGGTCGGGGTCTCTGCCGGCGGTTGGGCCTTGTCGCCCTCCACGAGGTTCTTGATCCCGGCCACTGCATCGTCGGTGAGCTTCTTGGCGTTCTCGGGGAGATCCTCGGCGAAGTCCTTGACAGCTGTGACGGTCTCGTCCGTGACCTTCTTGGCGTTCTCGGGGAAGTCCTCTGCGAAGCCCTTGACAGCTGTGACGGTCTCGTCCGTGACCTTCTTGGCGTTCTCCGGGAGGTCCTCGGCGAAATCCTTGACGTGCTCGATGGCGTCCTCGGCCAGGTCCTTGGCCTTCTCGCCGAACTCCTTCGCCTTGCCGAGCAGATCACTCATGAAGCCGCCGCCGGACCCGGCCGGGGTGGTGTTCTCATTTGTCATGCTTGCCCTCTTCCGTTTGGGTGGACGTTCACCACAAAGCGTAGGACCCAGTCACGACCGGAGGATGGCTTATGTGCCGGTTTCCGCCGTGACGGCGAAGACCCGGAAGCCCTTTGCGCTGGCCACGCGCTCGCAGCGGTAGCCGGAGGCGACGAGCCAGGCCTGGAGCGAGTCGGCGCCGAGGTTGCGGCCGACCACCAGCCGGGCAGTCCCTCCCGGGACCAGCCGGGGGAGCCAGGTCAGCAGCAGCTCGTGCAGTGCAGCCTTGCCGATCCGGATCGGCGGATTCGACCAGATCTCGTCGTAGCGGGCGTCCGGGTCGGCCTGTTCCGGCAGTATCGGGTGCACCCGGTCGGCCACACCGTGGGTCACGGCGTTGGTGGCACACAGCCCGAGGGCGCGCTCGTTGGTGTCGACGGCGTCCACCTCGGCCTCCGGGCAGGCTGTGGCCAGCGCCACTGCGAGCACGCCGTAGCCGCAGCCGAGGTCGAGCAGGCGCCGGGGGTTCGCCGGTGGCGCCGACTCCCGAAGCAGGACGGCTGTGCCCAGGTCGAGCCCGTCGGCGGAGAACACGCCGTCAGCGGTGGTGAAAGCCCACGTGGTGTCCCAGAACCGCAGCTTCACCTGCCGCCGGTTCTCCGGGCCGGTCGGGGTGTGGAAGTAGTGGCTCACATCGACTCCTCGGTCATGCTGCGCATGGCTCGCGACTCGCGTGCCCGGTTGGCGAGCTGGTCGTCCGGCGGATAGCGGACCTCTTCCAGGACCAGGCCCTTGGCCGGCATCACGCGGATCTCGCCGCACCGACCGACGCTGTCCGGCAGCCCGGCGAGCCATTCGACGCCCTTCCGCCCGGTGCCGACCTCCACCAGCCCGCCCACAAGGGAGCGGACCATCGAATGGCAGAAGGCGTCCGCCCGAACCCCGATCTCGACCCGGCCGTCCGGCAACCGCTCGGCGTGCAGCCACTGGAGCTGACGGATCGTGGTGGCGCCCGGCCTGGCCCGGCAGAAGGCGGCGAAGTCGTGCAGCCCCAGCAGGCTCTCCGCCGCCGTGTTCACCAGCGCGACGTCCAGCCGTCCCCGGATGAAGGCCGTGGTCAGCCGGTCCAGCGGATCGGCGTAGCCGTCGGTCAGGCGGTAGGCGTAGCGTCGCCAGATGGCAGCGAAGCGGGCGTCGAAACCTGCCGGCGCCACGGCCACCCGGCGCACCGAGACGTCGGCCGGCAGCGCCAGCCGCAACTTGTGGCTCAGGGTCGAGGCCACCTGCTCCGGGTCGGGCAGGTCGAGGTCGAGGTGGGCCACCTGGCCGCGGGCGTGGACGCCGGCGTCGGTGCGTCCGGCACAGACCAGCAGCGGCCGCTCCGGCAGCCGGAGCACGCGTCCGATCCAGGTCTCCAGCTCCTCCTGCACGGTGCGCAGCCCGGGCTGGGCGGCCCAGCCGTGGAAGTCACTGCCGTCGTAGGCGAGGTCGATGCGGAAGCGGGTCATCGGCGACGGTAGGCGAGGTCGTGGATGGTGCGTCCGGCGTCCAGCCCGCGCTGCTCGTACTTGGTGACCGGCCGGAGTTCGTAACGGGGCGCCCAGCCGTCGTGGCAGTTCACCAGGCCCGGCTCCGCCTCGAGTGTCGCCAGCATGGCCTCGGCGTAGTCGGTCCAGTCGGTGGCCAGCCGCCAGGTGCCGTCGGCGGTAAGGCGGGACGCAGCGACCGCAGCGAACTCCGGGCTGACGAGCCGCCGCTTGTGGTGCCTCGCCTTGTGCCAGGGATCAGGGAAGAAGGTCCACAGCTCGGTGATGCTCGCCTCCTCGAACACCACGGGCAGCGCCTGGGCGCCGTCGGCGAGCACCAGCCGCAC
>JADLEH010000417.1 GCA_020846255.1 Propionibacteriaceae bacterium
CCTTGCCGGCGACGTCAGCAGCAACATCCTTGGCGTCCTCGACGAAGTCGGCCGCCTTCTCCTTGACGTCCTCGACCACATCGCCGGCGGCTTCGGCCGCGTCACCGACGGGATCGGCGACGTAGGCGGTGCTGGGGACGTGGGTCTCCCAGCCGGTGGACGGGTCGGCCAGCAGCTTCCTGATCGCGACGGCAACCCCACCGAGCACGGCGCCGGCGAGCAGGATCTTGCCGAAGATCCGCCAGCCGGAGCGCTTGGGCCTGGCGACCTTGCGGATCTCCTTGGCGAGGGCTGCCGAAGCCGCGGCCACCTTGAGCTCCTTCGCCAGCGGCTGCCGGGCAAGCTCGCCCAGCAGGTCGGCGATCCGCGGCAGGTAGTCCTCCTGGACCCGCTCGCGGGCGTAGTCGACCGTCGGCGGAATCTTCTGCAGCACGTCGTCAACGGCCGGCTTGACCTTCTTCACGGTCGCGTCGACCACAGGGGTGACGCGGTCGAGGGCGTCGTCGATCGCCGGGTGGACCCGGTCGAAAGTGTCTGCGGCCATTCGGGCGCCGCGCGTCCGGGCGTCCCTGAGGACTGGCCGCAACCTCGAGTAGGTCTGGTCAGCGAACTCGCTGCCCTCGCGCAGGGCCTGTTCGACGTACGGCGAGAGGTACTCGACAGCGGTATGCGTGCCGTCCTCCACCACGTTGAGCAGCTTCTTGGTCTTCACTTTGCCTCCCGGAAGCTCGGATGGCACCACCGTACCCGTAGCTACGCCACAGCACACAGCATCTGTCAGGATGGGTGGTCCGGAAAGAAAGGAAGGCCAGCATGGCCCAGAAGGCAACGCTCCACACCAATCATGGCGACATCGTGATCAACCTCTTCGCCGACCACGCCCCCAGGACCGTGGCCAACTTCGTCGGCCTCGCGACCGGCACCAAGGAGTACGCCGATCCCAGGACCGGCGCCCAGACGACGGGCAAGTTCTACGACGGCCTCGGTTTCCACCGGGTGATCAGCGGCTTCATGATCCAGGGCGGGTGCCCGCTGGGTACCGGCACCGGCGGTCCGGGCTACAGCTTCGACGACGAGATCCACCCGGACCTGGTCTTCAACAAGCCCTACCTGCTGGCCATGGCCAACGCCGGGCTGCGGATGGGCAAGGGCACCAACGGCTCGCAGTTCTTCATCACGGTCGGCCCGACCCCGCACCTGAACCGCAAGCACACCATCTTCGGTGAGGTGGCCGACGAGGCCTCCCGCAAGGTCGTCGACGAAATCGCCGCGGTGCCGACCGGACGCGCTGACAAGCCGGTGGACCCGGTCGTGATCGAGTCCGTGGAGGTCACCGAAGGCTAGGAGCCGATGGCGAAGGCCGCCTCCAGGTCGTGGGTGGAGTAGGCGCGGAAGGCGATGTGCGTCTCCGTGCCCTCCACCCCGGGCACCTTGTTCACCTGTTCGGTGACAGTGGTGGCGACTTCGTCGATCGTGCGCACCCGGACCATCGCGATCAGGTCGACCGAGCCGGTGACCGAGTAGACCTCCGAGACCCCGGACAGGTCGGCTATCGCCTGTGCAACCTCGGGGATTCGGGCCACGTCGGCCTTGACGAACACAATCGCGGTGATCATGCGCCGATCCTAATCTGCGCGGACGCCCCGGGGCCGATGCCGAGCGGCCAACTCCAGTCGCCGTCGATCTCGATCAGCCGGACGCCGGGGCGCTCGAGCCAGTCGGCGATCCGTTCGGTCTCCTCCACGATCGCGGCCGGCGCCGGCCCGAGCGGGCGCGCCACCCACTCCGCCGTCGTGACGGCGTCCCTCGCCACCCGTTGCGGCACCTCGCCCGGCCGGGCGAGGGCTGCCGCGGCGAGCCGGCCGTGCCGGATCACGTGGATCTCCCAACCCGGCTCAGCGCGGTAGGCCGCGACGATCTGCGGGCAGCCGGCGAGGCTGGCCAGCCGGTGGTGCCGGAGCGCCGCCCTGGTGAAGCTCTCCAGCCGGTCGGTGATCACGGCTGCGTCCTCGAAACGCTCGGCCAGCACGAGCTGGTTGAGCCGGGGCTCGGCAGCCCGCAGCACCGGACGGACGTCCAGCTGCAGGCAGGCCCGCACCCGATCGGTCAGTTCGGCGTACTCGGCGGTCGTCACAGCCAGCTCGCACGGGGCGCAGCACCTGCCCATCCCACTGAGCGCGCAGGCCGAGGTGGCCCGCCGGGGCGAGAGCCGGCTGGTGCACTGCCGGATCGGGAAGGCTTCGTAGAGCGCCATCATGGTCTGCTCTGCCGCTGCTCGCCGCCGGAACGGGCCGAAGTAGGACGCCGCGTCCGCAGCGATCGTCCGGACGATCGACAGCCGGGGGAACGGCTCGGTGGTGAGCTTCAGCCAGACCTGCCGCTCGGGGAACTTCGACCTGCGGTTGTAGCGCGGCGAGTGGGCTGCGATCAGCCGCAGCTCCAGCACGTCGGCCTCCAGCGGGGTGCGGCAGACGGTGGCCTCGACCCCGGTCGCGATCCGGACCATCTCGTCGATGCGGGGCCGCGTCTCCGCAGCCGTGAAGTAGCTGGCCACCCGCTTGCGCAGGTTCCGGCTCTTGCCGACGTAGAGCACCTGGCGGCGGTTGCGCCCGTCCGGCCCGGCGAGGTCGGCGACGAACTGGTAGATCCCGGGTGCGGCCGGCAGGTCCTTGGCCAGGCCCCGCTTGGCCCGGCGCTCCGGGGAGACCCTCCGGGTGAACTCGAACAGGTCCTCCAGGGTGCCGGCGCCGAGATTCCCGATGCGTTCCAGCAGCCCGTGGAGGACGTCGACGGTTGCCCTGGCGTCGGCCAGCGCCCGGTGGTTCGGGGTGGTGCCCGCCCGGAAGTGGGCAGCGAGGGTCGCCAGCTTCACGTTCGGCACCTCGTCGCGCAGCAGCACCTGGCGGGCCAGGGCGACCGTGTCGATCACCTCGGGGTCGGGCCACGGGTAGCCGTGGGTGACGCAGGCCCGCTTCAGGAACCCGGTGTCGAAGCCGGCGTTGTGCGCGACCAGCACGGTGCCTGCCGAGAACTCGAGGAAGCTCGGCAGGACCTCCGCCAGCCTCGGTGCGCCGGCCACCATCAGGTCGGTGATGCCGGTGAGCACCGCGACCAGCGCCGGGATGTGGGTGTTCGGGTTCACCAGGGTCTGGAACTCGCCCAGCACCTCGCCGCCGCGCACCTTCACTGCGCCGAACTCGGTGATCGTGTCCTCGGCTGCGCTGCCGGTGGTCTCGAGGTCAACCACGCAGAAGGTGACGCCGGACAGTGGCCGGCCGAGATCCTCGAAACTCGGCTGGGCGAATGCTGCACTGGTCACGATCGCGACGCTAGGTCAAGGCTCCGACACTTCCTCCTCAGCAGCCCGGCGAGTCGGTTCTTTCCACGCGGTCGCCGGTGATCAGGTACAGCCCGGCAGCGCCACCCTCCAGTGCGCTCACCTGTCCGGCCGGCGGCGCGAGGGCACGCCAGCCGCCCGGACAGCCGAGCTGGAGCCCGGCCGTCGCGGCCCCGGTGGACACGACCGGACGCCCGGCCGCGAGCGTCACCAGGGCCACCGGGTCCCGTCCGGACGGTGGGGTTCCGGGAAGGAGCGCCGCGACCGGCTCGCCCGCTGTTCCGCCTGCGCCGATCGGGACCGTCCAGACGATCGGGCGGCCGCGCACCCAGCCGGCCACCCAGCAGGTCGCGGCAGGCTCGGAGCAGGCCACGCCGGTGGCGCGGGAGAGCTGGCCGGAGACCGGCGGCAGGTCGGGGGGAACCGGGAGCAGCACCTGTTCCCACGGCCCGCTGGTCGAACCGACCCAGAGTGCAGGGAGCTGGTTGAAGCCGCCGGCCAGCCCGACCTCGTCGCCGGCGACGACGAGCCGGTCACCGGACCGCGCCAGCGCACCGAAGCCCAGCACCCGGTCGGGGTTGGACAGCAACGCCGGATCGAGTTCGGTGTGCTTGGTCCAGGTGTGCCCGGAGCGGGTCCACAGCACCCCTTCGATGCCGGCGGGGCCCGACCGGAGCCCGAAG
The DNA here is from genome assembly GCA_020846255.1 of Propionibacteriaceae bacterium. Classification (GTDB taxonomy): domain Bacteria; phylum Actinomycetota; class Actinomycetes; order Propionibacteriales; family Propionibacteriaceae; genus Propionicimonas. Next base: position 4,021 of record JADLEH010000417.1, read on the forward strand.
ATCACCGGTGCGCCGCCGATGACCTCGATGCCGAGCAGGTTGCCGGCGTCATGGCCGCCGAAGGTGAAGAACTCCTGGGGCCGGCTGGTCAGTCGCAGGCTGTCGAGGGTGCCGTCCCAGAGGGTGAGGCGGGGGTTGGAGTGTGCGCCGGCATGCACCCGCCCGATGGCGTTGACTGCTTCCCCTTCCGCTGCCACCGAGATCAGGGTGGCCTCTGCTGCGCTCGGCTCGTTCGGTTCGAGTTCGAAGGCGCCGGTCGTCGCGGCTGCCGAGACGCTGACGAGCATCGGCGCACCGTCGCGCCGGCCACCGACCAGCAGCCGGTCCCCGGCAGCGGCGAGCGACGCCGGCCGGAAGTCGGGCGGCAGTTCCACCCGCCGCCAGGCCGGGGTCGTCGTACAGCCCGCGACGGCAGCCAGGGCCACCGCGGCGCACACCGTCCGCCGGAGCATGGCCGCAGCGTAGGCCGCGTCCGGGGAAGTGTCAGAGGTGGCCGTCAGGATGTGGTCATGGACGTACTGCATGTCGATTGCGGCAACTGCCGGGCCCGTGGCCCGGCCTGCTCGGACTGCGTCATCTCCGTGCTCCTCGGGCCGATGTCGGAGGAGGTGCTGCTGGACGACCAGGAGCAGGCGGCGCTGCAGGTGATGGCCGACTCCGGGCTGCTGCCACCGCTGCGGCTGGTCCGGTCCACACCCCCTGTCGATCTGGACGGAGTTGCCTTCCCCACCGCGCTCCCTTAGGATTTTCTCAGGTTTGCTTCAGCGGGAGGTCATGGATGGGGTTCCAGAAGGGCGTGCGCTCTGCGCTCGCCGTAGTGGCCGCCGCCCTTGTGCTCCTCAGTGGGCAGGCCGTGATCCCCTCCCAGGCAGCACCAACCCCCAGCCCGTCGCCGACGCCCAACAAGCTGAAGGACGCCAAGGACCAGGTCATCGAGCTCGAGGACCAGGCCGCCTCGCTCGATGAGGACTACCACGAAGCCAGCCAGGCCCTCGATGAGAGCAAGCAGCGCCTCGCGGTGCTCGACGCCGACATCGCCGCCCAGCAGGAGAGCGTCGACGCCCTCGCCGAGCAGGTCCGGGCGATCGCGCTGATGCAGTTCCGCAATCGCGACGTGGACACCACCGTCCAGATCTTCACCAGCGGCGACCCCGACACCCTGCTCGACCGGCTCTCGACCGCGAGCAAGGTCGACCAGGACATGAACGACACCCTCGCCGAGCACCAGGCCGAGGCTGCCAACCTCGCCGACATGAAGCGCACCGCCGCAGCTGAGACCGATGCCCTCGCTGAGCAGGAGCAGAAGCTGGCAGCGCTCAAGGAGCAGCTCCAGGCCAAGGTGGACGCAGCCCAGGCGCTGGTGCTGCGGCTGACCGAGGAGCAGCGCGCGGCCCTCGAAGCGGCCGACGGTGCCAGCACCGGCTGGGACCCCAGCGAGCTGGACGGCGTGTCGGCCAACGCCAGGGCGCTGGGCGCGATCCGCTATGCCACCTCGAAGGTGAAGGGCAGCCAGTACGTCTGGGGTGCCTCCGGCCCGAACGGGTTCGACTGCTCCGGCCTGATGCAGGCCGCCTACCGCACCGTCGGCATCTCGCTCCCGCACTCCTCCCGGGCCCAGGCCAGCGTCGGCCGTGCAGTCTCCCGGAGCGAACTGAAGCCCGGTGACCTGATCTTCTGGTACCACCCGATCCACCACGTCGGCATGTACATCGGCAACGGCAAGATCGTGCACGCCCGCAACACCCGCGTCGACCTGGTCATCCAGACCCTCGCCTCCTACCCGGCGCCATGGGCCGGCGCCCGCCGCGTCGTCGGCTGAGGCACCGCACCTGGGCTGCGGCACTGCTGCTTGCCCTCACCGGCTGTGCCACGGGTGCGCAGGCTCACTCCGGAACCCTTGCCGATCACCTGAACGCCGCCCTCCGCGCGCGCTCGCAGGCCGCATTCCTCGACGACTTCACCACCGATGCGTCCGGGTCCACCCTCGGCGCAACGTGGTTCACGGTGTTCAGCGGCGCAGAGGCGACCTTCACCATGATCGACCCGGCAACCGTCAGGGTCTCGGCAACCCTGCCCGGCGACCGGCGAGCCGCCAGCTGGACCCTGCCCCTGGAGCTGGAAGGTCGCTCCTGGTTCTCGACCGGACGGATCCGCGCCGTCGGGCCGGTGCCGGAGAGTCCGATCTGGGCGCTCGGACCGGTCGAGGTGTCCGCGGCAGAGCACGGGACGTTGCTCAGCTCCGGCCTGGACCAGGCGGCCCGTCGCGCCTGGGCCGAGCGCCTCGACCGCGCCGCTGCAGCTGTCGCCTCGGTCGCCCCGCCCGGCGTGGACGGCTGGCAGGGCGGCCTCGTCGTGGAGGTGCCGGCGAACGGGAACGACTTCGAGGCCATCACGGACGAGCCCGCGACC
>JADLEH010000418.1 GCA_020846255.1 Propionibacteriaceae bacterium
CCGTGTTCGCCCACGCCCGGGAGAACCTCGCCGGCTACCAGCTCATCCGGCTGCTGGAGTTCGTCGACGAGCTGCCCAAGACGATCTCCGGCAAGATCCGCCGGGTGGAGCTGCGCGACCGCGAGTCAGCCCGCGTCCAGGCGGCGGCGGACGGCGGCCCCGCGCACTTCTCCGAGCGCGACTTCCGCTAGAAGGCCCGCGGGGCCGAGCGCAGCACCGCCACGGCTAGCCAGCCCGCGAACAGGGTGACCCCACCGAAGATGGCGAACGGCACCACCTCGAGCCGGCCCTCGACCAGCGCGGCGGAGACCAGCATCGCCACGATGGCACCGGCCATCGTCACAGCCTTCACGCTGAACAGCGCTGCCAGCAGGTGGCCGACCGGGCGGCGGCGCCACACCAGCACTGCCGTTGCCAGCGACAGCGGCACGATCAGCCCGAGGTCGAGCGCCTGGACGGCAAGGGTCGGCGTCCCGAGCAGGCCGGCGCCCGCCAGGTCGCCGGAGAGCCCGGTGGCGATCCGCGGGATCCACATCGCCAGCAGCAGGGCTGCAGCCAGGAATCCGAACACGACGAGGCTGCGCCTCGGGAAGCCCTTGTCCGACCCGGCGGCCAGCGCCTCGGCGTCGATCGTCGACCAGACCCAGGCGATGCCGACGAGGCTGAGCGGGAAGATCACGACGAAGGCGACGAAGAGCGGCCCGAGCGCCCAGAAGACCGCGTACATCAGGTACTGGTAGGCGAAGTAGCCCAGGATCCCAAGGGCGGCGAGTCGGCCACGCACCGAGCCGCGCGCGATGAACACCGTCGCCACCACCATGGCCGGCACTGCGAAGAACAGCGTCACGGCATCCCAGCCGACACCCTCGGCCACCACCCGGATGGCGTTGAACGCGTAGACGCCGTCGGTGGCGTAGCGGAACTCCTCGCCGCGGATGCTGGTGCCCGAGGCAGTGGCTCCACTCCCCCGCAGGAAGACCCCGACAGCCGCAGCCAACCCGGCGAGGACGGCGATCAGCAGGCAGTACCCGGCGAGCAGCAGGTTCCTCGACTTCATCGCGCCAACTCCGATCGGGTGGCGCCGCTCCAGAAGAGCTCGAACAGCTGGTCGACCTCCGCCTCGACCGCGGCGGCAGAGCCGGCCGGGAAGCCGAGCAGGGTGCGCATGATCACGAAGCTCGAGGTGAGGGCGAAGAAGCCCTCGGCGATCACCCTTGCGGGCAGGTCGGTGCGCAACTCGCCGCGCGCCTGCGCGAGCTCCAGCAACTCGGCGACGGCGGCGAGGTTCCCCTGCGGGCCGCCCTGGAACACCTCGGCGACCTCGGGCACTGATCGCGCCTCGAAGGCCAGCCGGCTGACCAGGCCGCCGTCGGCAAGCCCGTTGGCGACCTCCTGGTGGGCGAGACCGAGCAGGGCGACCCGCAGGTCGGCGGCCCCGGCGAGGCCGGCAACCGTCTGGCTGGGCTGCCGGGAACCGAACCGGTCTGCGATCGCGCGCAGGACGCCCTGCTTGTTGCCGAACGCGCGGAACATGGTGACCTCGTTGACCCCGGCGCGCTCCGCGATGAGCCGGGTGGTGGTGGCCTGGTAGCCCCGCTCGGCGAACAGCTCCGATGCCGCGTCGAGGATTCGGGTGGCCGAATCGGTAGGTGTCATTCCGCTCCTGCGTGTAAGTGCTTACTTGCAGTGTAGGACGGAGCTGGGAAGTTGTCGAATCGGCTGCGATCACCCTTGTCAGATGGCTCACGTTCGAATATAATCGAACACGTGATCGAATCAACTTCAGGCCCGGTCGGCGGGAGTGCCACCCTGGTGGACCCCCGTCCCGAGGAGGTCGCCCTGGTGCTGGAGGCCCTGGTCACCACCGATGCCGACGGCGCTGACGAGCAGCTGGAACCGTGGCGCCTTCCCGATCGGCGACTGCTGGCCGAGTTGGTCGAGGCCCAGGCCCAGGCCACCCGGGCGCGAGCGCGCTGGCTGGCCCTGCTGGCCGAAGCCGAGCGCCGTGAAGCCACCCTTCAGGCCTGCGGCCTGCCCACGGCGAACTGGCTGACCAACCAGAACACGCACTGGGCCAGGTCGGCGCGCGAGGAGCTGCGGTTCGCCGTCCGGCTCGCCGAAGCTCCGGTGGTGGGCGAGGCGCTGGGGCGCGGCGAAGTGTCGGTGGAACAGGCCCAGGTGATCGTGACCGGCCTGGCCCGCCTGCCGATCGGGCTCGACGCCGGGCAGCGCGAACAGGTCGCCGGGCACCTGGTCGAGCTGGCGGCGGAGTTCGGACCCTATGGGTTGTCCCGGCTGGCGAACCGGGCGGTGGAGGTGGTCGCGCCGGAGGCGGCGGAGGACGCCGACCGCCGGGCCATCGAGCGCATCGAGGCCGAGCAGTACCGGGATCGCTACCTCACCTGGCAGCGCGATCCCGACGGCGCCTGGCTGCTGCGCGGCAAGCTCGGCAAGGTCGCCGGCCAGCAGCTGGTCGGGTTGCTGCGCGCGCTGGCTGCCCGGCAACGCTCAGCGGTGCTGCTCGCCGGCGATGACATCGCCCGCACCCAGGCGGCAGCGGACGCGCTGGTCACCCTCGCCGAGCACTACTCCTCCTGCCGCAAGTCTCCCCGGCACGGCACCGACCGGCCCCGGGTGCTGGTCAGCATCGACTACGACGTCCTGCTCGGCCGGCTCGGCACGGCCACACTCCTGAACACCGGGGAAGCCATTTCCGCAGCGGAGGCCCGGCGCCTGGCCTGCGACGCCGACATCCTGCCGATGGTGCTCAACGGCGACTCGGTCCCCCTTGATGTTGGGCGGAAGCGGCGGCTGTTCGACTCCACGCTGCGGCAGGTGCTGATCGCCCGCGACCAGGGTTGCGCCTTTCCGGGGTGCGACCGCGACCCGGCCGACTGCGAGGCGCACCACCGGCGGCCCTGGTGGGCTGGCGGGGTCACCTCCCTGGCCAACGGCGTGCTGTTGTGCAGCTTCCACCACCACCTGGTCGAGCCAGACCCGAACGCTCCCCCTGGCTCGGGTTGGCAACTACGGCTGGACGTCCGGGGCAGGCCGGAGTTCCTCCCACCCGGGGCGGAGCGCTGGCGCCAGCACCACCGTTACCGCACCTAGGCCTACCGGCTGGGCGGGATCCACCACGCCAGGACGATGATGCCGATCCCGACCCCGAGCAGCACGATCGAGTCCAGCGCCCGGTTGCGGACGGCCAGCAGGCCCACCCGCTGCTGCGGCAGCAGGCGAAGCAGCCCCCCGAGGGTGATGGCAGCCCCGATCATGGTGCTGCCGGAGCGCCAGTGCCCGAGCAGGACGATGGCCAACCCGACCGCGACCCCGGTCAGCACCGAAGCCAGCGGCCACTGCCCCAGCACCTGCTGCACCACGGTCTTCGGGGGCCGGTGGTTCTGGACGGTCATCCGGCCAGCACCTCGGCACGGTCGACGACATTGCTCAGCAGCATCGCCCGGGTCATCGGGCCCACGCCGCCCGGCATCGGGGCGACCAGCGAGGCCACGTCCCAGGCGCTGGCGTGCACGTCACCGACCAGACCGACCTCGGTCCGGGTGATGCCGACGTCCAGCACGACGGCGCCCGGCTTCAGCAGGTCGGCTGTGATCAGCCCGGCGGCCCCGGCCGCAGCCACCACGATGTCGGCGGCACGGGTGTGGGCGGCCAGGTCCCGCGTCCCGGTGTGGCAGAGGGTGACGGTGGCGTTCTCGCTGCGGCGGGTGAGCAGCAGCCCGAGCGGCCGGCCGACCGTCGTACCCCGACCGACGATGCAGACCTCCGCGCCGGCAAGGGGCACGTCGTAGCGTCGCAGCAACTCCACGATCCCCCGCGGCGTGCACGGCAGCGCTCCGGGCATGCCGAGCACCAGCCGGCCGAGGCTCACCGGGTGCAGCCCGTCGGCATCCTTCTCTGGATCGATCAGCGAGAGCGCCCAATTGTCGTCCAGGTGGCGCGGCAACGGCAGCTGCACGATGTAGCCGGTACAGGCCGGGTCGGCGTTCAGGGCTGCGATCGCCTCGGCGACCTGCTGCCGGGTGGCGTCGGCCGGCAGGTCGACGCGGATCGACTCGATGCCCACCTGAGCACAGTCGCGGTGCTTGCCGGCGACATAGGAACGGCTCCCCGGGTCGTCGCCGACCAGGACGGTGGCGAGTCCCGGCCGGATCCCCCGCGCCGCCAGCGCGGCCACCCGCACGGCGAGCTCGCCCTTGATCGAGGCAGCGACAGCGAGGCCGTCCATCCTGGTGGCGGTCATGGCGCTCCTCAGTGGAAGAAGTGGCGGGTGCCGGTGAAGTACATGGTGACACCGGCGGCCCTCGCCGCGGCGATCGTGTCGGCGTCCCGCACCGACCCGCCGGGCTGGACGATGGCCTTCACCCCCGCATCGATCAGGATCGCCGGCCCGTCGTTGAACGGGAAGAACGCATCCGAGGCCGCCACCGAACCGGCCGCCCGGTCGCCGGCCCGTTCGACGGCGAGCTTGCAGGAGTCGACCCGGTTCACCTGGCCCATGCCGACCCCGACGGACGCGCCGCCGGAGGCGAGCAGGATGGCGTTGGACTTGACCGCCCGGCACGCGCGCCAGGCGAACTCGAGGTCGGCAAGGGTCGCGGCGTCGGCCGGGTCCCCGGAGACCAGCTGCCAGTTGGCCGGGTCGTCGCCGGGGGCGTCGATCGCGTCGGCAGCCTGCAGCAGCATTCCGCCGGTGATGCTCCTGGACTCGACACCGCCACCGGGGTAGGACCCGGCCACGAGCAACCGCAGGTTCTTCTTCGCCCGCAGCACCTCCAGCGCGCCGTCCTCGTAGCCGGGGGCGATCACCACCTCGGTGAAGACCTCCGCGATCTGCCTGGCGGCCGCCACGCTGATCGGACGGTTGGTGGCGATCACCCCGCCGTAAGCGGAGACCGGGTCACAGGCATGGGCCAGGCGGTGGGCCTCGGCGATGTCGGCTCCGACAGCTATGCCGCACGGGTTGGCGTGCTTGATGATCGCCACCGCCGGCTCGGCGAAGTCGTAGGCGGCCCGGTAGGCGGCGTCGCCGTCGGTGTAGTTGTTGTAGCTCATCTCCTTGCCGTGCAGCTGCTCTGCGGTGGCCAGGCCGCCGGCCCGGTAGCCGTCGCGGTAGAGCGCCGCCCGCTGGTGGGAGTTCTCGCCGTACCGCAGGCTGCCGACCTTGTCCCAGGTGCCACCGACCCAGGCCGGGAAGCCGTCGCCACCCGAGGAATCGGTGAGCACGTTGCCCATCCAGGAAGCCACCGCAACGTCGTAGGTGGCTGTGTGCACGAATGCCGCAGCCGCCAGAGCCTGCCGCTGGGCGAGGCTGAAGCCGCCGGCGGCCAGCGCAGCTGTCAGCGCCGGGTACTGCTCCGGGGAGGTGATGATCGCCACCGAGGGATGGTTCTTGGCAGCGGCCCGAACCATCGACGGCCCGCCGATGTCGATCTGCTCGACGCACTCGTCCGGGTCTGCGCCGGAGGCGACGGTGGAAGCGAACGGGTACAGGTTCGACACCACCAGTTCGAACGGCGCGATGCCGAGCTCGGTGAGCTGCGTGCGGTGCGATTCCAGCCGCAGGTCGGCCAGCAACCCGGCGTGGACGTGGGGGTGCAGCGTCTTGACCCGGCCGTCCAGGCATTCGGGGAAGCCGGTCACCTGCTCCACCGGGGTCACCGGAAGGCCGGCCCCGGCAAGCGTCGCGGCGGTCGAGCCGGTTGAGACGATCTCGACCCCGGACTCGACCAGGGCGTGGCCGAGCTCGACCAGCCCGGTCTTGTCGTACACCGATACCAGGGCGCGGCGGATTGGCAGCAGGTCGGTCATCTGTTCCCTCGGCTGAGTTGGTTGACGGTGTCGACCAGCAGTTGCCGCTCGACGATCTTGATGCGTTCGTGCAGGGATTCGACAGTGTCGTCCGGGAGCACCCGCACCGGCTCCTGGGCCAGGATCCGGCCGGTGTCGACACCCTCGTCGATCAGGAACAGGGTGGCTCCGGTCACCTTCACGCCGTGGGCAAGGGCGTCCCGCGGCCCGTGCATGCCGGGGAAGGACGGGAGCAGCGCCGGGTGCGTGTTGATGGTCCGGCCGCCGAAGCGGGCCAGGAAGGCCGGCCCCACCAGCTTCATGAACCCGGCGCTCACCACGAGATCCGGTGCGTAGCCGGCCACGATCTCGGCAAGGGCCGCGTCCCACTCGGCCCGGTCGCCGGCGAGCGGGTGCACGAAGGTCGGCACCCCGGCCAGTTCGGCGCGGCGCAGCCCGTAGGCCTCGGGGCGGTCGGCACCCACAGCCACCACGGCTGCATCCAGCTCACCGGACGCGGCAGCGTCCAGCAGGGACTGCAGCAGGGTGCCCGAGCCGGAGACCAGGACGACCAGGCGCATCGGCATGGCCACGACCCTATCGAACGGTCGCCGGACTAGGCCGCCGGGGTGCGACGGCGGACGAACCAGGTGACCAGCCCGGCCAGCACCGAACTGAACAGCAGCAGCGGGACGCCGATACTCACCGCCTCGAGCAGGCGCGGGCCGAGCTCCGCCAGCCGCAGTCCGCCGAGGCCACCCCGACTGGCTGCGGCCCAGCCCAGGTAGGCGAGGCCGGTGCCCAGCCCGGCCGCAGCGCCGGCGGCGAGCGCCCCGAGCGGACCGGTGTGGCCACGCTGCACGGCCACCACGCCGGCAAGGGCGCCCGCGACCACCCCGAGGGCGAGCCAGCTGAGCACCCAGGGCCCGGCCACACCGACCGGCGGCAGGGCACCGAACACCGGGATGGCCGGCAACATGCCCAGCTCGGTTGTCGACAGCGAGACCAGGGAACCGGTGCCGACACCGAAGCCGGCGCCGAGCAGCCAGGCCAGCGCCCAGCCCAGCAGGTTCGGCAGGTAGGCGATGGCCAGCAGCGACCAGACCACCACCCCGCCGGTGTCGAAGCCGAGCCCTGACTCCAGCGCGGCGATCCGGGGCTCGCCAAGGGCCACGGCCGTCCCGAGC
>JADLEH010000419.1 GCA_020846255.1 Propionibacteriaceae bacterium
CCACCGTCTCGATCGGGGCCACCATGGCGTTGCCGGACGAGACAGCCGACGAGCTCGTCGAGCGCGCCGACCGGCTCATGTACGCGAGCAAGAAGAGCGGACGCAACCGGGTGACCACCGACCTCGGCGTGCAGACCGGCAAGGCTGGTCGGACCATCGTGGCGACTACTTGAGCGCCCCGTAGTCCCCGGCCTTGCGGACGAGTTCTGCCCGGGTGGACGCCTGGAACTTCTCCCGGAGCGTCGCCGCCTGGTTGCGGACCGTGTGCACCGACACGTGGAGCTTCCTGGCGATCTCCGGCACCGAGTCGCCGGTGGCGAGGAGTGGGAGCAGGATGGCCTCGCGGTCGGTCAGCTGCAGCAACCCGAAGGTGCCGTCGCCGCCGTTCACCGCCTTCAGCCGCTTCTTGAGCTCGGCGAACTGCTCGTGGACGTCGGGATCGGTAGACAGGGACTCACAGATGGCGATGATCGCGTCCCGGGCGTGACGCGGCAGCATGGCCAGGGGCAGGTAGTTGCGGGGTTGCACCAGGGTTCGCAGGGCGTTGACGGTGTCGGTCTCGATGTCGGGGGTGATGCTGTTGTCCAGGCTGGTCGCCGCGCCCCTGATGATCAGCAGCTGCAGGCGATCGGCGTGGATGAGGTTCGGGTCGGGCAGGGTCAGCTCCATGGCGCGCACGGCCTGGACCAGCTGCCCGGCCCAGAGCAGCGTCCGGGCCTCAGGCACGCTACGAAACCCTTCCACCACCGAGTCGACGGAAACGGAGGCTGCAGCGAACGCGCCGATCTGGCACAGCAACAAGGACCTCGCCCGGCCCAGCATCACGCCACCGAGCGGCTCGTCCTGCTCGCGTGCGCCCATCGGCTGGTTGGCGAGGGCGGACATCATCTCGCTCAGCCCCAACCGGGCATCGCCCCAGATTGCGGCGTGCATGGCCTTGAGCCCGATCAGCGATGCCGAGACGCCGGTGACTCCAGCCATCTCCTGGGTGATGGCTGCGAGGCTCGTCTCCACACCTGCACGATCCAGGAGCTGGAGCGACTGCCGGCCGCGAGCCAGCACCGCCATGACCGCTGCCATCTGGCCGAGGCTCCCGAACCTGAAGCTGTCCAGCGGCGGGCCGTCCGGCTCGCCCGGGCGGGAGCCGCGGACCTCTCCGGCCAGGCTGTGAGCCAGTGCCTCGATGGCTGCGGCCAGGTCCGTGGCGGTCCGGTCCTCGGCCAGGACGCCTCCCCAGTGGGCCTCGGCCACGGCCCCGCGCAGGTCGGCGCGCCAGAGCGCGAGCCGTGCCGACATCACGCGGAACAGCGAGTGGGCCCGCCGGCCCGGCGCCTGACCCTTGCGGGAGCGCTCGTCGATGAAGGTGTCGATCTCGTTCTTCGTCCGCCAGGCGGCGTCGAGCGGTGTCAGCGATGGTGGGAGATACCGCTCGCCGATCATGCGCAGGATGCCTGCGATCACGGCCGAGTCGGTGTCGTCCCGCAGTGACCAGTCGTGGTGAAGGGTGGCCGCGTCGAGGATCAGGCGGTCCAGGAACGCAGCAGCCTTCCCCCGGGGAGCGGCGTCCGCCTCGGCGACGGCGCACGCCCAGCTGAGCGTCGGGTGTTCCCTGCGCGCTTCGGTGGGCAGGTCCGCGAAGATGCCCAGCACGTCGGCTGGAACGTCCTCGGCGTGCCAGGAGTAGTTGACCCAGATCTCGCCCAGCAGGTCCCAGCGGCCGGTGCTACGTGCCCAGCCCGCCAATTTCATCATCAGGTGTGGTTGCTGCCCGTGGACGGAGTCCAGGAGGTTCTCGCGGAAGTCGCGCTCCTGGCTGAGCTCGTCCAGGGCCGAGCTGAGGACCGCCAGCCAGTGCGGCCTCACCAGCAGGGCCGCCGGCCGGGAATCCGGTTCGGCATCGGCCAGGCCCGTGCCCACCAACCAGCTCCCGAACTCCGGCCATGGGGTCGCTGCCTCGTCCGTGAAGGCGCCGGTGATGGCGACGTGGGTGGCCTCGGTGACCTTGGGCCACAGGGCCAGGATCGGCAGCCAGTACGGGGCTCCCGGCGGCAACTGGCCCTCCGCGGAGGCACCGACCGGCTGCTGGATGGCAGGGGTGGGGTCATCCATGGCGGCCTCTCCTCCACGGGGAGGACAGGCCCCTCCGTGGACAACGCCCACAATAGGCCAACGGCGCCGCCGCGGCGCAGTGACCGTCGAGGAGGATTCCGAAGCGAAACCTGCACCCGATGTTCATCCGGGGGACCGAAAGGTTGACCAAGTGCAGTACTAAGGCGGCCTTAAGCCCGAGAATGCGCACTTCGGGATGCGAAGATTTCCTCATACCGCGGACGTGCTCGGTAACGACGCACGTCCGCGACTTCGTCACGGTTGGCTGCCTCCCCCCCTAAGTACCGGGGCAGCCGACCGGCCGCCGCCATGGCCGAAGGGACGAAGTGCACAGAGACCCCCGTTTCACCCCCCGGCGGGTGGTCGAGCAAGAAAGGTCGGGGTCATCCAGGACCCCCTCTTGACCCCGACCTCCAACCGCGTCAGGCAGCCACCCCTCCAGCAGGGGTGGGGTGGGCAAGACCCGGAATGTTGAACTCGACATTGCGCATGCGCGGCATCCGCCAGCCGTCCATCACTTGGGGCTACCTGATGGGCAGGACAATCCGCTGTTGGGGCACGGTCTCGAGGATGAGGCTTCTTCCGTGCAGCTGATCCTTGAGATCGGCGTGGAGTGCCGCGGGGTCGGGCAAGGCCCCTTGTCCTGTCACCACGATCCGGACGCTGTCCTCGATGGTGGTGACGTCGACGAGGCGATACTCGCTTCCCAGCAGCCAATCCTGCACGGTGGCGGTGGCGCTGGCCTGGACAACACTGTCGACGAACACCTGGTAGCTGCTGATCCCGAGCGGCACGATGATGGCCGCGGTGAGCGCCACGACGACGGCGATCGCGGTCCGACGCGCCTTGTCGGACAGGGTCCTGATGGCGGCCCGCGAGAACCCCATCACCGCGAAGGTGAATGTGCCCATCAGCACGATCGCGAGCAGGTTCGTCACGAACAGCAACACGCTGCCCCAGGCAAGGTCGGGCCGTGCGGCACCGAACAGGATGCCGGCGTTGGTCAGCGGCGGGACCAGTGAGATCGCGATGGCGACGCCCGGCAGTGTGTCGGACACGTCCTTGCGGCTCGTCGCGAAAGCTCCCGCCAGTCCGGTCGCCAGCGCGGCGAGCAGGTCGATGAGTCGCGGCGAGGTCCGGCTCATCACCTGTTCGAGGGTGGTGGGGTCCAGGGCACGGAAGGGCACCGACAGCAGGAAGCCGACGAAGACCGTGGTAAGGACGCCTCCGGTCAGCACCGCAAGTGACGTACCGACCCCTCGACGATCACCGGTGCTGATAGCGAACGCTGTGCCCATGATCGGAATCATCAACGGTGCGACGATCATCGCCCCGATCACGGTGGCTACGGAGTTCGCGAGCAATCCGAAGGTGGCGATCGCAGATGCCAGCACCAGGAGCGCACCGAAGCGGATCAGCCGCTGGTGCAACTGAGGCCCGTCGAACATCAGGACATCGCGGACCCGCTCGACCTCAGCGCTGTCGGTTGGGCCGCCGTGCACAACTTCACCGAACTTCATCGTGACCCCAGCTGTCGATCCGGTCCACGCCCGACGTCAAGGACGTGCATCTGCGCGCGGCGCAACCGACTATAGGGCCCCCCTCCCGTCTGGACTCAAGTCACAACTATGTGCGTAGCCAGAAGGAGTTTCTGCTCTGTGCCGGGAAGGGGAGTCGAACCCCTACGCCCTTGCGGGCAGACGGGTTTGAGCCGTCCGCGTATGCCATTCCGCCACCCCGGCGGGTGCCCAAGGATTGTGCCACAACTTGGCAGCACCTGATCGGCTCACGGTAACCTCGACCCAGCACCACCCGCGGTACCGAAGACGAGCCCCAGCCAGGAAGCGACAATGGTGAACACTGCCGACGAAGTCCGACCCGAAGGTGCTGCGCTGCGCGTGCTCGTGGCTGAGGATGAGGCGCTGATCCGCCTCGATCTCGTTGAGCTCCTCACCGAGGAGGGCTACCAGGTGATCGCGGAGGCCGGGGATGGCGAGGAAGCCCTCGAGCTGGCCCGCAAGCTGCGGCCTGACCTGGTCGTGATGGACGTCAAGATGCCCAAGATGGACGGGATCTCGGCCGCAGCCATCATCGCCGAGGAGCGGATCGCCCCGGTTGTGATGCTGACGGCCTTCAGCCAGCGGGAACTGGTGGAGCGGGCCCGTGACGCCGGCGCGATGGCCTACGTGGTGAAGCCCTTCGACGCCTCCGACGTCGTGCCGGCCATCGAGATCGCCATCGGCCGGTTCGCCGAGATCCGTGCGGTCGAGGCCGAGGTCGCCGACCTCGAGGAGCGGTTCGCTTCCCGCAAGGCCGTCGACCAGGCCAAGGGGCTGCTGCAGGAGGGGCTGGGACTCACCGAGCCGGAGGCCTTCCGCTGGATCCAGAAGACAGCCATGGACCTGCGCAAGTCGATGCGCGAGGTGGCCGAAGGCGTGATCGACCACGCCAAGGCCGGCGGCAAGCCCCGTCCGCTCAAGTAGTCGGCTTCGCCCGGCGCAGGAACACCGTGATCCGGGCAGCGCAGATCTGGTCGCCGGAGTCGTCGGTGATCGAGACGTCGTAGGTGGCGAGCGTGCCACCGATCCGGATCGCGGTGGCCACGGCCGTCACCCAGCCCGCCCGTGCCGAACGCAGGTGCGTGGCGTTGATGTCCACGCCGGTGACCGCACCGTGCGGGCCGACCTCGGCAGCAGCAGCGAGCGAGGCGAGGCTCTCCGCCAGCACACAGGACGCCCCGCCGTGCCAAAGGCCGAACGG
>JADLEH010000420.1 GCA_020846255.1 Propionibacteriaceae bacterium
GAGGCTGAGCTGGCCGACGGGATCGGGCCGAGCGTCGCCCTTCGGGAGGCCGGCGCGCGCCTGACCCTCGGCTCGGACTCGAATACCGTTGTCGACATGTTCGCCGAGGCCCGTGGGCTGGCCATGCACGAGCGGCTGGCCAGTGGCCTGCGCCAGGGCTGGTCAGCTGAGCAGCTCTGGCGCGCCGCCACCACCGACGGGGCTGCCTCGCTCGGCTTCGGCGGCCTCGGCGGCTTCGAGCTGAAGGACTCGGTGCGGACGGCGGGTGCGACCGAACCGCTCTGGGCGGCCACCGCAGCCGACGTCGTGGCACCACCGGACCTCGACCCCGAGTGGGTGCGAGCGGAACTGGCAACGGTGATCGACGACATCTGGAGCCGGCTGTGACCTCCGTTGCAGTGGCCAACATCGGTGAACTGGTCACCTGGGCGGACGACCGTCCGGTGCGACACCATGCCGGCCTCGTGCTCGCCGACGGCGAAGTGGCCTGGGTCGGCGACGCCGCCGACCTTCCGGCCGCCGACGAGGTGATCGACGCCGGTGGCCGCGCGGTCATCCCAGGCTTCGTCGACTCCCACACCCACCTGGTCTTCGCCGGGGACCGCGCTGCCGAGTTCACCGCGCGAATGGCGGGCGAGCGGTACGCAGCCGGCGGCATCCGCACCACTGTCGCCGCCACCCGGGCGGCCGGTGCGGACGAGCTCACCCGGCTCGCGACCGCCCGGATGGCTGAGCTGCGCTGCCAGGGCACGACGACTGTCGAGATCAAGAGCGGCTACGGCCTGGACACCGACACCGAGGAACTCCTGCTCCGCGTGGCCGCCGGCCTCACCCCGGAGACCACCTACCTGGGTGCGCACGTCGTGCCGGACGGGTCGACGACCCAGGCCTACGTCGAGCTGGTCACCGGCGAGATGCTCGACCGGTGCGCCCCGCACGCCCGCTGGATCGACGTGTTCTGCGAGGCCGGCGCCTTCGACGCCGACGCCGCCCGGACCGTGCTCGAGGCCGGGATCGCCGCCGGACTGCAGCCGCGCCTCCACGCCAACCAGCTGGGTCACGGACCCGGCGTCCAGCTCGCCTGCGAACTGGGCGCGGCCGCCGCCGACCACTGCACCTACCTCAGTGAAGCCGACGTGGCGGCGCTGGCCTCCTCCGGAGTGGTGGCCGGCCTGTTGCCCGGCGTCGAGTTCTCCACCCGGCACCCCTACCCGGACGCGCGCCGGCTGCTGGCAGCCGGGGTGCGGGTGGCCATCGCCACCGACTGCAACCCCGGCACGTCCTACACGTCCTCGATGCCGTTCTGCATCGCCCTGGCAGTGCGCGAGATGGGGATGACGCCCACCGAGGCCCTGCACGCCGCAACGCTCGGCGGGGCCACGTCGCTACGCCGGGCCGATGTCGGCCACCTCCGCCTCGGGGCGCGAGCCGACCTGGTCATCCTCGAAGCGCCAAGCCACGTCCACCTCGCCTACCGCCCCGGCGTTCCCCTGGTCCACCGGGTGCTCACCAGCTAGTCCTCGCGGACTCCCGGTTCGACGAACGGGGGCTTGACGACCTCGAAGGGCTCGAGGCGGTCGCGGACGACCACATCCACGGTGTCGCCGAGGGACACCGAGCGGTCGAGCAGGGCCAGGGCGATGCCGACGGAAAGGGTCGGGGAGAACGTGCCGGAGGTGATCGTGCCGACCACGGCTCCGTCGACCTGCACCACCATGTCCGGACGCGGGATACCGCGCCCCGTGGCCTTCAGGCCGCGCAGCAGCCGTCCGGCCTTGGCCTGCCGCTGTTCACGGAGCGCCTCGGCGCCCCAGAAGGTGTCCTTGTTCCAGCCGACGGCCCAGCCGAGGTTGGCCATCACCGGCGAGATGTCAGGGCTCAGGTCGTGGCCGTGCAGCGGATACCCCATCTCGGTGCGCAGCGTGTCCCGCGCCCCAAGGCCACACGGCAGGATGTCGTACTCGGCCCCTGCGGCCAGCACCGCGTCCCACACCGTTGCTGCGTCTGCGGCGGGCACCACCAGTTCGTAGCCCTTCTCCCCGGTGTAGCCGGTGCGGCAGACGATCAGGTCGATCCCGCGCCAGCCGGCCCTGGTGAAGCTGAGGTAGTCCATCGCCGCCGGCAGCCCAAGGGCTTCGAGCACCTCGTCGGAGTTCGTGCCCTGCACGGCGAGCACGGCGTGGTCGCGGTGCTCGTTGACCACAGCGATGCCGGCCGGCGCTGCTGCGGCCAGCAGCTCGCCCACCTTCGTGGTGTTCGAGGCGTTGGGGATCAAGAACACCTCCTCCGGCGAGATCAGGTAGCTGATCAGGTCGTCGACGACCCCGCCGGCCTCGTTGCACAGCAGCGTGTACTGCGCCTGCCCTGGAGCGATCCGGTTCAGGTCGTTGGTGATGCACCGGTTGACGAACTCGGCTGCCCCGTCCCCGACTACCCGGAGCTTGCCGAGGTGGCTGACGTCGAAGATGCCGACAGCGGAACGCACCGCCCGGTGCTCGGCGACGACCCCCGAGTACTGCAGCGGCATCAGCCAGCCGCCGAACTCGGAGAACTTGGCGCCTAGGGCTACGTGTCGGTCGTGCAGTGGCGAGTGCAGGGTTGCTGGTTGCTCGGTTCCGGTCATCTGGGCCTCCTGGCGATCAGGTTAGTCACAGCGACCGCCGCAGGATGCCAGCCAGGTCTGCGGTGGTCATCGGAACCGGGTTGCCCTTCGTACTGGATGCCCTGGACGCCGCCTCGGCAACCGGCTCGATGTCGGCGTCCTCGAGGCCGAGGGACGCGAGCCCTGGCACGCCCAGCTCGGCAGCTGCCTGCGCCCACCAGTCGAGGAAGGCGCGCGGATCACTGCGTCCGGTGAGCAGCTCGCCGACCTCGGTGTAGCGGGCCAACGCCACCTGGCCGGCGTGCGCGAGGTTGTGCTCGCTGACCGCAACCATCACCGCTGCGGTGATCGCGCCGTGCGGCGCGCCGATCTGCCCGCCCAACGGACCGGCGAGACCGTGGGCGGCGCCGAGCTTGCCGTTGGCCAGCGCGAGGCCGGAGAGCAGCGCGCAGAGGCTGACGTCGCTGCGGGCCTCGATGTCGCCGGGTTCGGCGTACGCCCGCAGCAGGCCGGAGGCGGCCCGCCGGATCCCTTCCCGGCAGAAGCCGTCGGTCAGGGGGTTGGCGAACGGGGAGACGAACGGCTCGATGCACTGCACCAACGCGTCCAGGCCGGCATGGGCCGTGACCGCCGGCGGGCAGGCGAGCGTCAGTTCGGGGTCGACGATCGCAACGGCCGGCAGCATCGATGCCGACCTCAGGCTCACCTTCACCCGGTGCTCGGTTGAGGTGACCACGCCGTTGGCCGTCACCTCGGAACCGGTCCCGGCCGTGGTCGGCACCGCCACAACCGGCAACGAGCGGACCTCCAGCGGCAGTCCGCGGCCGATCACCTCCGCGTAGTCCAGCGGGTCGCCGCCGTTGGTGGCGAGGGCCGCGATGATCTTGGCAGCGTCCAGCACAGCCCCGCCGCCCAGCCCGACCACGACATCGGCGCCGTGGGCCCTCGCGGCCTCGGCACCGGCGCGCACGATGTCAAGGGTCGGCTCGCCGGCCACGGCGAAGGTGGCGGCGTTCCCGATGGTGGCGATCAGCCCGGCGTGGCGGGCGGGGTCCGATCCGGTGCACACCAGCGGACGGGAGCCGAGCGCGGCCACGGCTGCGGCGAGTTCTGCGCTACGACCCGGCCCGAAGGCGATCCGGCCTGCAGTGGCGAAGGTGAATGCGGTCATGGGGCACTAGCCTAGGCTCGGTGAGCCGAAGTCGGCCGAAGGATAGGAATCGATCGTGATCAGCACCGGACAACCCACCATCACCCTGTCCCCAGCAGCGGGCAAGGACCCGGGCGTGCTCGTGGTCGGGCTCGCCGAGACCAGCGAGGGCGAGCTCCTGATCGGCCTGCCCGACGACCTCGGCAAGACCTTCACCAAGGCCCTCGGCAGCGACGTCGCAGCCCTCGCCAGGCAGCTGGGCGGCTCGGCCAAGCCCGGCAGGACCGTGCTGGTGACCGGACCGGGTGGCTGGCGCATCGTCGTTGTCGGCGTGGGCCCGATCGACGTCACCCCGGAGCAGGTCCGCCGAGCGGCCGGTGCAGCCGTGCGGCTGGTTGGCGGGCTGCCGGCCGCCGGACCGCAGACCGTGACGATCAGCCTCGAGACCGCCGAACCGCAGGTGATCAAGGGAGCCGCAGAAGGAGCCCTGCTCGGCGCCTACAGCTACCGCAAGGGTTCCGGGGCCGGCATCGGCCACATCATCCTGGTGAGCCAGAACCGGAAGCCGGAGGCCCGCCAGGCGCTGGAACTCGCCACGACCACGGCCTCCTCAGTCGACCTGGCCAGGGAATGGGTGAACCTGCCCGGCAACGTCCTGTTCCCGGAGTCCTTCGCCGATGCCGTCCGGCCGCTGGCCAGGAACCCGCGGCTCGGCCTTGAGGTGTGGGACGAGAAGGCCCTGGAGCGGGACGGCTTCGGTGGCCTGCTGGCGGTCGGCGGCGGCTCCGACCGGAAGCCGCGGCTGGTGAAGCTGTCCTACGCCCCACGCGGCGCGAAGTTCCACCTCGCCCTTGTCGGCAAGGGCATCACTTTCGACGCCGGCGGCCTGAACCTGAAGGGCGCCGACGGCATGTACACGATGAAGACCGACATGGCCGGCGCCGCAGCTGTGCTGGCAGCGACGGCTGCGATCGCCGAGATCGGCCTGCGGATCCGGGTGACCGCCTGGGCTGCGATGGCGGAGAACCTGCCCTCGGGCAGCGCCTACCGGCCCTCGGACGTGCTCACCATGTATGGCGGCAAGACGGTCGAGAACGGCAACTCCGACGCCGAGGGACGCCTGGTGATGGCCGACGCCCTGGTGAAGTGCGCTGAGGAGAAGCCCGACCTGGTGATCGACGTCGCCACCCTCACCGGCGCCTGCGTCGTCGCCCTCGGCGAGCGGGTGGCCGGCCTGATGGCTCGCGACGACGAGACCGCCGACCTGGTCCTGGACGCGGCCGAGGCCGCCGGGGAGCAGTTCTGGCAACTGCCGATCCCGGAGGATGCCCGGCCCAAGCTCGACTCAAAGGTGGCCGACCTGAAGTCCACCGGCGACAAGCACGGTGGCGCCCTGACCGCTGCGGCCTTCCTCTCCGAGTTCGTCCCGGAGGAGACCCCGTGGGCCCACCTGGACATCGCCGGCCCGTCGTTCAACTCCGGCAGCGCCTACGACTACACCCCCGCCGGCGGCACCGGCGTGGGCGTGCGTACCCTGATCGCACTCGCGCACGCCCTGGCCAACTGACGATGGAGCAGGACTACGACCTGGTGGTCGTCGGCGCCGGTGCCGCCGGATTGCTTGCGGCCGTCGCCGCCCGGCGCCTCGGCGAACGGGTGCTCGTCGTCGACGCCGACACCCTTGCCGGTGGCTCCACCGCTGGCACCGATGGCCTGATCTGGCTGCCGGGCAACCACCTGATGGCCAAGCTCGGGGTCACCGACTCCGCAGCTGACGCGGAGGAGTACCTGTCCGCCCTCCTCGGCCCGGCCACGATCGCTTCAACGGCCGAACGCCGTGCGGCGTTCCTCCGGACCTCCGGAAAGCTCGCGCGCTGGCTGACGTCCTCCAATGTCGCCCTGGCTGCGGTCAAGGGCCTGCCGGACCACAACAGCGACCTGCCCGGCGGGAAGCCGCAGGGCCGGGTCCTCCACGCCCAGCCGATGGATCGGCGGGTGCTCGGCGACTGGTCGGCGTCCCTGCGTCCCGATACCGAGACCGAGCGCGGCCTCGTCCGCCGGATGCTGCCGGGCCGCCGCAGCACCCGGACCGCAGGAGAGGCCCTGGTTGGGCACCTGCTGCACCGCGCCACGGCCAACGGTGTCGACGTGTGGCTGGACTCACCTGTGATCGGCCTGCTCGGGGACGGTGCCGTCACCGGCGTCGTGGTCACCCAGGACGACGTGGAGGTGCCGGTGACGGCGCACCGGGTGCTGCTCGCCAGCGGTGGCTTCGAACGCAACCAGAGCCTGCGCGAGGAGTACCTCCCGCTGCCGACCGAGGAGGCCTGGTCGGTCTCCGGAGCAACCAACACCGGCGAACTGCTCAGCCTCGCCGTGGCCCAGGGCGCGGCGACCGCTGCGCTCGACGATGCCTGGTGGGCGCCGGTGATGCTTGTCGACGGCCAGGCGTGGTCACTGGACGGCGCCCGGGGCAAGCCGCACAGCCTCATCGTGGACTCGGCGGGCGACCGGTTCTTCAACGAGGCCGCCCCGGCCAACACCGCCGGCCGGGCGCTGTACGACCGCAGCCGGGGGGTGCGGGCCGTGCCGTCCTTCCTTGTGCTCGACAACAAGCACCGGCAGAACGTCCCGCTCGGGCCGTGGGCTGCGAACAGCACGCCACGACCTGCCATCGAGGCCGGCGAGATCGTCCGTGCGGGCACGCTGAACGACCTGGCCCAGGCGCTCGGCGTCGACCGGGCCGGGCTGCTCGGCACTGTCGTGCGCTTCAACGGGTTCGCCAGCAAGGGCAAGGACCTGGACTTCAAGCGCGGCGAGTCAGCCTGGGACGCCGCGAGCGGCGAGGCCGGCAAGCGGCGCAACCCGAGCCTCGGGAAGGTGGACAAGCCACCCTTCTGGGCGGTGAAGGTCTACCCCGGTGACACCGGCACCAAGGGCGGCCTGGTGATCGACGAAGCGTCCCGGGTGCTCCGTCCGGACGGTTCGGTGCTGCCCGGCCTCTACGCCTGTGGCGGCGCCGCAGCCTCGATGTTCAAGGGCTCGACGCCGGCTCCGGGGGCTGCGCTCGGCGCTGCCCTTGTCGAGGCCTTCCTCGCCGCGACCGATCAGCCCGAACGGCGCCGCGAGTTGTAGTCCCGCATCCGCTGCGGGTAGCCAACGACTCCGGCGTCGTAGGCCGGCAGCCTGTGCCTGGACGCGAACCGGCGGGCCCAGTCGACGCTGTTGACGCTCCGCCTTGTCCACTCGCCGTCGTGCGCGATCAGCAGCACGGTGGCCCGCGTCATGGTCGTCGGCTGCTCGATGAACGCCTCCACGCCGCGCCTCGTCCGCAGGAAGTCCTCCAGATGCGCGACCGTCGCAGACTCCATCGCGGCGTCGCGTCCCGACTCCGTGCGCCTGCCCCGCATTCTTGAGAACCAACCCACGGCGCCCATTATGGTCGCCCGAATCCGGGCTAGTCTGGCTCTGCATCGAACAGACAGACGAAGGAGCCAGCGAAATGTCCACTCCCGTTCCACTGCCAGCACTCGGGGAAAGCGTCACGGAAGGCACGATCTCGCGCTGGCTGAAGCGGGTGGGCGACCGGGTGGAGGTGGACGAACCCCTGGTGGAGGTGTCCACGGACAAGGTTGACACCGAGATCCCTTCGCCGGTCGCAGGCGTCATCCTGGAGATCCTCGTCGAGGAGGACGGGGTGGCTCCGGTCGGCGCCGTCCTTGCCACCATCGGTGAACCGGACGAGGCCGCACCTGCCGGGTCGGCACCGGTCGAGAGCGTGGAGCAGGCCCCAGAGCCGGCACCGGCGGCGCCAGAGCCCGCCCCGGAGCCCCCGACGCCGGCGGAGCAGGAACTGCCGGCCCCGCAGGAGCCGAGCACCGAGAAGGAGCCCGGCACCGAGGCACCGGCCCCCGGCCAGGCCGGCGGCACCGAAGTGGTGCTGCCCCAGTTGGGCGAGTCGGTCACCGAGGGCACGATCTCCCGCTGGCTGAAGAAGGTCGGCGATTCCGTAGAGGCTGACGAACCGCTCGTCGAGGTGTCCACAGACAAGGTTGACACCGAGATCCCCTCCCCCGTGTCCGGCGTGGTCCTCGAGATCCGCGTGCAGGAGGACGCCACCGCCGCCGTCGGCTCGGTGCTGGCCGTGATCGGTGCAGCCGGCGCCCAGGCCGCACCGGCCCCGGCACCCGCCGCAGCCCCGGCACCCGCTGCAGCCCCGGCGCCCGCCGCAGCCCCGGCACCCGCCGCCCCGACCCCGGCGCCCGTCCCGACCCCGGCACCCGCACCGGCCCCGGTATCGGCTGAGTCGGCCTCCTCCCCGGCACCCGCCCCTGGCCGTCGCGTCGCCGAGGACTCGGCCGACACCGCCTACGTCACCCCGCTGGTGCGCAAGATGGCAGAGGCCAACGGCATCGACCTGAACAAGCTCACCGGCACGGGCGTCGGCGGCCGGATCCGCAAGCAGGACGTGCTGGCGGCTGCCGAGGCAGCGAAGCAGGCCGCCGAGGCGGCCCGCCGGGCGGCCGAGGCGCCGGCTCCGGCTCCGGCGGTCCCGGCACCGGCGGCGGCAAGGGCCGAAGCGAGCTCGGCTTCGCCGGCTGCTGACGCCGGCAAGCGCGGCACCACCGAGAAGATGACCCGGCTGCGGGCCACCATCGCCAAGCGGATGGTCGAGTCGCTGCAGGTCTCCGCCCAGCTGACGGCCACCGTCGAGGTCGACTTCACGGCCATCTCCAAGCTGCGCGCCAAGGTGAAGGACGACTTCAAGGCCCGCGAGGGCGTCGGGCTCAGCTACCTGCCGTTCATCTCGAAGGCGGCTGTGGAGGCGCTCAAGCAGTTCCCGAAGGTGAACGCGACCATCGACACCGAGGCCGGCACCATCACCTACGCCGACGCCGAGCACCTCGGCATCGCCGTCGACACCGAGAAGGGCCTGCTGGTCCCGGTGGTTCGCGACGCCGGCGACCTGAGCGTCACCGGCCTGGCCAAGAAGATCGGCGACCTGGCCGCCCGCACGCGGGCCAGCAAGGTCACCCCGGACGAGCTGAGCGGGGGCACCTTCACGATCACCAACTACGGTTCGGCCGGGACGCTGTTCGACACCCCGATCATCAACCAGCCGCAGGTGGCCATTCTGGGCACCGGTGCCCTGGTGAAGCGTCCGATGGTGGTCAAGGACCCCAACCTCGGCGAGATCATCGCGGTGCGGGACATGATGTACCTCTCGATGAGCTACGACCACCGGCTGGTGGACGGTGCCGAAGCTGCCCGCTTCCTCAGCTTCATCAAGGCCCGGATCGAAGAGGGCGACTTCGGCGGTGAGCTCGGCCTGTGACGACCGAGCGTCTGGACGCGGGCAGGGACCGGCTGGTCCCCGACCCCCGTCCGGCCGGGTTCGCCTACGTCGGCATCGCCGAAGGGGAGCTCACCGACTACCACGTGGCCTGGGACCTCCAGCGCGAGGTGCACGCCAGGGTCGCCTCCGGTGAGCTGGGACCGCAGGTGCTGTACGTCGAGCACCCGCCGGTCTACACCGCCGGCCGACGCACCGAGCCGCACGAGCGCCCGCTCGACGGCACCCCGGTCGTCGACGTCGACCGGGGCGGAAAGATCACCTACCACGGTCCCGGCCAGCTGGTCGGCTACCCGATCGTCTTCCTGCCGCGGGGGATCGGGGTGGTCGACTACGTCCGCCGGGTCGAGGAGGCCCTGATCCGGTTGCTGGCCGGCTACGGCATCGCGACCGGACGCGTCCCGGGCCGCACCGGGGTGTGGCTGGCCGCAGGACAGGGCCGGCCCGAGCGCAAGATCGCCGCGATCGGCATCCGGGTGGCCAGGCAGACCACGATGCACGGGTTCGCCCTCAACGTCTCCAGTAACCTCGCCGATTTCGGGCGCATCGTGCCCTGCGGGATCGCCGACGCCGGAGTCACCTCGATGGCCGACGAACTGGACGGTGCGGCGCCGGGCCTGCTGGAGGTGGGCAGCGCCCTCGAACCGCTGCTGTCGGAGCTGCTGGCCTTCCAGCCGTTCGACCTGTCCCCCGACCTCCACCCGGCCCCCGAGCCGGCCGAACTGCCGACTCCACGGATCACCTACGGCCTCACCGGCTGAGAGTTGGTGCGGGTCGGACGTCGTATGGGTGGGTGTGGCAAGCACGGTTACCATTGCCCAGTGACCGACACCGAGCCCCGTCGCCTGCTCCGCCTGGAAGTCCGCAACGCGCAGACCCCGATCGAGCGGAAGCCGCCGTGGATCAAGACCAAGGCCACGATGGGTCCGGACTATCGCGAGCTCCAGCAACTCGTGAAGGACGAGGGCCTGCACACGGTTTGCCAGGAGGCCGGCTGCCCGAACATCTTCGAGTGCTGGCAGGACCGTGAAGCGACCTTCCTGATCGGCGGCGACTCCTGCACCCGACGCTGCGACTTCTGCCAGATCGAGTCCCGCAAGCCGTCCGGCTACGACAAGGCCGAACCCGTCCGGGTGGCCGAATCGGTGCGGACGATGGGCCTGCGGTACGCGACCGTCACCGGCGTCTGCCGCGACGACCTCGAGGACGAGGGCGCCTGGCTGTACTCGGAGACCATCCGCCAGATCCACGCCCTGAACCCAGGCGTCGGGGTGGAGATGCTGGCACCCGACTTCTCCGGCCGCCGCGAGCTGCTGCAGCAGCTGTTCGAGACCCGCCCCGAGGTGTTCGCGCACAACGTCGAGACCGTGCCCCGGATCTTCAAGCAGATCCGGCCAGGCTTCCGGTACGACAAGTCACTGCAGGTGCTGACCTGGTCCCGCGAGGAGGGCCTGGTCACCAAGTCGAACCTGATCCTCGGCATGGGCGAGACCCGCGAGGAGATCAGTGCAGCCATGCGTGACCTGCACGCGGCCGGCACGGAACTGCTCACCATCACCCAGTACCTGCGCCCATCTGTCCGCCACCACCCGATCGACCGGTGGGTGACGCCGACCGAGTTCGACGAACTCGCGCAGGAGGCCACCGCAATTGGCTTTGTGGGTGTCTTGAGCGGACCATTGGTACGTTCTTCCTACCGAGCCGGCCGGTTGTACCGGCAGGCCATGGCGGCCCGCGAGCAGCGGCCCCGAACCGAGACCCGGAGTGCATGATGGCGAGCGAGAAGGCCAAGGAACTGGCCGCGAAGCAGAAGGCTGAAGTTCAGGCAGCCAAGCTGGCGAAGAAGAATTCCACCAACCCGGCCGACTGGCCCTGGCACAAGCAGATCTGGCAGACCTACAAGGTCACCGCCGAGTCCGACCCGAAGCTGAACTGGTACCTGCTCGCAGCCTTCGGTGGCGCCCTGGTGCTCTCGCTGGTGCTCGGGATCTTCCTCCCGCCGTGGTGGATGTGGCTGCTCCTCGGGGTCACCGGCGGCCTGACCGCCGCGCTGTGGGTGCTGCTGGATCGCGCCAAGAAGGCAACCTACGTCCGCTACGCCGGCCAGCCGGGCTCCGCAGAGGTCGCCTTGTCGATGCTCGACAAGAAGAAGTGGTTCTACTCCCCGGTGATCACGGCGACCAGGCAGCTGGACGTGGTGCACCGCGCGGTCGGACCGGCCGGCATCATCCTGATCGGCGAAGGCGCGCCGACCCGCGTGAAGGCCCTGATGGCGAGTGAGGCGAAGAAGCACGAGCAGGTGGCCTACGGCGTCGCCGTCACCACGATCGTGATGGGCGAGGGCGAAGGCCAGGTTCCCCTCGGGAAGCTCGCAGCACACCTGAAGAAGCTGCCGAAGAAGCTGGAGCCCAGCCAGGTGACCGACGTGAAGGCCCGGCTGCGGGCCCTCGATGCCGCCCGCCCGAAGGTGCCGATCCCGCGCGGCCCGCTGCCGTCCATGAAGGGCGTCAACCGCGCCATGCGCGGTCGCTGAGCTTGGCCAACCTGGTCAACGCCGAACGGGTCTCGCTGGCGTTCGGCACCCGGACGATCCTGGACGAGGTGTCCCTCGGGCTCGACAACGGTGACGTCGTCGGCGTCGTCGGCCGCAACGGCGACGGCAAGACCACCCTGCTGGAGCTGCTGGTCGGGAGCCGCAGCCCCGACGCGGGCCAGGTGGTGCGCAACCGATCGGCCTCGATCGGGCACCTCGGCCAGACCGAGGACTTCCCTGCCGGAGCGACGGTGCGCGATGTGGCCGTCGGTGGCCGCGCCGACCACGCCTGGGCCGCGGACGCAGCGAAGCGGGCCGTGGTCACCCACCTGCTCGGCACGCTCGACCTGGCCCAGCCGGTTGCCGAACTCAGCGGTGGCGAGCGCCGCCGGGTGAGCCTCGCCGCCGTCCTGCTCGCCGGGCACGACCTGCTCGTCCTGGACGAGCCGACCAACCACCTCGATGTCGAGGCGGTGGCCTGGCTGGCCGGGCACCTGAACCTGCTGCAGGCTGCAGGCACGGCGATGCTGGTGGTCAGCCACGACCGCTGGTTCCTCGACGCCGTCTGCAACCGGGTGTGGGAGGTCCACGACGGGGTCGTCGACGCCTACGACGGTGGCTACGCCGCCTACGTGCTGGCCCGGGCCGAGCGCAATCGGCAGGCGGCCGCCAACGAGTCCCGGCGGCAGAACCTGTTGCGCAAGGAGCTCGCCTGGCTGCGGCGCGGCCCGCCGGCCAGGACCAGCAAGCCGAAGTTCCGGATCGACGCGGCCAACGTGCTGATCGAGGATGAGCCGCCGGCCCGCGACATGATGCGCCTGCGTGAGTTCGCCACGTCCCGGCTGGGCAAGGACGTGTTCGACCTGCACCAGGTGAGCTACGCGCTGCCGGACGGGAGGCGCCTCGTCGACCGGCTGGACTGGTCCATCGGCCCGGGTGACCGGATCGGCCTGATCGGGGTGAACGGTTCGGGGAAGACCACCCTGCTCCGGCTGCTGTCCGGTGAGGCTGCCCCGCAGCAGGGCAGGGTGAAGCAGGGCAAGACCCTGCGGCTGGGTCACCTGTCGCAGTCGGTGACCGAGCTCGACGAGAGCGAACAGGTACTGGAATCGGTGCAGCAGTTGCAGCGGCAGACCCGGCTGGCCACCGGCAGGGACATCACCTCAACCAACCTGCTCGAGGACTTCGGGTTCTCCGGGCAGAAGCTGGTCACCCGGATCGGCGAGCTGTCCGGCGGGGAGCGGCGCCGGCTGCAGTTCCTGCGCCTCCTGCTCAGCGAGCCCAACGTGCTGCTGCTCGACGAGCCGACCAACGACCTGGACATCGACACCCTCACCGTGATCGAGGACTACCTGGACACCTGGCCGGGCACCCTGATCGTGGTCTCGCACGACCGGTACTTCCTCGAACGCACCTGCGACGTGTCCTACGCCCTGCTCGGTGACGGCAGCTGCGTACTGCTCCCTGGCGGGGTCGAGGAGTACCTGGAGCGGCGACGGGCGGAGCCCAGGAGCGTGCCCGGAAGCGGCGCAGCGCCCACAGCGGCGAGGCCGAACGCCGGCGACGCCGCCCGGCAGCGGCAGGCTCGCAAGGACCTGGCCAGGGTCGAGTCCCAGCTGGCCAAGGTGGGCAGGCGCATCAACGAACTCCACACAGCCCTGGCCGAACACTCGGCCGACTACGAGCGCCTGGTCGCGCTCGGAGCCGAACTCGACCAGACGCTGGCCAGGCAGGAATCGCTCGAGGGTGACTGGCTGGAACTTGCCGAACGGGTCGGCGACTGATCCGTACCCACGCCGGCGACGTTGTGCCAAGCTTGCCCGGTGAAGCAGTGGTGGCGCACAGCGCTGGTGGCGCTCCTCGTTGTCCTTACCGGCATCGTCGCTCCGGTCTCTGTCGTTGCAGCCTGGGCCAACACCCAGGTCGGCGACACCGAAGCCTTCGTGGCTGCCTACGCGCCGCTGTCGCGGGACCCGGCCGTGCAGCAGGCGCTGGCAGGCAAGCTCAGCGCAACGGTCCAGGAGCGGCTCGACCTGCCCGGCATCACCGACGAGCTCCTCGGACGCGTCACCGGGCCGATCTCCAGCCGGCTGCTGCCCTCCCTCACCGGCCCACTGAACGATCTGGTCGCTGAGTTCATCGACAAGCAGGCGAACGCCTTCGTCGCCAGCGAAGCGTTCAGCCGGGTCTGGGAGGTCGCGCTGCGCTCCACCCATACGCAGTTCGCAGCGCTGTTGCGCGCGGACGACTCGACTGCGCTGAGCCTCAACGACGGCCTGCTGCAGCTCCAGCTCGGACCGTTCGTCGAAGCGCTGAAGGAGCGCCTCGTCGCGAACGGATTCCCGCTCGCAGCCCGGATCCCGCCGGTGACAACGGCGGTGGACCTGGTGCAGCTGGATCCGTTGACCGTGTCGCGGGCGAGGTCGGCCTACCGGCTGCTCAGCGTCGTTGCCGAGTGGCTGCCGTGGCTGCTCCTGCTGCTGCCGGCGCTGGCACTGTCCATCGCCCTCGACCGGCGGCGGACAGTGATCGCCTGCGGCGCCGCGGTTGCCGTCGGCATCGCCATCGCCTGGCTGGCGTTCCGGGCGGGGATCGCCGAGGGTGTCGCGGCAGCGGCGGCGAGCGGACTGCCCGAAGCGGCGACCACAGCCTTCACCGACGGAGCCCTCGGCCCGATGCGCGGCCCCGCCCTTGCCGCCGGCTCGCTCGGGTTGGTGGTCGCGTTCCTCGCCTGGCTGACCGGCCGCACCCCAGCGGAGTCGTGACCGGCTACACCAAGCGCCGTGCCGGGGCGCCGTCCGGGTTCTTCGGCGTCGAGGCTGCCGGGCTCGACTGGCTGCGCGTCCCCGGAGGGGTGCCGGTGGCGCGGGTGCTGGAGGTCACCGAAGCCGGCATCACCGTCGAACGGGTGGCGCCGGCAGCGGCCCGCGCCGCTGCGGCTGCCAGGTTCGGGCGACAGCTGGCCACAACCCATGACGCCGGCGCGGCAGCCTTCGGCGCGGGGCCGGACGGCTGGACGGGAGCCGGCTTCATCGGCGACCTGCCCCTCAGCCTTCAGCCGGAGCCGACCTGGGGACGGTTCTACGCCGGCCAGCGGGTGCTGCCCTATGCCCGGCAGGCCTTCCGGCTGGGCGCCCTGCCCGCGGCCGGCCTGGTCGTGGTCGAGCGACTCGCTGAGCGGATCGGCGCAGGGGAGTTCGACGACGGCGCCCCGCCGGCCCGGATCCACGGCGACCTGTGGTCGGGCAACGTGCTGTTCAGCGGCGAGTCGGTCGTGCTGATCGACCCGGCGGCCCATGGTGGCCACCGGATCACCGACCTGGCGATGCTGGACCTGTTCGGCCTGCCCTACCTGGGCGAGGTGCTTGACGCCTACTCCGCTGTCTCGACGCACCTCCCGGCGGGTTGGCGGTCGCTGCTCGGGCTGCACCAGCTGCACCCACTGCTGGTGCACGCCGTCCTCTTCGGAGGCTCTTACGGCGATCGGGCCGTCGAGGCCGCGAGGAGCTACTGATTCCGGCGGTCGCTGGTACCTGCATGACTGGGAAACGACCTGCGCAGCGGGACCCGGAGCGCTAGATTCTTGACCGTATGCAGAAACCACAGCTCGGCATGTTGGACAGGGTGAGCGACGCGGACGACAGGGCGCGCCGGCACTGAGCCATTTCGCCCGAAGGACGGCCCGGAGGTCCCCGGGTGTCCACAAACTGTCCTGCCCCGATGCCGGAGCGCGCCCTTGGAACGGCAGCGTCCGGCGGGGAACCGGAACGACCAGCACCGCCGATCGTGCGGTGCCGTGGAGGCACACACCTGATGAACACAATCACCATCCGTACCGAGCGCTCCGGTGACCACCGGGCGTGCGAGCAGCTGGTTCGCGAGGCATTCTGGGACCTTTACCGGCCCGGCTGCGTCGAGCACCTGATCCTGCACAATGCTCGCGACCACGCCGACTTCGTCGGCGAACTCGACCTCGTCGCCCTGGCCGGCGACCTGGTCGTCGGCTGCATCGTCAGCACCAGAGCCCGCGTTGTCGACGCCGCCGGAACCAGCCGGGAGGTCCTGTTCCTCGGCCCACTTGCGGTGGCTCCGGACCGGCAGCGGAGTGGGATCGGCGGCGCGCTGATGCGGGCGTCGCTCGAGCGGGCAACCCGGCTGGGCTTCTGCGGAGCCTTCCTCTACGGGAGCCCCGACTACTACCCCCGGTTCGGGTTCCGCAGCGCCGACTACTGGAACGTCACGACAGCCGACGGGCTCAACTTCGACGCCTTCATGGGGATCGAGCTCATTCCCGGCGGCCTGGCCGATGTCAACGGCCGGCTGCTCGAAAGCCGGGCCTTCGAAGTTGACCCGGCCCAGTTGGCCGGCTTCGACGCGCTGTTCCCGGTCAGGGAGAAGCATGTGACCCCCACCCAGTTCGCGCAGTGAAGGTTGGGCTCCCCGTGGGTCCGAGCTTCCCGGTTCCGCGGCGAGGTCGACCAGACGGCTCTAGGCTGGAATCGCCTAATTCATTGGGGGGTGACCGCGATGAAGCGGTTCTTCGCGATCCTGGGCGGTTCGATTCTCGCCCTCGTCGCCATTCTGGCAGCGCTGCTGTTCACACCAGTCACGGATCCGGACCTCTCGGCGCGCCCGCTGCCGGCCGGATCCTACGCGGAGGCCGTCGCGCGCATCGAGGCCGTCTCCGCATCCGAAGCCACCATGGACCTTCAGCCCGAGGGGCGCGGCATCTCGATGCTCACCGGCGCGCACTCAACCAGGGCCGTGGTCCTCTTCCACGGCTACACCACCGTCCCCGAGCAGTTCCGGCTGATCGGGGAGGCCTACCGGGCCGAGGGCTACAACGTCTGGATCCCGCGCCTGCCGCATCATGGCGCCACCGACCGGATGACCTCGGAGTTCTCGAAGCTCACCTCTGGTGAACTGCGCGAGTTCGCCGACGCCAGCATCGACATCGGTGCCGGACTCGGCGAGGAGCTCACCGTCGCCGGCCTGTCCGGGGGCGGGTCGCTGGCTGTCTGGGCGGGGTTCCAGCGCCCCGAGGTCGACCACACCGTACTGATCTCGCCACTGCTGCACCCGCTGGGCTACTCGGACTGGCAGGTCCCGCCGATGGTGCGGGCACTCCGCCTCTCCCCGGTCGACATCTGGAACTGGTGGAGCGACGACCTGAAGGAGGCGAACTGCGCCGGCTACGACTACCCACGCTTCTCACTGAAGGGCATCGGCGCGCTGTTGACCCTCTTCCAGTGGGTGGACGCGCGGAACGCGCCCCCGGCGCACTCGACCTTCACCCTGATCCGCAACGACGGTGACCCGCGCCTCGACGGGGCGTTCAACGAGGCCTTCCTGACCCGGCTGGTGCCGGCCGGCCAGCTCACCGTTGTCCGGATCCCGGCCGGCGAAGGACTCGGCCACGACCTCGTGGCGTGGCAGCACCACAGTGAGAATTTCGCGAAGCTGACCACCGCCTACCAGTACCTGTCGCGGGCGATGGGCATCCCGATCGCGGATCCGGCGGCCCACTGATCGGGGCGATCAGCGCAGGAAGGTGGCCACAGCCAGCCCGACGACAAGCAGGCCGCCGAGCAGGGCCGTCCAGCGCCGCAGGCCCGGACCGGTGATCCGGGCCCCGGCCACCGCACCGACCGAGGCCAGCGCCAGCTGCCAGGCCGATGAGGCCAGCAGGGCGCCCACTGCGAAGGCGACCTGGTCGGCCGGGTCACTCGTGGTGAGGTTGCCGCCGGCAACCAGCGCCGTGAAGTAGACCACGGTGGTCGGGTTCACCAGCGTGAGCCCGAGCACGCTGGCGAAGGCCGTGGCCGGGCGCATCCGCCGACCGGTGCCATCGGCCGCCCGGCCCTCGCGCCAGCCGGAGGCGACGATCAGTGCCCCCATCACCAACAGCACGACCGTGGAGGCCCAGCGGAGCGGCTCCCGCCAGGCCTCGATCCAGGGGCTGAGCACTGCGCCGAGGAGCAGGGCGACCGTGGCGTAGATACCGTCCACCACGCCGGCCCCCAACCCGGCGGCTGCACCGACCCGCCAGCCGTACTGGGCGGACCAGAGCACGATCAGGGTGGCGATCGCACCGATCGGCAGCGCGACGGCCAGCCCGGCCAGGGCTCCCTGGCCGAACGCCGCGATCACGACGGGTTGCTGGTTGGGGCCGACCCGCGGCGCACCTGGTTACCGCCGCGCCCGGTGGCGCAGGGGGTCAGGTTGCGGCTGGTCTCGATCGGCATGGCCGAATCGTAGGGCCTCCCGGCATCCCCGCAGTCCCGTCTCCGGGAATGATCCAGGGCTGCCGGTGTTGGAACCTGCGTGAAGAAGATCGGGTTCCTTTCGTTCGGTCACTGGTCGGACTCCCGACACTCCGCGGTCCGGAGCGCATCGGATGCCCTGCTGCAGTCGATCGAACTGGCGGTTGCAGCCGAGGAGCTGGGCGCCGACGGCGCCTACTTCAGGGTGCACCACTTCGCGGCCCAGCTCGGCTCGCCGTTCCCGCTGCTGGCAGCCATCGGTGCCCGGACCTCCCGGATCGAGATCGGCACCGGTGTGATCGACATGCGCTACGAGAACCCGCTGTACATGGCGGAGGACGCCGGAGCTGCCGACCTGATCTCCGGTGGCAGGCTGCAACTCGGCATCAGCCGGGGATCGCCGGAGCAGGTGGTGGAGGGCTACCGGTACTTCGGCCACGTCCCGCCGGAGGATTCCAGTGACGCCGAGATGGCCCGCGAGCACGCGGCCATCCTCTTGCAGGTCCTCGCCGGTGAGGGGTTCGCGAAGCCCAACCCGCGGCCGATGTTCCCCAACCCGCCGGGGCTGCTGCGGATCGAACCGCACTCCCCCGGCCTGCGGGACCGGATCTGGTGGGGCGCCGGCACCCGGGCCACGGCGGAGTGGACCGGCAGCCAGGGGATGAACCTGATGAGTTCTACCCTGCTCACCGAGGACACCGGGGTGCCGTTCCACCAGCTGCAGGCCGAGCAGATCCAGAGGTTCCGGGACGCGTGGGCAGCAGCCGGCCATGAGCGCGAACCCCGGGTCTCGGTGAGCCGCAGCATCTTCCCGCTGGTCAACGACCTCGACCGGGCCTACTTCGGCTCCGGACGCGACGAGTCCGACCAGGTCGGCTTCATCGACGGTGGCCTGGCCAGGTTCGGTCGCTCCTACGCCGCCGAGCCCGACGAACTGGTGCGGCTGCTGGGCGAGGACGAGGCGATCGCTGCAGCCGACACCCTGCTGCTGACGATCCCCAACCAGCTGGGCGTCGACTACAACGCCCACCTCCTCGGCAGCATCGTCCAGCACGTGGCCCCGGGCCTCGGCTGGCGCTGAGCACCGGAACGGAAGCCCTGTGATGAAGTGGGTCCGAGCCGACCAGACCGGACGTCGCCAGCTGGCCGGCCAGCTCTCCGGACCGCTGCGGCGGTTCCTCGCCACCGAGTCGGGCAGCGCACTCGTGTTGGTCGCTGCGACGGTGGTCGCCCTGGCCTGGGCCAACTCGCCGTGGTCGGACGCCTACGCTGCACTGTGGTCCACGCCTGGCTCGGTCCAGGTCGGCGGCCTCGGCCTTGAGATGGATCTCGGCCACTGGATCAGTGACGGCCTCATGGTGGTGTTCTTCCTCGTGATCGGCCTCGAGGTGCGCCGCGATCTGGCGATCGGTGAACTCACCGACCGCCGCCGCGTGGTGCTGCCCCTGCTGGCGGGCGTCGGGGGCATGGTGGTGCCGGCCCTGCTGTTCCTGCTGATCGCCCCGGCCGGCGAGGCTGCCCGCGGCTGGGGGGTGGTGATCGGAACCGACACCGCCTTCCTGCTCGGCACCCTTGCCCTGGTCGGTCCCAGCATCTCGACCCAGCTGCGGGTCTTCCTGCTGACGCTGACCGTCGTGGACGACATCGTGGCGGTCTCGGTGATCGGCGCGGTCTACTCCGACCACCTCGACCTGGCGGCCCTCGGCGTCGCGCTGGCCGGGGTGGCCGGCCTGGCCGTGCTCGGGCGCCTCGGCGTGTGGCGCACCTGGCCCTACGTGGCCGGGACCCTCCTGGTCTGGCTGGCGACCATCGGTTCGGGCCTGCACGCCTCGATCGCCGGGATGGTCTGCGGCCTGCTGATCCCGGCCTTCGCACCCCGTCGGGAGGCGGTCGAGGGCGCGGCCAGCCGGTTCCGGGCCTTCCGGCAGTCGCCGATGCCCGAGGTCGGGCGGTCAGCCAAGGATGCGCTCACCAGGGCGGTCTCCGTCAACGAGCGCATGCAGCTGGTCCTGCACCCGTGGGCCGGCTACGTGGTGGTGCCCCTGTTCGCGCTGGCGAACGCCGGTGTCGACCTCCGGGGCGACCTGTTCGAACGGGCGCTGGCCTCCCCGCTCACCTGGGCCATCGTCGTCGGCCTCGTTGTCGGCAAGTTCCTCGGCATCGGCGGCGGCACCCTGGTCGGCGCCCGGCTCCGGCTCGGCAGCCTTCCCCAGGGGGTGGGCCCGGGCCAGGTCCTCGGCGGGGCGGCGCTGTCCGGCATCGGGTTCACCGTCTCGCTGCTGATCATCAGGCTCGCCTTCCCCACTCCGGAGCTGAGGGAGGAGGCGACTGTGGGGGTGCTCCTCAGCCTGGTCATCGCGACCGCGCTGGGCTGGCTGGCGTTCCAGCTGGCCGCCCGCTGGCACGGCGAGACCTCAGCCGGCCTGCCGACCGTCCTCGACCTGCCGGTCGACCCGGCCCGCGACCACATCCTCGGCCCGGTGGACGCTCCGCTGACCCTGGTGGAGTACGCCGACTTCGAGTGCCCGTTCTGCGCCAAGGCGACCGGCGTCTCCCGGGAGGTGCGGCAGCACTACGGCGACCGCGTCCGCTACGTCTTCCGGCACCTGACCCTGCCGGAGGTGCACCCCCACGCCGAACTGGCGGCCGCCGGGGCCGAGGCCGCCGGGGCGCAGGGACGGTTCTGGGAGATGCACAACCTGCTGTTCGCCAACCAGGACCAGCTGGAACTGGAGGACCTTGCCGGCTACGCTGGCCAGCTCGGGCTGGACGTGGAGCAATTCCTGCGCGACATCGACGAGCAACGGCACGCCGCCCGGATCCGCGAGGACGTCGCCAGCGCTGAGGCGAGCGGGGCGCGCGGCACGCCGACGTTCTTCATCGGCTCGACCAGACATGTCGGGCCCTACGACGCCCAGACCCTGATCGAGGCGCTCGGCGAACCCGCAGCCGTCTCAGCGTGAGTGGTGGCCGAAGGGGCTCCCGTGGCCCGGCCGGCGGCCACTGCCGACCGACTGGCAGATGCAGTCGCAATGCCAGCTGTAGGTCGACTTCGGCGTACCCATGGTGATGGTCCCAACGCACTGCGCGTGGTCTTCTGCGATGCAACGGCCGCACCTGATCGGATTCACGCCTGTGCCTCCCTGTCGGGTGCGTAGCCACCATCGTCCCGGATGACCCAACAGACCAACAATACGCACTCCACCCAACCCCCGGGCCATCGGTGGGGTTTCCCGCGCGATCCCTGCCCGCCCGGTCGGGGGCGTGCGCCAGCCGCTCGGGGCGGTTCTGGGTGGGCGGCTCGCCGTCAGCTGATGCGGCGGTACTCGGTCTCGCCGGGGTCCTCGTCGACGGAGTAGCGGTCTGCCAGACCGCTGTACTGGTCGTCCTCTGGCTCCACAACGGGCTCCTCGACCAGCTCCACCACGGTGTCCGGCTCGTAGGAGTCGCCGCGCAACTCACGCTCCAGGGACGTGAAGTCCGTGGAGTACGAACGGTATTTCAGATCGCGAGCGACCTTGGTCTGCTTCGCCTTCGCACGGCCGCGCCCCATGAGGTCAGCCCCCTTCGCAGCGGTCGAGCCGCTTCAATAATCAAGTTTCGTCGTGAGGCTAGGGTACCCAATCGGAGCACCTCCGCAAAGACGACTTCAGCCGGGGTGGTCACCGTGCAGGTCGACCCGTGCCGGCGCCCCCGGTTCAGCGGTCACAGTCCCGGCCACCCAGGAATCGATGCCGGCCGCCGAAGCCACCGAACGGGCGGCTTCGACCGAGGATTCCGGCAGTACCAGCGCCATCCCGACCCCCTGGTTGAGGGTGGCCTCGACGTCCGGGAGGGACAGCCCGCCGACCTGCCGGACGAGGTCGAAGATGGCTGGTGGACGCCAGGTGCCGCGGTCGAGGTCCACCCCGATCCCGGCCGGGATCACCCGCACCAGGTTGTTCGCAAGGCCGCCACCGGTGATGTGGCTGATCGAGTGCACTTCGGTGGCCCGGATGATCGCCAGCAGGTCCAGCGCGTACACCCTGGTCGGCGTGAGCAGCGCCTCGCCGAGGGTGCAGCCCAGTTCGGCGACCTCCCGCTCCAGGCTCCAGTCGGCGAACACGTGCCGCACCAGGGAGTAGCCGTTGGAGTGCAGGCCAGAGGAGGCAAGGGCGAGCACCACGTCGCCCGGACGCACCCGGTCGGCGCCGAGGATCTCGTCGTACTCGACCACCCCGGTGGTCGCCCCGGCGATGTCGAAGTCCTCCGCGCCCATCAGCCCGGGGTGCTCGGCGGTCTCGCCACCGAGCAGCGCTGCGCCGGCGGCGGTGCAGGCTGCGGCGATGCCGCCGACGATGGCAGCGATCCGCTCCGGATGGACCTTGCCGCAGGCGATGTAGTCGGTCACGAACAGCGGCTCGGCCCCGGTGACGACCAGATCGTCGACCAGCATGCCGATCAGGTCGTAGCCGATGGTGTCATAGACCCCCATCGCTCCGGCGATGGCCACCTTCGTGCCGACCCCGTCGGTTGAGGTGGCCAGCACCGGGTGGCGGTAGCGGGCCAGCGCCGAGGCGTCGAAGAAGCCGGCGAAGCCACCGAGCCCGCCGAGCACCTCGGGGCGGTGGCTGCGGGCAACGGCGTCCTTCATCAGTTCGACCGCTCGGTCACCGGCGGCGATGTCGACCCCGGCGGCGGCGTAGGCGCTCTCAGCAGCCAACGTTCTGCTCCAATCCCATCTGCAGGGCCCGGCCGGCCGGGATCGGCACCGGGTACACCCCGTCGAAGCAGGCCCGGCACAACTTGCGTCCCGAGATCCCAGTGGAAGCGGTCAACCCCTCGAGGCTGATGTAGCCGAGGGAGTCCGCGCCGATCGATCGACAGATCTCGTCGACGCTGAGGCCGGGGGCGATCAACTCTGCGCGGGTCGCGAAGTCGATGCCGTAGAAGCACGGCCACTGCACCGGCGGCGAGGAGATCCGGACGTGGACCTCTGCCGCACCGGCCTCACGCAGCATCTTCACCAGCGCCCGCTGGGTGTTGCCGCGGACGATCGAGTCGTCGACCACCACCAGCCGCTTGCCCTCGATGACATCGCGGATGGGGTTGAGCTTGAGCCGGATCCCCAGCTGGCGGATGGTCTGCGATGGCTGGATGAAGGTGCGGCCGACGTAGGAGTTCTTCACCAGGCCGAGCCCGTAGGGGATCCCCGATGCCTCCGCGTAGCCGATCGCCGAAGGCGTCCCGGACTCCGGGGTCGGGATCACCAGGTCGGCGTCGGCCGGGGCCTCCATGGCAAGCGTCCGGCCGATCTCCACCCGCACCGAGTGCACCCGGCGCCCGGCGATCAGGGTGTCCGGACGGGCGAGGTAGACGTACTCGAACAGGCAACCCTTCGGGTCGGCCTCGGCGAAGCGGACGCTGGTCAGCCCGGCCTCGTCGATCGAGACCAGCTCCCCCGGTTCGATCTCGCGGATCAGGGTCGCCCCGACGATGTCGAGGGCTGCGGTCTCGCTTGCCACCACCCAGCCGCGCTCGAGCCGGCCGAGCACCAGCGGGTGGATACCCTGCGGGTCCCGGGCAGCGAAGAGGGTCTTCTCGTTGGAGAACACGAGGCAGAACGCGCCCTGAAGCCGCGGCAGGACCGTGAGCGCAGCGGCCTTGAGCCCGTCATCGGCGTAGACCGCCATCAGGGCGGTCACCAGCGCGGTGTCGGAGGTGGAGTCCATCCGGTCCTTGCGCGGCACCTCGGCGGCCTCGATCGAAGTCGCCAGCCAGGCTTCGAGCTCGTCGGTGTTGGTCAGGTTGCCGTTGTGGGCCAGGGCCAGGCCACCCGCCGCCGTGCCGCGGAACGTCGGCTGGGCATTGCTCCAGGTACTCGACCCGGTGGTCGAGTACCTGCAGTGACCGACCGCGAGGTAGCCGTTCAGGGAGTTCAGCGTCGGCTCGTCGAAGACCTGCGAGACCAGCCCCATGTCCTTGAAGACCATGATCCGCTCACCGTTGCTGACCGCCATCCCGGCGGACTCCTGGCCGCGGTGCTGGAGCGCGTACAGGCCGAAGTAGGTGAGCTTGGAGACCTCCTCGCCCGGGGCCCACACCCCGAAGACACCGCAGGCGTCACGGGGTCCAGGGTCGTCGATCAGGTCGTCACCCGGGCTCTGCACGCGCCAACTCTACCGGCGGGCGCGGTCGGCGCCCTACCGGGTTCACTTCACCAGACGGATGTTCACCGGGTAGCGGTAGTCCTGGCCACCGCTGGTCTGGACGGCTGCGAGGATCCGCAGGATCAGCCAGGCCAGGGGGATCAGGATCGTGGTGACGATGCCGATCAGGAGGAAGATCAGGATGACGCTGATCACCATCGCGATGATGAAGGTGATCTCGAAGTTCAGTGACTCCACGGCGTTAGCCCGTACCCGGGCGCTCTTCGGGCCCTGGATCAGCAGGACCAGTAGCGGCCCGAGGAAGCCGAGGCCGACGAAGCTGGCCAGGATGGCCGACCAGTGCGCTGCCGAGGACCAGGTGCTCTCGTCGGCGGCGCCCAGGTGATCGCTGGCCGGGTATGCGAGCTGCTGGCCGTACTGCGGCTGCTGCTGGCCGTACTGGGGCTGCTGCTGGCCGTACTGGGGCTGC
>JADLEH010000421.1 GCA_020846255.1 Propionibacteriaceae bacterium
CGAAGACCCCGCCGATCACAAGGGCGGTCGCGAGCAGGCAGCCGATCGCAGCCAGCACCGGCGGCCAGTTCCACTTGCGGAAGCGGTTGTTCAGCGGTGCCAGCAGGGCCGACAGCAACACCGCGACCGCCACCGGCACGGCGACGCCGGAGAAGTACTGGAGCAGCCACCACAGGCCGGCGAGCGCAGCCGCGATCACCAGCACGCGCCAGGCCCAGTTCGATGCCGTCACCAATCCCCTGGGCAGGCTGGAGGGTTCGCCGGCGGTTCTTGGTGGGAGCACCAGGGAACTCTACCCAGCCCCGAACCTCGCCCCGCTTCCCTTCGGGGAGGCAAGCTGCCGCTCCACCGGTGGC
This sequence comes from Propionibacteriaceae bacterium, assembly GCA_020846255.1. Lineage (GTDB taxonomy): Bacteria > Actinomycetota > Actinomycetes > Propionibacteriales > Propionibacteriaceae > Propionicimonas. The sequence goes on from JADLEH010000421.1 coordinate 357, forward strand.
GTCGGGGCCGACGGTTGGCGAGGCGCGGTTTGAGGGTGGGATCACGGCTAGGGTGATGCGGGTGAGGAAGCCGCTGGCTGAGCTGATCGCCCCCGACTGGGCCGAGGCACTGGCGCCGGTGGAACCGGTGATCGAGCAGCTGGGCGACTTCCTTCGGGCCGAGCTCGCAGCCGGACGCGACTACCTCCCGGCCGGACCCCAGGTGTTGCGGGCCTTCACCAGGCCACTGGCCGACGTGCGGGTCCTGATCGTCGGGCAGGACCCCTACCCCACCCGCGGCCATCCGGTCGGCCTGTCGTTCTCGGTCGCACCGCAGGTGCGTCCCCTGCCGCGCAGCCTCGTGAACATCTACGCCGAACTGCAGTCCGACCTCGGCATCGAGCCGGCCGCCTCCGGCGACCTGACGCCATGGTTCACCCAGGGCGTGCTGCTGCTGAACCGGGTCCTCACAGTACGTCCGGGCGCCCCGGGCTCGCACCGCGGCAAGGGCTGGGAGCAGGTCACCGAACGTGCCATCGACGCCCTCGCCGCCCGGGGCGGGCCACTGGTTGCGATCCTCTGGGGCCGGGACGCGCAATCGCTGGCCCCGAAGCTGGCCGGCATCCCCCAGATCGCCTCGGCCCACCCGTCCCCGCTCTCCGCGCACGCCGGCTTCTTCGGCTCACGGCCGTTCAGCCGGGCCGACGCAGCGCTCGTGGCCCAGGGTGGAACCGGGATCGACTGGCGGCTGGCGTGAACCGCCGGAATGCCGGGGCGCCCGGCGGCGTTCCACCGACATGTTCGGATCAAGGAAGTCCCAGATGATCACCCCAGAAGCCGCCCTGCCCGGAAGGGACCGCGGCCTGCTGATGGGTCCCGCCTTCCACGAGACCCTCGGGACCCGGATCGACCAGGTGCCCGACGGCGCCGAGGTCGTCTACTTCGCCCTCGGCTGCTTCTGGGGCGCGGAGAAGCTGTTCTGGGAGCTCGACGGCGTGATCACGACGGCCGTCGGCTACGCCGGCGGGTTCACCCCCAACCCCACCTACGAAGAGGTCTGCTCCGGACGCACCGGGCACGCCGAGACGGTGATGGTTGTCTACGACCCGCAGCGGGTCTCCTACGGCAAGCTGCTGAAGGTGTTCCTGGAGAACCACGACCCCACCCAGGGCATGCGCCAGGGCAACGACCTCGGCACCCAGTACCGCTCGGCGATCTACTTCACCGGCGCGGAGCAGGAGGCGGCAGCCCACGCGGCGATCACCGACTACCAGCCGCGGCTGTCGGCAGCCGGCTTCGGCGCGATCACGACCGAGGTGGTCCCGGCCGGCCCGTTCTACTTCGCCGAGCGTTACCACCAGCAGTACCTGGACAAGAACCCGAACGGGTACTGCCCCATCCACGCCACCGGCGTGACCTGCCGGGCCGCCGGCTGAGCCGGGCGCGGTGACCCTTCCGCGGCCCCGGGAGCTGGTCGGTTGACCGGTCGGCCGCCAGGGCGTTTACTGACCGCGACGCCTGCCACGGAAGAATGATGAAGCAGCACGCCGCCGAAGAAGCGCCCCGGCCCACCATGGCCGATGTCAGTCGCGCCGCCGGAGTCTCGCAGACCACCGTCTCGCTGATCCTGAACGGCCGCGACGGCAAGATCAGCGAGGCCACGAGGGAACGGGTGCTGGCAACGGTGCGCGACCTCGACTACCGGCCGAACCGCGCCGCCCAGGGCCTGCGGCTCGGCAAGAGCAGCACCATCGGCTTCCTCACCGACGAGATCGCCATCGAGCCCTTCTCGGGCCCGATGATCGCCGGCATCCACGACCTCGCCTGGGAGCAGCGGTCCTTGCTGCTGATGGTGAACACCACCCGGAATGCCAGTCGGCTGCGGGCTGCGGTCGAGGACCTCCTCGACCGCAGGGTGGACGCGCTGATCTTCGCGGCCATGGGCACCCGGCAGGTCGACTTCCCCGACATCTCCCGCCACGTGCCCACCCTGCTGGTGAACGCGTTCACCCCGGACGGTCGACTGCCCTCGATCCTGCCCGACGAACTGGCCGGGGGCCGGGCTGCGGTTGAGCATGTGCTGGCGATGGGGCACCGGCGGATCGCCTTCATCGCGGGCCGGGAGGCCGCCTGGGCCACCAGGATGCGGATCCAGGGCTATCGGGAGGGCCTGGCCGCCGCCGGCCTCGACCCGGCCAGGCATCCCATCCACCACGGCAATTACCGCATCGACAGCGGCTACGAGATCACCACGCGGTTGATGCGCGTCAAGAAGCCGCCCACGGCCCTGTTGCTCGGCAACGACCAGATGGCCATCGGCGCCTACCTCGCGCTTGCCCGGATGGGACTGCGGATCCCGGACGACGTCTCGGTGGTCGGCTACGACGACGAGCCGATCGCAGCCGACCTCGCCCCGGCCCTCACCACGGTCCGGATCCCCTTCTACGAGATGGGCCGGATCGCAGCCCAGCACACCCTCGAGGGCACGATCGGGAACCTGCCGCCGCGGACCTTCGAGCCGTGCACGATCATCCACCGGTCCTCGACCAACCCGCCGCCCGGCGAGTGAGCCCTCTCGCTACCGTTCGCCCGGGGACGCTACCGGTAGACGGGTAGCGTCCCGACCGGAGGGTAGCGAGGCCGCCGGATGCCGGATGCCGGGTGTCGGGCGCCGCATTCCGGATTCCGGGTGCCGGGTGCCGGGTGGGTATTACAACCGACTCCGCCATGGTTGGCCGGAGGCCCTCGCGGGATTAGCCTCGCCGGCATGTGTCGAAACATCCACACGCTGCACAACTTCGATCCCCCGGCCACCAGCGACGAGGTGAACGCTGCGGCCCTTCAGTACGTCCGCAAGGTGGCCGGGACGACGCGCCCCTCGAAGGCGAACCAGGAGGCTTTCGACGAGGCCGTCGCCGAGATCGCGCACGCCACCCAGCACCTGCTGCACCACCTGACCAGCTCGGCCCCGCCGAAGAACCGCGAGGAGGAGGCCGAGAAGGCACGGGCAAGGGCGAGGGCTTCCGGTCGTTACGCGATGACCGGCTGACCGGCGCCACCGGGACGACTCCCGGTGGGCGACGTTCAACAACCGGGGGCGGGGTCCCGACCCGCCACGCTGCGAGCCGGGACCCGATGTCCCTCGGGACGATCAGGCATCGCCGCCGATCGCGGATCGGCGGCGGGTGGATCAGCCTGCTGCGGCAGCCAGCTTGTCCAGCGCCCGCTCCCATTTGCGGGTGATGGCCGTGGCGTCGAAGTAGGTCGGGATGTGCTCGTGCCGGATCTCCACCGTGGTCTGGCCGTCGGCATCGGCGGACAGGTCCACCTCGACGATCGTCTTGGGAGCTTCCTCGGCCGCGTGCCAGCTGAAGCGGATCTGCTCCAACGGGTGGTAGGACCGGATGACGCCGTACGTGCCGTCCGCAGCGTGCCAGCTGTCACCCTTGTCGCCGAGTTCGCCGCCGGTCCCGAGCAGGGCCTCGGCGCCCTCGCGGGTCACCAGCAATTTCCAGATTTCCTTGACAGGTTGGGACACCGACCGGCTGACAGTGACGGTGGTGTCCACGGGGTTCACGAGAGTGTCGCCCTGGCCTTGTTCATTCATGTGAAACCTCGTTCCACTCAGTGGTTCGAACGCCCCCCGCGGGGGCCGGTTAACGACACCCTACTCAGGATCCGGACCCGTGGAAGGGGGTTCGCGAAGCCGGATCGGAGAGGTTCTGCGACCCCTGAGCGTGTCGCTCCCGAGGCTGAACCGGAACACCCGGTAGACATGGACTCAGGCCGGACCAGGTATGAGATGGTCCGGCTTTTTCCTTGCCCGCGACAGCCCGGGCTGGGGCCGATGGGACGGGTGTGAACACCTGAGACGAAGCTGCCGAAACTCCGCGCAGAATCTTCGAAAAACCTCTTGCGCACCCCTGCAGAAGCGGCGTAGAACTGTCCTACGCCGATCGAGGGGCCGGTCCCGAAAGGGAACGGAAGCCCGGGTCAGCGGCCGGACAGCAATCGAGGTCCTCAGCCAGCGGAGCGATCCGCCGGAGCCCCTGGACGGGGGGTGGGGCCAGGCGGGCTACCGGGTTCGGGACTCGTTTCAGCCCGGACGAACCTGAAGGCCGGACCAACTCATACTTGGTCCGGCCTTCGCCTTTGCCGCGGGTCCGCCCTTGTCAGGCACACGTTCCGGGCAGTGCCCGATGCAGGTGCCCCAGCACTCGGACCCGCCCCGGATCCGGCCGAGCACCCGGAGCAGGTCCGCTGGCTGCACCCGTTCCACAGCGCCCGGTAAGGTCTGACGAACACGACCCGGGTGGAGGTGGCCGTCATTCTGATCCTGCTGACCTCGGTCCACCTCGTCCTGGCCCTGCTCTCCCCCCTGCTCACCCGCGTCCTCGGCCAGCGCGCCTTCCTGCTGGCGGCCCTTGCCCCGGCGGTGGCGTTCGGCTGGCTGGTCAGCATCGGCGGCCAGGTCCTTGCGGGGCAGCAGCTCACCGAGGCCGTGCCCTGGATCCCCGGCCTCGGCGTGGTGCTCGGCTTCAGCATCGGGATCGTCCAGTGGATCCTGGCCCTCGTCGTCACCGGCATCGGTGCGCTCGTCCTGCTCTACTGCCGCTGGTACTTCGAGGCCGAGCCGCCCCAGACCCGGGTGGTGGCCCTGCTGACCGCCTTCTGTGCGGCCATGATCGGCCTGGTCACGGCCGACGACCTGATCACCATCTACGTGTTCTGGGAAGCCACGACGGTCTTCTCCTACCTGCTGATCGGCCACGACCCCACCCGCCGTGCCAATCGGTCGGCGGCCCTCACAGCCCTGATCGTCACGACCACCGGCGGCCTCGCCATGCTGGTCGGCTTCCTCGTCCTCGGCCGGGCCGCCGGGACGTTCAGCCTCGCCGCGATCCTGGCCGCGCCGCCGTCCGGGCCGGCCGTCACCCTCGCTGCCCTCCTCGTCCTTGCCGGGGCGCTCAGCAAGTCGGCGCTGGTGCCGTTCCACTTCTGGCTGCCCGGCGCCATGGCCGCACCGACCCCGATCTCGGCCTACCTGCACGCCGCCGCCATGGTGAAGGCCGGCGTCTACCTGGTTGCCGTGCTGGCTCCGGCCCTGGCCGGCTCGCCGGGCTGGCGTCCGGCCGTGTGGGTGCTCGGAGCGCTGACCCTGTTCCTCGGCGGGTGGCGGGCGCTGCGACAGGACGACCTCAAACTGCTGCTCGCCTACGGGACGGTGAGCCAGCTCGGGCTGCTGATCCTGCTGCTCGGCACCGGCACCCGGGCCGCGGCCCTCGGCGGGTTGGCGATGGTGGTGGCGCACGCGTTGTTCAAGGCCACCCTGTTCCTCGTGGTCGGCGTCGTCGACCATTCGGCCGGCACGCGGAAGCTGAGCGAACTCAGCGGCCTGCGGCGCCGGCTGCCGGTGACGGCTGCGATCGCCGGCATCGCCGCCGCCTCGATGGCCGGGATCCCGCCGACGCTCGGCTTCATCGCCAAGGAGGCCGGTCTCGAAGGCGTCCTCAACCTGGCCGTCACCGGCGACGGCACCGGCATCGCCCCGGTTCCGGCCTGGGCGCTCGCCGCCGTCGTCGTCCTCGGCTCGGCGATCACCGTCGCCTACTCGCTCCGGTTCTGGTGGGGGGCCTTCGGCACCAAGGCCGGGGTCCCGCAGGCAGTGGTCGCCCACAGCCCAACCGCTGGGTTCGTCGCAGCGCCGGCACTGCTGGGCCTTGCCTGCCTTGTCGCCGGCTTCCTCGGCGACCCGCTCACCGCAGCGCTCACCCCGTACGCGGACTCGCTGCAGCTGGGCGAGCCCAGTCACGGCCTGAAGCTGGTGCCCGCCCTCGGCCTCCCGCTGCTCGCCTCGGCGCTGGCCATCGCCGGCGGCGCCGTCCTGTTCTGGCAGCGGGAGCAGATCGCGGCCGTCCAGCAGACCTTCCCGAAGGTGCCGGCCGCCGTCGACTTCTACCGGGCCACCATGCTGGGCATCGACCGGTTCGCGGTCGAGATCACCGCGCGCACCCAGCGCGGCTCCCTCGCCCAGTACGTCGCGACGATCCTGGTCGTGGTGACCGCCTCGATCTTCATCACCCTCTCGGCGATCCGGACCTGGCCGGCCGTCGTCCTGGCGGACAACTGGGGGCAGGTGGTCGTCGGACTGCTCACGGCCGCAGCAGGAGTGCTGGTTGCGTTCTCCCGCGGCCGGCTGCGGGCAGTGCTGCTGCTGGGCGTCACCGGCTACGGGACCGGCGTGCTGTTCCTGCTGCACGGCGCCCCTGACCTCGCCCTCACCCAGGTGCTCGTCGAGACCGTCTCCCTGCTGGTCTTCCTGCTGGTGCTGCGCAAGCTGCCCAAGTTCTTCACCGAGCGGCCGCACACGTCCGGGCGTTGGTGGCGGATCGTGATCGCAGCCGGCACCGGGCTGGCGTTCAGCCTGGTGGCGCTCCTGATGCTCGGCTCGCGGACGGCAACGCCGGTGTCGGCGCCGTACCACGAGGCCGCCTACTCCTTCGGCTACGGCAACAACATCGTGAACGTCGTGCTGGTCGACACCAGGGCCTGGGACACGATCGGTGAGATCGCAGTGCTGAGCATCGCGGCCACCGGGGTGGCGAGCCTGATCTTCCTGCGGGGCCGCGCCGGACCGCTGCAGCGCCCGGCCGTGCCACCGGAGGGACCGACCCGCGGCTGGTTGCAGGGCAGCCGGTCACTGCCGGCCGGGCAGCGGTCACTGATCTTCGAAGTGGTGACCCGGCTGTTGTTCCCGGTGATGATCCTGGTCTCCCTCTACCTGCTCGTCGCGGGCCACAACCTGCCCGGCGGCGGGTTCGCCGGGGGGCTGGTCGCCGGCACGGCGCTACTGATCCGCTACCTCGCCGGTGGTGGCCAGGAGCTCGACGAGGCGCTGCCGGTTCCGGCCGGCGCCCTGCTCGGCAGCGGCCTGGTGCTGTCGGTCGCCACAGCGGTCTTCCCGCTCGCCTTCGGGGGCCTGATCTTCCAGAGCTACGACGTCCACCTCCGGGTCCCGGGCCTGGTGAGCCTGGCCACCCCGTGGGGCGACTGGACGCTGCTCGGCGACATGCACCTGGTCACCTCGACCATGTTCGACATCGGGGTCTACCTGGTGGTGCTCGGCATGATGCTCGACCTCGGCCGCAGCCTCGGCACCGGCATCGACGTCCACGCCAGGGAAGAGCTCACCCCCGCACCGGTGCCCGACTCCCACCACGCCATGCCGGGACGGAGGTGGACCTGATGCCGGCCAACCTGACCCTCGCCCTCGTGGCCGGCGTCCTGATCGCCTGCGGGGTGTACCTGATCACCGAACGCTCGCTGTCGCGGATCCTGGTCGGGGTGGTGCTGGCCAGCAACGGCGTCAACGTGCTGTTCCTGGTGGCGTCCGGACCGGCCGGCGGGGCCCCGATCATCGGCCTCACCCCGGCTGCATCGATGAGCGACCCGCTGCCCCAGGCGATGGTGCTGACCGCGATCGTGATCACCTTGAGCGTGGCAGCGTTCGTGATGACCATGGCCTACCGCAGTTTCCAGATCAACGGCAATGACGAGGTGGCCGACGACATCGAGGACGCCCGGATCGCAGCCCTCGCCGAGGCCGACCTAACCTCCGAGACCTACGAGGACCTCGGCTTCTCCGACACCGGCGAGGACGTGGTGAGCGAATGAACAACCTGCTCGCCGTCCCCACCCTGCTGTGCCTCCTCGGCGCGGCGGTCACCTTCCTCGCCGGCCGCCATCCGGCCTTCCAGCGTGCCGTCTCCGTGACCGCCGTCGCCGCGGTGTGCGTGGTGGCCGCCGTGCTGGTCCGGGTCACCGACACCGCAGCCTTGGTGCTGTGGGTGGGTGACTGGCCCAAGCCGCTGGGCATCGTGCTGGTCGCCGACCGGCTGGCCGCCCTGATGCTCCTGGTGGCAGCGCTGGTGTCGCTGGCCGTCCTGATCTACTCCACCGGCCAGGACGAGGACGAGATGCGCCGGGAGACCCCGGTGTCGATCTTCCACCCGACGTTCCTGCTGCTGGTCGCCGGGGTGTCCAACGCCTTCCTGGCCGGCGACCTGTTCAACCTGTTCGTCAGCTTCGAACTGCTGCTGTTCGCCTCCTACGTGCTGCTGACCATGGGCGGCACCGAGGACCGGATCCGGGCCGGCAGTGTCTACGTCGTGGTGAACCTCGTCTCCTCAGCGCTGTTCCTCGTCGCAATCGCCAGCACCTACGCTGCGACCGGGACGGTGAACCTCGCCCAGCTGGCACTCCGGCTGGCCGAGCTCCCGGTGGAGGTGCGCGGGGTGCTGCAGGTGATGCTGCTGGCGGTCTTCGCCATCAAGGCCGCCGTCTTCCCGCTCTCGGCCTGGCTGCCGCACTCCTACCCGACCGCCCCGGCACCGGTGACGGCCGTGTTCGCCGGCCTGCTCACCAAGGTGGGGGTGTACGCGATCATCCGCACCCAGACCCTGCTGTTCCAGGCCGAGCCGCTCACCCTGCTCCTCGGCATCGCCGGCGTTGCCACGATGGTCATCGGGATCCTTGGCGCGATCGCGCAGACCGAGATCAAGCGGATGCTGTCGTTCACGCTGGTCAGCCACATCGGCTACATGATGTTCGGCGTGGCGCTGGCCACCCCGGCAGCGCTCGCCGGCTCGATCTACTACGCAGCCCACCACATCACCATCCAGGCAACGCTGTTCCTTGTCGCCGGCCTGATGGAACGGGTGGGCGGCTCGACCTCGCTCGGCGAGCTGGGTGGCCTGGCCAGGCTGTCGCCGCTGCTGGGCGCCCTGTTCCTCGTGCCGGCCCTGAACCTGGCCGGCATCCCGCCGCTGTCGGGCTTCGTGGCGAAGCTGGCGCTGCTCCAGGCCGGCGTCACCGACGGGACGCCGATCGCCTGGGCGCTGGTGGTGGCCGGGGTGGCCACGTCGCTGCTCACCCTGTACGCCATGGCAAAGGTCTGGAACCGGGCGTTCTGGGGCGTGGCGCCGGAGGCCGTCCTCGAATCCGCCCGGAGCTACGACTCACCCGAGCGGGGCCGGCCGCTGCCGCGGCTGATGGTGGGCTCGACGTTCGGGCTGATCGCGCTGGCGCTGGTGTTCACCTTCGCCGCCGGGGACATGTACGGCTACGTGGAGCGCTCGGCTTCCGCCCTGTTCGATCGCAGCTACATCGCTGCCGTGCTGCCGGAGGGGACGCGATGAAGGCCAGCAACCGGCTGCGGTTCCGCTTCCAGTGGCGGGCGGTGATCCTGCTCGCCGGCATCTGGGTGCTGCTGTGGGGTGAGGCGTCGCTGCTGAACATCCTGTACGGCGCGCTGCTCGGCTGGCTGGTGACCGTTGTGTTCTGGCTGGCTCCGATCCGGTACTACGGCCGGGTGCATCCGGGGCGCCTGCTGGTCCTGATCGCCACCCAGTTGAAGGACCTGGCCGTCGCCTCCGTCCAGCTGGCCACAGTGGCGTTCCGGCCCGGCCTGCGCCTGCGTCCCGGGGTACTGCGAGTCGAGCTGCGCACCAACAACGACCTGTACCAGGTGGGCCTCGCCCAGCTGATCTCGATCGTTCCCGGCACGCTCGTGGTCGAGGTCGTCCGCCGGCCACGCCTGCTCTACCTGCACGTGTTCGACCTGCCGGACGACGCCAGCGTCGAGGCCCAGCGCAACCATGCCCTGGCCCTCGAGCGACGCCTGGTGGAGGCGATCGGCACCGAATCCGAGATCGAGGCGGTTCGACGATGACCTATCTCCTTGCCGGCGCCGCGGTGATGCTGGGTGCGGCCGTGATCCTCACGCTGTGGCGGCTCGTCGCCGGGCCGTCCCCGCTGGACCGGATCATCGCCTCTGACGTGATCGTCGCGATCGCCATCGCTGCTGTGGCGCTGTACTCGGTCATCGCCGGCAACTCGACGGGGCTGCCGATCCTGCTCGGCCTCTCCCTGGTCGGCTTCACCGGGGCGGTCGGCGTCGCCCGGCTGATCTCGTCCTCCGAGGGTGTCCGCAAGCTGTTCGACCGCCGGCAGGCGATGAAGGACGACGATGAGCGCTGACCTGGTGATGGACTTCCTCGGCGCGCTCAGCCTCGCAGCCGGGTCGCTGTTCGCGCTGGCTGCCGCGCTCGGCCTCGTCCGGTTCCCCGACGCGCTCAGCCGGATGCACGCAGCCACCAAGCCGGCGGTGTTCGGGATGCTGCTGGTCCTGCTCGGCGTGGCCCTGACCCTGCGGGACGCGAAGGTGATCACCCTGCTCACCTTCGCCGTGCTGATGCAGGTGATGACGGCCCCGGTGTCCGGGCACCTGGTCGCCCGCACCGCCCACCGCACCGGGCAGTGGGACTCCGCTGACGCAGTCGTCGACGAGTTGGCCGAGGACCAGGCCTCCGACACCGACTGAGCCCCGTCGCCAGGCCCGAAACGGGGACGGTTCCATTTCCCGCCAACCCGGCGGCACGAAATGGGGACGGTTCCATTTCCAACCAACCCGGCGAACGCCACCCGGCAGTCGCCCCGGAGGGTGGCAGGAAATGGAACCGTCCCCATTACCCGCCAGGAAATGGAACCGTCCCCATACCCGCCACCTTCGAGGACGTGGCAGGAAATGGAACCGTCCCCAATTCGCGCCAGGTCAGTCACCAGTCGCTGCGGCCGGGGACGATCCTCGGGCTGCGCCGGTAGGCCGAGACGGTGGGGTCGCCCTCGACCCAGAACCGCCACGGTCGGACGTGGGCGACGCTCACCCCGACCCTCGGTCCGGTGAGCACCCGGCCCGGCGCCGGGCCGGCCACAAGGTCAAGCCCTTCGCTGCCGAGAGTGCGGCCGGAGTCGGCCAGCGTCCAGGCCAGCGCCCGGCCAAGGTTCCCGGGACCGCGGGCCAGGGCGACGTCCGGCACGCCGGGACGGCGCTGCCTGGCCAGTTCGAGCCCGGCCACCACCCGGCCGGCCCGCAGCAGCACGGCGGAACCGCCACCGGTTGTCCCGCAGACCACGTTGCCGCAGGTGTGCAGCCCGTGGGAGCGGTAGCAGTAGAGGGTTCCCGGTGGGCCGAAGAGGTCGACGGTGTGCGGCCGCTGCCCGCGGAAGGCGTGCGCGGCCGGGTCGTCAGCGCCGGAGTAGGCCTCCACCTCGGTCAATTGGATGGTCACACCGTGATCGGTGAGCAACGCCCCGAGGAGCAAGGGCGCCAGCTCCACGGAGCTCAGGGTGAGGTCGGGCACGACTACAGTCTGCCGCCGGCCGCGCTACCCTCGACGAGTGCCCAGCCGTTCGCGAACCCCTGCGATCCTTGGCTGGCTGCTCGCG
>JADLEH010000422.1 GCA_020846255.1 Propionibacteriaceae bacterium
ACGCTCACCGTCCGGCAACTCAACCGCGGCGCCCACCTGGTGGTGGCGGTGCGCGACTCCGACAACGTGCCGCTGATCCGGCAGTCAGGTGCCGACTCGGTGATCACTTCCTCGGACGCGGTCGGCCGGCTGATGGGCCTGAGCTCGATCAGTCCGCAGCTGGGCGACGTGATCGAGGACCTGCTGGTCTCCGGCGAAGGGCTGGAGATCACCCAGCGGCTGGTCACCGGAGCCGAGAACGGCAAGGACTCCAAGGAGATCGAAGGCGAGAAGGTGCTGGCTGTCGTCCGCAACCGGACCCTTCGCCGCTTCTACGAAACCGGCGCCGACCTGCTGCGGACCGGCGACGAGATCATCGTGGTCAGGAAGGCCGCGGTCGAGAAGCGCACTCCACGGGTAGAGTGAGCCTTCACTCACAACATTGCGGAGGCGGCGTGTCCCAGGGCGTCCATGGACCCTACGGCGAGGGGGATGGCCTGCCCGGAGAACCGCGAGCGAGGCTGGTCTCCTCCGACCAGCCACGGATCCGGATGCGCCAGGTGCTGGCCCGGCTCGGCGCCCAGCGGAACCAGCCGGTGGCGGTACTGGATCCCCTGATCGGGATCGTCCACACCCACCATCCCAAGGCCGACGTCGCGCTCATCGAGCGGGCCTACCGGACCGCTGAGCACTATCACACCGGCCAGCTCCGCAAGAGCGGGGACGCCTACATCACCCACCCGCTCGCGGTGGCCACGATCCTGGCCGAGCTCGGCATGAACGAGGCGACGCTGTGCGCCGCGCTGCTGCACGACACCGTCGAGGACACCTCCTACACCGTTGAGCAGCTCACCGCCGACTTCGGCGCCGAGATCGCAGCGATGGTCGACGGCGTCACCAAGCTGGACAAGATCGCCTACGGCGAGTCGGCCAAGGCAGAGACCATCCGCAAGATGGTGCTGGCGATGAGCCGGGACATCCGGGTGCTGGTGATCAAGCTCGCCGACCGGCTGCACAACATGCGCACCCTCGGCTACCTGCGCCAGGACAAGCAGACGGCCATCGCGAGGGACACGCTGGAGATCTTCGCCCCGCTGGCCCATCGGCTGGGCATGAACGCCATCAAGTGGGAGCTGGAGGACCTTTCCTTCGCGACCCTGCAGCCGAAGGTCTACGACGAGATCGTGAAGCTGGTCGCGGCCCGGGCGCCGCTGCGCGAGGACTACCTCCGGGTGGTCACCGAACAGGTCAGGGCCGACCTGAATGACGCCGGGATCAAGGCGACGGTCTACGGCCGGCCGAAGCACTACTACTCGATCTACCAGAAGATGGTCGTCCGCGGCCGCGACTTCGCCGACATCTACGACCTGGTCGGGTTACGGATCCTCGTCGACAGCCAGCGGGACTGCTACGCGGCCCTCGGCACCCTGCACGCGCGGTGGAACCCCCTCCCGGGACGGTTCAAGGACTACATCGCAATGCCAAAGTTCAACCTCTACCAGTCGCTGCACACCACCGTCCTCGGGCCGGGCGGCAAACCGGTTGAGCTGCAGATCCGCACCCACGAGATGCACCGGCAGGCCGAGTACGGCGTGGCCGCGCACTGGAAGTACAAGGAGGGCAAGGCCGACGGCACCGAGCTGAACTGGGTCCACCAGATCAGCCAGTGGCAGAAGGAGACGGAGGATCCGGGCGAGTTCCTGGACACGCTGCGCTTCGAGATCGCCACCGACGAGGTCTTCGTCTTCACGCCGAAGGGCGACGTGATCAACCTCCCGGCCGGCGGCACCCCGGTGGACTTCGCCTACGCCGTCCACACCGAGGTCGGGCACCACACCATCGGTGCCCGGGTGAACGGGCGGTTGGTCTCCCTCGAGTCGGTGCTCTCCAGCGGGGACGTGGTCGAGGTGCTGACCTCCAAGGCTGCGAACGCCGGGCCGAGCCGCGACTGGCTCACCTTCGTGAAGAGTCCCCGTGCCCGCGGCAAGATCCGCCAGTACTTCATGCGGGAACGCCGCGAGGAGTCGATCGACGGCGGCAAGGAGCTGCTCACCAAGCAGCTGCGCCGCGCCGGCCTGCCGCTGCAGCGGCTACTGACCCCGGAGCACATGACCGGGCTGACCGAGCACTTCCGGGTCGCCGACGTGAACGCGTTGTATGCGGCCATCGGTGAAGGTTCGATCAGCCCGCAGGCGGTGGTGCAGCGGCTGATCGCCAGCGAGGGCGGCGCTGAGGAGGTGGCCGAGCTCGGCGGCGAGGACACCTCGGTGATCGGACGCCCGAGGCGCAGCCGGGTCTCCGGGAACGAAGCCGGTGTGGTGGTGCAGGGCGATGCCAACGTCTGGGTGAAGCTGGCCCGCTGCTGCATGCCGGTACCCGGCGACGAGATCCTCGGCTTCGTGACCAGGGAGAACGGCGTCTCGGTGCACCGGATCGACTGCACCAACGCCCAGGACCTGCGCAACCAGCCGGCCAGGCTGGTGGAGGTCGCCTGGGCGCCGACGGCTACGAGTTCGTTCATGGTGGCGCTGGCGGTTGACGGCCTGGACCGCACCGGGATCCTCTCCGAGGTCACCAAGGTGATGGGGGAGCACCACATCTCGATCCTGTCGGCCACCCTGAACACCGCCAAGGACCGCACCTTCAAGTTCCGGTTCACCTTCGAGACCACCGACCCCAAGCACCTCGAACACCTGATCGGTGCGATCCGGAAGGTCCCGGGCGTCTACGACGTCTTCCGCCTCAAGAACTGACCGCCGCCCGCTGCAGCCGTGGCGCGGGCGGCATGAGCGGTCAGCGGTTGAAGTCCGCCAGCGTGGCCCGGGCCTGCTCCAGCCAGGTGGTGTAGGTCTCGATCGACTCCTGCGCCTTGGCAGCAGCCTTGTCGTCCCCGCGCGCGGCAGCCTTCTGGGCCCTCTCGGCCAGCTTGTCGATCTCCGCCGACAGCATCCCGACGGTCTCCTCGGCCCGTGCCCTGGCCTGGGGATCGGTGCGGCGCCACTCGTCCTCCTCGGCATTGCGGACCGCGTTCTCCAAGGCCTTCACCCTGGCGTCGAGGGTCCGCATCTGCTCCCGGGGCACGCGACCGTAGGCGTTGTACTTCTCCAGGAACGACCGGAACGCTGCCCGGGCCGTGGCCAGGTCGGTCACCGGCAGGATGCCGGCCTCGGCCTCGTCGAGCAGGGACAGCTTGCCTTCGAGGTTCGTCTTGAACTCGGCGTCCTGCTCGCTCAGCACCGAAGCCCTGGCATTGAAGAAGTCGTCCTGGATGCCGCGGAACTCGGCCCAGAGTGCGTCGTCCGCGTCGCGGGGGGCGGCCCCGGCCGCCTTCCAGCGCGTCATCAGGTCACGGAAGGCTCCGGCTGTCGGTCCCCACTCCGTGGAGTTCGCCAGCTCGCGGGCCTCGGCGATGATCTGCTCCTTGGCCGCCTTCGCCACGTCCCGCTTCGCAGCCTGCTCGGCGAACTGCGACTTGCGTCGACGGGTGTAGGTCGTTCGGGCCGCCGAGAAGCGGTGCCACAACGCGTCGTCGCTGGCGCGGTCGATCCTCGGCAGGGCCTTCCACTCCTCCAGCAGCGTCCGGAACCGGTTGACGCCACCGCGCCAGTCGTTGCCGAGGGCGAGGGTTTCGGCCTCCGCGACCATCCGCTCCTTGGTCTCCTTGGTTACCTCGAGCTGCTTCGCGCGTTCGGCCTTGCGGGCCTCCGACTGCTCGGCCAGCACCGGCTGGAGTGCGTCCAGCCGTGCCACGAGGGATTCCAGGTCGCCGACAGCGTTGGCGCTGGAGACGGTTCCACGCACCGAAGTGATGCTGTGGCGGGCCTCCTCGGGCGACAACGCGCCGCCCTTGACCCTGGTCTCCAGTAGCCCCACCTCCACCTCGAGGGCCTCGTAGCGCCGGGTGTAGAAGGCGAGGGCCTCGCTGGCCTCGACATCGGGAATCTGACCGACGGCCCGCTCGCCATCAGCCGTGCGCACGAATACCGTGCCATCGGCTTCAACGCGACCGAAGTCCGCCGGACTTGAGGTGGAGTTCATGGGGATCATCTTGCCCGATCCGGCGGGATTTGTGACAACGGGGAGTCCTGTGGTCTCCGAGACTCCTCCCTTGCCGGTCGCTGACGCGACCGGCGCGGTCGTCGTCTGCTCCTCACAGTTCGTCCCTCACTGCTCGTCGAGACTCCTCCCTTGCCGGTCGCTGACGCGACCGGCGCGGTCGTCGTCTAGGCTGTCGGTCGTGTTCCTGGCATCCTTCGCGACCGGCCACTGGCAGGCCAACTGCTACGTCGTAGCCGCCCCCGGCGTCGCCGAGTGCGTGATCATCGATCCCGGTCAGGATGCAGCGGCCAGCGTTCGGGAGTTGCTCGCCGAGCACCAGCTGACGCCGAAGGGGCTGTTGGCCACCCACGGCCATTTCGACCACGTCGCGAGCGCAGCGGAGATCGCGGACGAGTACAACGTGCCCCTGTGGATCCACTCGGCCGACCGCGACCTGTTGACCGAACCGGCCGCCGGCCTGAGCCCTGACGGCGCGGCAATGGTCAAACAGTTGCTCCGCACCACGATGGTCGAGCCGGCGCGCGTCGAGGAGCTCGACGGGTTGACCGAGCTGAACCTCGCCCGGCTCAAGTTCAGTGTCACCCACGCCCCTGGCCACACCGAGGGTTCGGTGCTGCTCGGCCTGGACTACAACAGCCGGCATCCGCAGATCAACCGGCTGGTGTTCACCGGCGACGTCGTGTTCGCCGGCTCGGTGGGTCGGACCGACCTGCCCGGCGGAGACCAGAAGGTCATGAACCGGACGCTCAGCGGCGTCGTGCTCGGCCTGTCGGACGGCTCCGCCCTGCTGCCCGGTCACGGTGGCCAGACCACCATGGCGCGGGAGCGGGCGGAGAACCCCTACCTGCAACCAGCCTTCCTGAGGAACTGATGGCCCGACCAAAGCCCCTGTCCGGATTTCCCGAGTTCTCGCCGTCCGGACGGATCGTCGAACAGCGCGTGCTGGCGTCGCTGGCCGAGACCTTCGAGCTGCACGGCTTCGGTTCCATCGAGACCCGCGCCGTCGAGCCGATGGAGCAGCTCACCCGCAAGGGCGAGATCGACAAGGAGGTCTTCGTCGTCCGCCGGCTGCACGCTGCCGCGGAGGCGGCCGACGAGCTCGGCCTGCACTTCGACCTGACCGTCCCGTTCGCCCGGTACGTCCTCGAGCACTCCGCCGAGCTGTCCTTCCCGTTCCGCCGCTACCAGATCCAGAAGGCCTGGCGCGGCGAACGGCCTCAGGAAGGCCGCTACCGCGAGTTCACCCAGGCCGACATCGACATCGTCGGCTCGGAGACGTTGGCGGCCCACCACGACGTGGAGCTCCCGCTGGTCACGCTGGAGGCGCTGGAGAAGCTGCACGTGGACTTCGGGGTGCCACCGGCCACCATGAGCGTGAACAACCGGCAGCTGTCCGAGGGCTTCTATCGTGGGTTGGGGATCGAGGATCACCTGGCCGTGCTGCAGCGGGTCGACAAGCTGGACAAGATCGGGCCGCAGGCGGTCGGGGACCTGCTCGTCAACGAGGTGGGCCTCAGCAGGGACGCCGCGGACAAATGCCTGCGACTGGCCGGTATCCGCAGCGCTGATGCGTCCTTCGTCGACCAGGTGCTGGCACTGGGCGTGGAGCACCCGCTGCTCAACGCCGGGTTGGAACTGCTCGCCCAGGTGGTCACAGCGGCGGCGGACGCCGTCCCCGGCCGGCTGGTCGCCGACCTCAAGATCGCCCGCGGGCTGGACTACTACACCGGCACCGTCTACGAGACCTCGATGGCCGGCTACGAGGCGATGGGCTCGATCTCCTCCGGGGGGCGCTACGACTCCCTCGCCAGCGACGGCCGCACCACCTATCCCGGAGTCGGCCTGAGCATCGGCGTGAGCCGGATCCTGGTGCCACTGGTCGGCAATGGCATCCTGACCGCTTCCCGGCCGGTGCCGAGCTGCGTCCTGGTGGCGGTGGACGCCGAGGAGACCCGCGGGGTCGCTACCGCGACAGCCGCCCGGCTGCGGGCCCGCGGAATCCCATGCGAGGTGGCACCGAAGGCGGACAGGTTCGGCAAGCAGATCCGCTACGCCGACCGCCGCGGCATACCTTTCGTCTGGTTCTCCAACGACGAGGTGAAGGACATCCGCAGCGGCGAGCAGCTGCCGGCGGACCCCGACGCCTGGCAACCCCCGGCGGCCGACCTTCGGCCACTGGTCGTAAGATCTCCGTCGGCCTGATCGCAGGCCAGGGAAAGGACTCAACTCGTGATTCGCACTCATCAGGCAGGCTCGCTCGGAACCGGGCAGGTCGGCACCACGGTCACCCTCGCCGGTTGGGTGGCCAAGCGCCGCGACCTCGGTGGGGTGGCCTTCCTCGACCTGCGGGACGCCAGCGGCATTGTCCAGGTCGTCGTGCGCGATGACATCCTCGAGTCCTCTGGAGCGCACTCGCTCCGCAACGAGTACTGCATCGCCGTCACCGGGGTGGTCGAGGCCCGCCCGGCGGACACGATCAACCCGGCGCTGGCCACCGGGGAGATCGAGGTCGCAGCCCAACAGCTCGAGGTCCTGAACCCGTCAGCTCCGCTGCCCTTCCAGATCGACGAGCGGGTGACCGTCGGCGAGGAGGCCCGGCTGAAGTACCGCTACCTCGACCTGCGCCGGCCCGCACCGGCAGCGGCGATCCGGTTGCGCTCCGAGGTCAGCCGCGCTGCCAGGGCGGTGCTCGCAGCCCGCGACTTCGTCGAGATCGAGACGCCGACGCTCACCAACTCGACCCCTGAGGGTGCCCGCGACTTCGTCGTACCGGCCCGGCTCGCCCCGGGCAGCTGGTACGCCCTGCCGCAGAGCCCCCAGCTGTTCAAGCAGTTGCTGATGGTGGCCGGCATGGAGCGGTACTACCAGATCGCCCGCTGCTACCGCGACGAGGACTTCCGCGCCGACCGGCAGCCGGAGTTCACCCAGCTCGACATCGAGATGAGCTTCGTCGACCAGGACGACGTGATCGAGGTCGGCGAGGCGGTCCTGGCGGCGCTGTGGGCCCTGAAGGGCCACCAGCTGTCCCTGCCCCTGCCGCGGATGACCTACGCCGAGGCCATGGACACCTACGGTTCGGACAAGCCGGACCTCCGGTTCGGGCTGCCGCTGGCCGAGCTCACCGACTACTTCGCCGAAACCACCTTCCGGGTGTTCCAGGCCGCCTACGTCGGCGCCGTCGTGATGCCCGGAGGCGCCGACCAGCCGCGCCGCACCTTCGACGCCTGGCAGGACTGGGCGAAGCAGCGCGGGGCCAAGGGCCTCGCCTACGTCACCATCGGGGTCGACGGCGAACTCGGCGGACCGGTGGCCAAGAACCTGACCGATGCCGAGCGGGCCGGCCTCGCCGACCGGGTCGGCGCCCAGCCGGGGGACTGCATCTTCTTCGCCGCCGGAGCCCGCAAGGCCTCGCAGTCGCTGCTCGGCGCGGCCCGCAACGAGATCGCGCGGCGCACGGGCCTGATCGACGAGGACGCCTGGGCTTTCGTCTGGGTGGTCGACGCCCCGCTGTTCGAGCCGGCCAGCGAAGCCGTTGCCGCCGGTGACGTGGCAGTGGGGGAGGGCGCCTGGACCGCCGTCCACCATGCCTTCACCTCACCGAAGCCCGAGTCGATGGACAGCTTCGACACCGACCCCGGGTCAGCGCTCGCCTACGCCTACGACATCGTCTGCAACGGCAACGAGATCGGCGGTGGGTCGATCCGTATCCACCGCAGGGACGTGCAGGAACGGGTCTTCAAGGTCATGGGAATCACGGCAGAACAGGCCCAGGCGCAGTTCGGCTGGTTCCTGGACGCCTTCGCCTTCGGCGCCCCGCCCCATGGCGGCATCGCCTTCGGCTGGGACCGGATCACGGCCCTGCTGGCGAAGACCGACTCGATCAGGGACGTGATCGCCTTCCCGAAGACCGGTGGCGGCTTCGATCCGCTGACCGGGGCTCCGGCGCCGATCACTGCCAAGCAGCGCAAGGAGGCCGGCGTCGACTTCGTCCCGCCGCCCCCCAAGCCCAGCCAGCCGACGCCGGCCTGAGCCTGCCGCAGGACCCCGAAGACACCGCAAGCTGTGAGTTGGGCGCCGATGTCGGCGGCCAACTCACAGCTTGGTGTTGATGGGAGGGGACCCCTGCCCTCACCGCAGGTCGTCGCCGTTCGGCAGGTCCTCGACGGTGGGGGCGTCGTCTTCGGCAGCCAACAGGCCGTAGAGCTTGCGGCGGGCATCAGCGACCAGCTTGGTCGCCGCCTCGAGCTGCTGGGCGTTCCCGTTGCGGGTCAGCTCTTTGGCCGCTCCGGCCAGGCTCGCGAACTCCTTCCACAGGCCCTTCACCGCGTCCGGCTGCCAGCCGGCGAGCGCCTCGTTCACCATCTCCCAGGGCTTGGTCTGCACCGCCTGGGCCGCCTCGCGCCCGGTGTCGGTCAGCCGGTAGGCCTTCTGGCCCTCGTTGTCGAAGGACTCGATCAGGCCCTCGTCCTCCAGTTGCGCCAGCGCGGGGTAGACCGCGCCCGGGCTGGGCTTCCACACACCGTTGGTGCGCTCGCCGAGCGTCTGCATGATCTGGTAGCCGTTGCGGGGCTCCTCGGCCAGCAGCGCGAGGATCGAGTAGCGGACGTGGCCGCGCCGACCGCGCCCCCTGGGGCCGGGACCCATCGGCCCGCCCATCGGTCCGCCCGGGCCGAACGGTCCACCGGGGCC